>JANPIL010000001.1:0-8283 GCA_031424975.1 Sphingobacteriales bacterium
ACCAGAATCTCTTCCAGCGATTCGTAGTTGGCCCGCACAATCGTTTCGATATGCTCGTCGGTCAGTGCCGTGGACACAAACAGGCTTTCGTATTGCGACGGGGCTAAGTAAATGCCGCGCCGCAGCATGGCTTGGAAATACCTGGCAAACAGTTGCAGGTCGGCGCGTTTGGCCGTTGCAAAGTCGTGAACGGGCTGGCCGGTAAAGAAAATGCTGAACATGGAGCCAATCTGGTTGATCGTGTAATCCACGCCCAGCTTTTGCATATTCGCTTGCATTCCGGCGGTTATCTTGCCGCCTATTTCGTCCAATCGTTGGTAGGTTTCGGGATGTTCGTTCAAATAGTGCAGCATGGCCAAACCCGCCGACATGGCCACGGGATTGCCCGACAGCGTGCCTGCTTGGTACACCGGCCCGGCGGGCGACACGTAATCCATGATTTCGCGTTTGCCGCCATACGCCCCCACGGGCAATCCGCCACCGATGATTTTGCCCATTGTCACCAAGTCGGCCCGCACACCCAAGCGTTCCTGCACGCCGCCCTTGGCCAGCCGGAAACCGGTCATCACTTCGTCAAAAACCAGCACCATGCCCTCGCGGGTGCAGATTTCGCGCAACCCTTCCAGAAAACCCGGTTTGGGCAGCACTAAGCCCATGTTGCCCGCCACCGGCTCCACAATGATGGCGGCGAGTTTGCCCTTGTTTTCGGATACTATTTTCTCCACGGCCTGCAAATCGTTGTACGGGGCCGTGAGTGTGTCGGCGGCCACGCCCTGCGGTACGCCGGGGCTGTCGGGCACGCCCATGGTCATGGCTCCGCTACCGGCGGCAATCAGGAAACTGTCGCCGTGGCCGTGGTAGCAGCCCTCAAACTTGATGATCTTGTCGCGCCCCGTGAAGCCGCGTGCCAGCCGGATGGCCGACATGCACGCCTCCGTACCCGAACTGACCATGCGCACTTTTTCCACGGATGGCACCATGGACACGATCAGTTCGGCCATTTCCACTTCCTTGCGCGTGGGCGCACCGAACGAAAACGAATGTTGCAGCGAATCGGCCACGGCCTTCTGAATCAGTTCGTGGGCGTGGCCCAGCACCATCGGGCCCCAAGAGTTGATCAGTTCGAGATAGGCGTTGCCGTCCTCGTCATAGATGTACGCGCCCTTGGCCGATTTGATGAAAAGCGGATTGCCGCCCACCGCACGGAATGCCCGCACCGGCGAATTGACCCCGCCGGGAATGTGGTTCTTGGCCCGTGCGAAAAGTTCTTGGCTTTGTTGTGTGTTCATGGCTCAAAGGTAAACGGGAAAATGGGGGTTTTTACCCGGTAAACACAAAACAGGGGCCGGGAGGTTTCGGGATTCTGCAAGATACTATTCTCAGTTCATAGCCTACAGTCCGCAAACGACAGCCCAAGGCAACGAACCGCCTTGTCATCCTTTGTCGGAATGATGAGGAATAGAATGACAAAAGGCGGGTTTGGGCTTTTTGAAACATACTGTTTCGCCAACCCGCAATCCGGTCACAACTCATCCCAGCTCGACAGGCCGGCCGCCCAGAGCAATTCGGCTTTTTCCTTGGCGTATTTGGTCTTGAACGAAAACAGTTTCACCTGTTCGTCAATCAGTTTGGTTTCGCGGGCGTTGATCAGGAAAAGCGAACTTTCGCCGTTGTCGAATTTCTGCACCTCGGCATCGCGCAGGCGGCGGTAGTTGGCAATCAGGGCTTCCTGCTGCCGGATGAGTATGTCCAGGTTCTGCAAGTCGTTGTAGGTGGCTTGGATATTGTTCAGGATTTCGCGGTTGGCCTGCTGCCGCTCAAAGTCGTTCTGCTCGATTTTGATTTCGTTCAGCGACAGCTTGCCCCGTTCCTTGCGCAGGAAAATGGGGAAGCCGAACTCAAAGCCCCATTTATAGTTGTTGCGCAAATAAGCCATGCCCAAATCTGCGGGCACAACGTTGGCCGACGTGGAGAGGGCGTTGTAGTTGAGGCGGGCGTTGGGCTTGAAACGGTCGCGCAGAAAACGCCGCTCAATGACCAACTGGTCGTTTTTGAAAACCAGTTTCCGCAGTTCCGGGTGGTTGGCTTGGGCCAGGTCGCGGAGGCGTTGCAGGGTGGTGGCATTCACGGCGGTGCGGTCGCTGCCAAAGCCTTCGGGTACAATGTCGTCGGGCATTTCGAGCGGCACATCGTTTTCGCCCCACAGGTAATTCGAAAGCCGGAGGCGGGCATTGGCCAGATCCACGGTTACTTGCTGCAACCGGATGGTGCGGTCTTGCAGGGCGGTTTGCGCATCCACCGAGTCAATGCCCGCCAAGTCGCCTTCGGTCACACGGCCCCGCACGGCCCGGTACCGCACATCGGCAAAGGTGAACGCCTCCTGCAACATCGCGTATTCGTTGTAGGCAAAATACCACTCCCAGTAATCCTTGGCGGCATTGAGAACCAGCTTGTTTATTTCCTTCACGCGGTCGGCTTCGGCAATGTTCCTGAACACTTGCGCCTGCCGCAAGGCCGCCCGCCGCTGGTCTATCACAAAGTCGCGGCTGATGGGCAGCGGCATTGAAATACCGGCGAATACCAGCCCGGCGGTGCCTGTGGCGGTTTCGGGGTTGGTGTACGTGCCCACGTTTCGTTCGTAGCCACCTTTGAGTTCGCCAATCCAGAGCGGAATTTTCAGCGCACTTTCCCAGCGGTGGTAATAATCCACCTGTTCGGTTTTTTTCGCGTCGAAAAGCTGCTTGTTTTCGTAAAAGGCTTCCAGTTTCGGGTCGAATTCGCCGCGTGCCAGCCTGATCTCGCTCCGGGCCTGCTGCGTGAGCAAAGCCGCCTGCCGCGCCACCGGGTGGTTTTTGAGGATGAGCTTGAAAAAATCCCCGCTGGCCATGGTCTTGGATTCCGTCAAGCCCGCCGTTTTGCCGCTTGAGGCGGTCTGGGCGGTGGCCATGAATGGCAGGAGACAAAAAAGAAGCAGCAGAGAAACGGCCGGTTTCAGGCGGGTGGGTTTGGCGTTTTTGAAAGATACTATTTTGTCCGGGCCAAGATTTGTCCATGTAGCAACCCCACACATAGAAACCTCACTTGAATGCCGATGGCCGATGCCGGTCTGACACATAGTGTCTGACCTGAGTTGCCTTCCATCCCGGAAATCCTTGAATCCGACAAACCCCGAATGGCTATTTCCCATCTTTCTCCTCCTTTCCCGGCTGCTGGTCTTCGGCTCCCGGCGTGGGGTTTTGCAGGCTTGCGGGGAAGCCGTTGAGTTGCCGCCAGAGTTCAAACCACACCGGCACGTCGTTGAGCATCACAAAGCCCTTGGCACCAGAACCAAGGCGCAGTTGCTCGGGCCAGCCCTCTTCTTCCGCTGTATCGGGGGTGATCAGCAGCCGGTATTTGCCATCCTTGCTGTTCACGTAGTCAATCACGGCCACACGCCCCGCAAACGTACCCACCGACACGCTGGGCCAGCCCGAAAACTGCAAGGCGGGCCAGCCATCAAACTCCACGCGCACAATGCGGCCTTTTTGCAGCAGCGGCACGTCCATGGCCTTCACGTACAGTTCCACAGCTTTGGCGGGCTGGGCGGGCTGGATGGTGGCAATGGCATCGTTTTCCTTCAACGTCTCGCCGATGCCAGCCTTCAGGGCTTTGACCAAGAATCCGTCTTGCGGCGCAATCACGGCGCGGTTTTGCACGCGCACCTCCACGCTTGATAGTTTGTTGCGCTGCTTGGAAAGCTCGCCTTCGGCATCGGCCAGGTACGACACCGCCGAACTTTTGTCGGATTGCGCCTTGGCGATTTCCTTGGCGTATTCGGCGCGGATGGAACTCAGCTCCACGCGGGCATTGATAATCTCGTTGCGCGAGACCAGAACCTTGTTCTGGAATGAGATGAGTTTGGCGCGGGTTTCCTGCAACTTGCCCCTGCGCCGCTCAAAATCCACGAGCGAAATCAGTTGGGCGTTGTACATATTCTCGCCGCCCTTGAACTGCCTTTCCGCAATCTGCAGGTTTATGTTTTCGGCCTGCAAGTCAGCACTGTCAATGCGGAGCTTGTACTGTGCCTGCTGCAACTTGTTGGCCGCCTGCTGCAATTTCAGTTGCAGGCCGTCTTGCAGCGCGGCAATGTTTTCGTTCAGGGCCACAACCTTGTTTTTGGTGGCGGCAATGCCATCGTTCTTGGCCTGTATCTGCTCGCCGAGGCGGGTCAGCAGTTCGGGGTCGAAGTAATCGTCCTTGATTTCGGAAAGCGTCAGGATAGTGTCGCCTTTGCTCACGGCCTGCCCTTCCTGCACGAACCACCTTTCAATGCGGCCCGCAATGGCGGTTTGCACGGTTTGCGGGCGGTCTTTGGGCGAGAGGGCGGTTACGAAACCGGTTCCCTGCACGTTTTGCTGCCAGGGCAGGAAAAGACACAGGAAAAAGAACACAAAAATGCCCATGAGCCAGTAGGCCAGCACTTTGCCGGATTTTGGCGTATTCAGTGTCTTGAGCGAATAGACGCGCTTTTCAACGTCTTGGGCGTTTATTTTCTGGTTGGATATCTTGAGCATGGCAGTAAAAGTAAAAATTCCCGGCCCCGAAGGGGAGGCAAATGTTCGGATGGTCGCGGAGTGTTGATCCGTGAAAGAACCCAAGGGTTGTTGTCAATTGATGTCGCGCACAAAAAAGCCCGGCAAAGTAATCCGCTACCGGCCAATGGCTACCCGGCGCGGCTTCGCCGCCGGACAGTGGCTACCGCCTGGGCTGTTGCCACTCGCCGAAGGCAAGCGGCTGTCTTGCCTCCATTCACTCATTCTGTCATTCAAAATTCGCCATTGGAAAATAGTATCCCCGCTAAAGCTAAAAGTTCCGCCAAAGGCGGAAACGGGGCTTTCAGCTTTCAAAGATACCAAACCCGCTATCCGAAAGTTCCCTTTATTTGGGAGCCGGGGGTATTTCATTCCTGAAAAATCGCCTCCCGCATCACCGGGTTGGCCTCCAGTTCGCGGTAAGTGCCTTGCGCCACCAGTTCGCCGCCATCGAGCAGGAGCACGCGGTCGCACTTGGAAAGCATCAAGGGGTCGTTGGTCACGGCCAGCAGGGTCCACGGCGTGTCGGGGCCGGTCAGGAAAGCGATGAGTTTGGTACGGTCAGAGCGGCACATTTCGGGCAGCGTATCTTTGAGCACCAGCAGTTTGGGTTTGGAGGCGATGGCGCGGGCAAAGAGTATCTTGTGCACGATGCTGTCGGAAACCTTTTTCCCTTCCGCGCCGATATTCGTCGACAGCCCGTCGATCAGCTTGTTCACATAACCGCTCAGGCCCACCTTTTCAATCGCCCAGCGCACATTTTCGTAGCTCACGCTGGTGCGGTTCATGGAGATGTTTTCCAAGATAGTGCCTTCAAACACGGCCTCGTCGAACAGGTAGTTATCCACGGCCACGCGCATGGAGTGGCTGTGGATGTCGCGCAGCGAAATGCCGTCGTAGGTAATGCCACCATCATAATCGCTCATGGCACCGGCCAGCAGTTTGGCCAGCGTGTTCTTGCCCGACGCGTGCGTGCCCGCAATGGCTACTTTCTCGCCCGCCCCGATGGAAAAACTCACGCCTTCCAAGGCACTGTTTCCGGTTGGGTACTGGTATTTCAAATCCTTTACCGTTACGGCCAGCCCATTCGGGTCGCTTTGCAGGGCGGCGCGGTTGCCGCGTTCCTTTTCCAAGGGCAGGTCGGTCACGGCCCCTATCTTTTCCACGGCCGTCAGCAGGTCATACACCGTGTCCATGTTCACGATTATTTTCTCCACGGCGGCCACCACCAGCACAATCACGATTTCGGAGGCCACAAACTGGCCCAACGTTATTTCGCGGCCCACCACCAGCAGCGTGCCCAGAATCAGCAGCCCGCCAATGACCAGCGTCTTGAAAATGACGATGTAAAACAACTGCGTCCGCAGCACGCTGAAGTGGCTTTTGCGGTAGTACAGGTAGTTACTCACGTAATCGTCCATTTTCTGCATATGCAGGTTGGTATCGCCTGCCAGCCGGAAACTGCTCACCGTGCGGGCTATTTCCTCCAGCCAATACACCACCTTGTACTTGTATTTGGATTCGGTGAGGCTGGTTTTCAAGCCTTTAGGGCCGGTCAGGTAAAACACGGCCAGCACAATCAGCACCAGCACCACGCCGAACGCCAGGAAAAAGGGGTGGTAAAACGAAAGCAGCACCAGCCCGAACAGAATCTGCAGCAAGGCTCCGGTCATGTCCACGAGCAGTTTGGGCAGGGCTTTCTGGATGCTTATCACGTCGAAAAACCGGTTCATCAGTTCGGGCGGGTAATACTTGGAAAGCGCGTTGAGCCGGATTTTGGGCAGCCGGTAGGTAAACTCAAACGCCGCCCGCGCAAAAATGCGCTGCTGCAACACCTCCACCAGCGTTATCTGCATGATTTGCAAGCCGCCCGAAGCCATCACACCCACAATGATGATGGCAATGAGCACCACCACGGAACTGAAAATCATGCCGCCCGAAATCAAACTAATGATGGCCTGGATGCCCAGCGGCAGCACCAGACTGATGAGGCCCACCACCACGGCATACACATAAATGTAGAAAATATCCTTGCGTTCGGTACCCAGCAGGTTCAGCAGGCGGCGCATGGGCGTGGGCGGCTCTTTCTCCGCTTCATCGCCCATTGGCTGGTCGGCAAGGTAGGTCACCGGGAAGGATGTCACAAAAAGCACTTGCCCGTTCTTGCTCTCATCGGCGGAACTGCTGCGCAACAGGAACTCGCCTGATGCTTCGCGCAAACGCGACGCGTTCAGTAGCTCTTCCGAGCCGGCATAGGTTCCCACCAGGTTTTCGCTGCCATCGCGGTACACCAGCAGCGGCTCCACCTGCCGTCCGCCAATCCGGTGGAAAAAAATGACCGGAAAGGTCAGGTTCTCCAGAAAGTCGGCCAGTTCGGTTTTCGGGAGGTGGTTTTGCAGGAACGTGAAGCCGATTTTCTGACCTTTGAAAACTAAGTCGTCCACAAACCGATCCACGTCTTCAACGGCGTAGTCTTGCTCGCGCAAATACGCTTCTTTCTCCTGCGAAGGCGTGATTTTTTGCTGCGACAATTCCGCTATCTTGCGTATAATCTCATTGATTTTGCGCGTATTCATGCAGCGTTCGGGTTAAGGTTTTCAACAAGTAGCCAATGCAGGCAGTAAGAACCGCAAAGATTCAAAAAACGGCGCGAACGCTGAACGGGAATGACAGATTTAAACGCATTCTAAACCGACTCGCTTCTGCGATTGACTTTGGAGAATTCAGCCAGACCGTTTTCGCGACGCGTTTTTCACGATTTACTTTTTATCTTTGCCCCTTTCAGGCAGCGGCTTACGCAAAGGTAAGGCGGTAATTTAAAATCATTACAAACGAATTTAAAACGATTTGGGCCGCCCCTTGTTTTACCGGGCCGGAAAATAGCGTTTGAAAATAGTATCCCTGCAAAAGGCCAAACCCGCCCTTGGGTTTTCCCGTCAATTTTCCAACTATCAAATAAATACAGGCCATGAATTTCCCAAGCGAACTCAAATACACCAAAGACCACGAATGGATGCGCGTCGAAGGCGATGTGGCGTATGTGGGCATCACCGAATTTGCGGCCCACGAACTGGGCGACATTGTGTATGTGGACATCAATTCAGTAGGGCAGGAAATAACACAGAACGCGATTTTCGGCTCGGTGGAGGCTGTCAAGACGGTTTCGGACTTGTTTATCCCCGTGACCGGAACCATTCTGGAAGTGAATGCCGACTTGAACAACGCGCCTGAACTGGTTAATTCAGACCCGTACGGCAAAGGCTGGATGATAAAGATACAAATCGCCGACGCGTCGCAATTGGACACGCTGCTGGCCGCCGATGCCTACGGCGCACTGGTGGCGGCATAAGGCGGGTTTGGGCTTTTCCTTCGGCCACCGGTTTTCTGCGGATTGCACATTGGTTCACCCACAGGCCGCCATTGTTTTCTGTGTGTGGCCGGCGCGTGGCCCGTGCAATCCGGTGGCATTTTTTATGGATGAAATAGTATGTTTCGCAAAGGCAAAACCCCCTTGCCGCTCAAGTTGCAGCCATGAACCCACCCCGATTGAAAACCCGCATTTTGCTGGCAGCGTTGTTCTTTTGCGGCGCGTGGACTGCCCGCACGCAAGACATGAACCGCGTCAAAGCCACCATCCAGACACTCGCATCGCCTGAGTTTCATGGGCGGGGCTACGTAAGCGGCGGCGACCGCTTGGCGGCGGAGTATATCA
>JANPIL010000002.1:0-6319 GCA_031424975.1 Sphingobacteriales bacterium
CGGCAATGCTGCAAACGCGCCTCCCGTTCTACGAAACTGCCCGTTTCAGGCTGTTGCCCCATGAAACCGACACTGCCAAAATAGTATCTTTCCTGAAGCAGAAAGCCCCCCGGCTGTTTGGCTGAGGGGCTTTCTGGAAAAATAGTATGCTTTGAAATGTCCAAACCCCGCCCATGTTAGAAAAACGTGCCTACCGTCAGCACAATATTGGTGGCCGCATTTTGGGTGATTGCGGACGGAACCCTGTCCGAGCTGAGTATGTAAGGCGTGTATCCGCTTTGCCGGCGCGAGTGGACAGCCGCCACATCCATGAACCACTTGTTTTGCCGGATGCCGCCGCCAAGCGTAAAATTGAGTGTTTTCCGATCCAAATTATCACCGCCGTTTCTCCGGTACGGGTCATCCTGATAGGCAAAACCGGCACGCACCCGGAACACATCCAGCCGGGCTTCGCCTCCTAAGCGCAGGTTCACTGCCGATTTGAAACGCGTGTCTCCCGAACTGCGGTCGCCATTCGCGTTGAGCGTGATTGAGTTGTAGGGCACATATTCGGCATCGGCGGTAATGAAGCCATTTTTGCCCAAGAAAACCGCTACTCCGCCCGAAGCCCGCCAAGGCCGGGTGATGGTGTATTCGTTCAGTACGGGATTATTGTTGGCTTGGGTGCTGGTGGTTCCGTTGGAAATGGCTCCTTGGTAGAATCTGGCACTGATGTCTTTGCTGAAATCTTCCCGGATGCGGATGGAGGTGGGAGAGGTGATGGATGCCCCAAAACGGATGATGTCATTGGGGCGGTAAATAATGCCACCCGATATGTTTAGTCCACTTCCGCGCGCATTTACCCGTTCGGTGTAAGTGTAATCATCAATGAAACGGCTGTATTCTTGTTCTTCGATGAAAACGGGGGTGGTTTCCAACACGGTTTCATTCAATTTTTTCTCCAAGCCGTAATTCACGGAAACGATGCCGACGGTGGCACCGAAATAAAACTTGTCGGCTACATTGCCGCCGTAGCCGATATTCCATTGGTTGGCCGCGCCGGTGGTGTTGATGGTTTCGCGCTGCCTGATTTTGGCCGCCTGCCCGATGGAGGCATAATATCCGGTGGTGTAAACGGTGTTGCCTTGGCTGTCCTTTACTATCTGCCCGTTGTTTGTGGCCGGAATCGGGTTGACAAGGTAATTCTTATAGGCCAACTGCGCCAGGGCCAAATCGTCATAATAGCTGCCGCCCGAATTACGGTCGTTGGCATAATAGCCGTAATCGTTGATGCCGGCCACGCTTATGTCGTCTAAGTTGGCATCGACGTTGCTGGCATTCTCCGCCAGATAATCCAAGAACGATGTGCGGTTGTTATCGCCTTCGTAAGTGAATTGATTTTGGAAATTAGCCAGCCGCTGGAGCGAAAAACTGAAGGCTCCGCCCCGCCACAGTCCGCGCTGGTTGTTTTGCTGCCCAGTGGCCAGTATAAGACCGAAATTGGGCACATTGAAACTCACCTTGCTGTCGCGGGTTTTGTTTTCCAAATACGTGGTTTGGTTGGCTGCAAAACCCAACGCGCCGCTGAAACTGAATTCCGATTTGCGGAAAAAACCCAGCCCCGCCGGGTTGATTACCGCCGAAGTGATATCGCCGCCCAACGCCGAACCCGCCCCTGCCAATCCTTGGAAACGAGCCGAGCCGGAAACGTTGTTTTGCGAAAAGCGCAATCCGTCTTCCAGGCTTTGCGATTGTGCCGACATTGCCGCCATAAAGAGGCCGCCGAACAAGATTGTATGTCTGTTTTTCATGGTGATAATCATTTGTAAATGAGCGGTGTGATTGTTTTGTACATTGTTTCGAAGATGGCACTATTTGAAACAATGGGTTTCAAAAACCAAGCCAAGTGTGTTCATAAACCACCGTGGGGCGGCTTTTTTCAACGCATTAAAAAATCCCCCGGCATAAACGGGAAGTTCATGTTTGGCCGGGGGATTTTTTCGGGTCTGACTTTCGACTGAACCGGGTTTAACGGGGTCTTACTCCACCGCCACTGCTGCTACCTGAGCCGGAACTGGAGCCCGAACCGGAACCGGAACCGGATGAGCGTCCTGAATTGCTTGAGCCGCTGCTGCCACTGGAACTTCCAGAAGAGTTAGAACGGCCTCCGCCGCCGTTACCGCCACCGCTGTTGCCTCCCCAACTCGAAGAGGAGCGGGTGCTGCGTTCGGGTGCGCTATACGAAGGGGTGCTGCTTTGTGATGATTGCCGCGATGATCCATTGCTGAAGCCACCGTAGTTGCTGCTACGCTGCGGAGCCGAATAATCCGACCCGGAACCGCCGTTGTAATTATTGTTGCTGCGGTTTTCACTGCGGTAGTCGAAAGAATTATTGGAACGAGCATTGTTGTCGCGAGGTTGTACTCCTCTGGGGCGAACAGGTGCTTCTGAATCATAACCGCTATTAATGCGTCCGCCGGAGCGATTTTGGTTATCCGAATTTATTGATTCGTTGCCAGTAGTGGCGGCTTGGCTGCCATAAACGGGTGCGCTGCGGGTTGGCCTTTCGGGTCTTGCATACGTTTGCGATGCATCCGTGCGGCCACCGCGCGGTTCGGTGCGCGGCGTGTTGTCAACGTTGCGGTTGACCACTTCCGTACTCCTGTCGCTTCTGCTCCCGTATGCACGGCCATTGGGTCGGTCATTGTTGCCGCCATTGTTGTTTCCACCATTGTTTCCGCCGCCGTAATAGTTGTTGTTGCCGCCGCCGTAATAATAATTGTTGTTCACCCACACATTGTTGCCCCAGCCGCGATTCCAGCCGCCGCCCCAACCATTGTTCCATCCCCACGAGTTGCCGCCCCAGTTGCTGCCGCCCCAGAACGGGTCGTAGCCCCAGCCGCCGCCGCCCCAGTTGTTCCAACGATTCCAGCGGTTCCAGCCAAATCCGCCACCCCAGCTAACGCTCACGCTGAAGCCGGGCCTTCCCCAAGAGGAACCATGGAAGAACGGATCATAACCCCAGCCACCGCCGCCCCACGAGTTGCCGCCCCAGAACGGGTCGTAAAAACCACCGCCGCCCCAGTTGTTCCAGCCCATGTTGTTTGACCAGTAGGGGTCGTAGCCGTTCCAGTTGTTTCCGCCCCAGTTGTTGGCATAACCGTAATTGTCAAAAGGGACGATGCTGTTGTAGCCGTAGCGGTTGTTGTTGCGGCGGCGTGCCAGGTTGTTGCCCACCACCTGTTGGTCTGTATTATAGCTTTCGTCATAATACGTATCGTTGACGGCGGCGGCATCCGGGTTTTGCCGCGTTTGCTGGTCATACTGCGATGAGTAATCCGGGTTCGCATTCCTTTGGCTGCGGTTTCCCGTCACCGGCTGCACCGATGCCGTGAAGTCCGCCACCGGGCGGTCTTTGGCCGAAAAATACAGGTCGTCGGTTTCGCTGCCCTGCGCCACTTGCGAGCGGTTGCAGCCTGAGAGTCCGGCAAAGCTAAGCACTGCCATGGCAACCACGAGTTTGATTTGGTATGTTTTCATGAGCGTATGTGTGTTAAGTGTGCAACGAATTTGTTTCAAGAGCTAATCTTTTCATTCGGGTGTAAAAACCTATATTTGCCCACTTTTGTACAAACCGGTAACAAAGCAAACGGCGAAAAAGGTTTTGTCCGTAATTTATGCATTAATGTTGGTAAAAGTAAATTAAAATCCGGTTGTAAACCGCTGCCTTTTTCTTGGCATTCAGTCTTGTGATATACCGTAAAAACCGTGCCAAATTTTAACATTTTTTAAGACATGGATTCTTCCGTGCCTGACCCGCCCGGCCGCCGCGAAACCGGTCGCCGGGCAAGCCCGCAGAATAGTATGTTTTAAATTGCCCAAACCCGCCAACCGCAACATGAGCAAAGCACTACCCAAACGCAGCGAGGACTACTCGGCCTGGTACAATGAACTGGTGAAACGGGCCGATTTGGCCGAAAACTCGGCGGTGCGCGGCTGCATGGTCATCAAGCCGTATGGCTATTCGATCTGGGAAAAAATGCAACGCGCCTTGGACGATATGTTCAAGGAAACCGGCCACACCAATGCGTATTTTCCGCTGTTCGTACCCAAAAGTTTATTTGAAGCCGAGGAAAAAAACGCCGAGGGCTTTGCCAAGGAATGCGCCGTGGTGACGCACTACCGGCTAAAGGCCAATCCCGACAAAAAAGGCGCGCTGATGGTAGATCCGGATTCCAAATTGGAAGAAGAACTCATTGTGCGGCCCACCAGCGAGGCCATTATCTGGAGCACGTATAAAAACTGGGTTCAGAGCTACCGCGACCTGCCGCTGCTCATTAACCAATGGGCCAACGTGGTGCGCTGGGAAATGCGCACGCGCCTGTTCCTGCGCACCGCCGAATTTTTGTGGCAGGAAGGCCACACCGCCCATGCCACCGCCGATGAAGCCGTTGCCGAAACCCGCCAGATGCTGGACGTGTACGCCACTTTTGCCGAGCAGTGGATGGCCGTGCCCGTGATTCGCGGCGTGAAAACCGCCAGCGAGCGGTTTGCCGGAGCCGAAGACACGTATTGCATCGAAGCTCTGATGCAGGACGGCAAGGCGTTGCAAGCGGGCACGTCGCACTTTCTGGGGCAGAATTTTGCCAAGGCTTTCGATGTGAAGTTTACGGGCAAGGACGGGAAACTGGAATACGTGTGGGGCACCTCGTGGGGCGTAAGTACGCGCCTGATGGGTGCGCTGATTATGGCGCACTCCGATGATGAGGGCCTAGTGCTGCCGCCCAAACTGGCCCCGATTCAAGTGGTTGTGGTGCCGATTTTCAAGAACGGCGAGCAACTGTCGGCCATCTCCGAAAAAATACAGCCGCTCGTCAACGGCTTGAAAGCCAAGGGTATCAGCGTGAAATTCGACACGAAAGACGGCAATACGCCAGGCTGGAAATTTGCCGAATACGAACTCAAGGGCGTGCCGGTGCGCATTGCTATTGGCCCGCGCGACTTGGAAAACGGCACCGTTGAACTTGCCCGCCGCGACACCAAGGAAAAGAAAACGCTCCCGCTTGACGGCCTGGCCGGATACATAGTCGCCCTGCTCGACGAGATGCAGAATAGTATCTTTGAAAAAGCCCAAACCCTCCGCCAACACCTGACCACCCGCGTGGACAGCTACGATGAATTCAAGCAAGTGCTGGACGGGAAAACGGGCTTTATCCTGGCGCATTGGGACGGCACGCCCGAAACCGAGGACCGCATCAAACAGGAAACCAAGGCCACCATCCGCTGCATTCCGCTGGATGCCGAACCGGAAGCGGGCAAGTGCATCCTCACGGGCCAGCCTTCGGCACGCCGGGTGCTGTTTGCGCGGGCTTACTGATTTGTTGTGAATCCCAAAACCGCATGGCTGGCGCGGGATTCCAATCCCGTGCCAGCCATGCGGGCAAATTCCCATCTGCCGGGGCCGCCCCGCCGAGATGGGAATCTCGGAACATGAGCGGCACGAGGTGGGAACCTCGCGCCAGTCGCCAGTGAAAATAGTATCTTCCCGAAACGCCAAACCCGCCATGTCAGGAACTGCTTCTTCCGCCCTGTTTTTTTATGCGCTGCTCGGTGCATACCAAACCGGATTGAGCTGGCTGGAAGCGCATTTGCTCAAATGCCCGATTAAGCAAACCTTGTTCATCGATTGTCCGGGGTGTGGTTTGCAGCGGTCTTTCATTGCGCTGCTGCGCGGGGATTTTGCCGGGTCGTGGCAGTTGTATCCGGCCACCATGCCCATGGTTTTCCTGTTGGGTTTCACGGTTCTGCATTTGAAAATGAATTTCCGCTGGGGGGCGTTGTTTATCAAATTTTTATACATTGCCATTGCTTCCACCATTGTTGTCAGTTACATCGTCAAAATCAAAACCCACCAACTTTTCTGACCCATGCAAACAACTACTCCATTGAACCAAGGCGGTATGCAGCAGCCGCTCCCCAATGCAACCGCCGTGCTGGTGCTGGGCATCCTTTCCATTGTGCTTTGCTGCTGCTACGGCATTGTGGGCCTGATTCTGGGCGTTATTGCCATAGTGCTGGCGGGCAAGGCCAAGGCACTCTATAACAGCAATCCCGATGCCTACACGCCGGCCTCGTTCAAGAACCTGAATGCCGGACGTGTATGCGCCATTATCGGCATTGCACTCTCGGCACTTTCATTGGCATATTACGTGTGGCTGATAGCCGTGATCGGTATTGACGGACTCAGCAACCCGGAATTGATGCAGGAACGCATGAAAGAGATTTTTGAGTGATTGAAAAGTGATTGAAAACAGTATCCTTTGAAAACGCCAAACCCGCC
>JANPIL010000003.1:0-4792 GCA_031424975.1 Sphingobacteriales bacterium
AGCACTTCGGCCACGATTTTCACGTTCATTTCGGCCAGCAAATCAATCGTTTCATTGACGCTGCCTTCCTGGTTGTTTTCAATCGGCACCACGCCGAACCGCGCCCTTGCCGTATCCACCGACTCAAATACCGACCGGATGCTGCCCATGGCCAAGTATTCACTGATGGCACCGAAACGGCTTTCGGCGGCTTGGTGCGTGAAACTGCCTTCCGGCCCCAGGTATGCAATGCGTTCGGGCAGTTCGATGTTGCGGGCAACGGCAAAGATTTCCTGGAAAATGGCCTCGATGGCCGGGCGGTTGAGCAAGCCTTGGTTCAGGCCCATCAGCCGGTCCACGATGTGCTTTTCGCGTTCGGGACGGTAGATGATGGCATTGCCCGAACGCTTGAGTTCGCCCACGCTCTTGACCACGGCCATGCGCCGGTTGAGCAGCTCAAGCATCTGGCCGTCAATCAGGTCAATTTGCTGGCGGAGTTTCTGGAGTTCGGTTTCGATGGATTCTGGTTGCAAGTGATTGGTTGTTAACAAGTGGTTGGTTGTTAAATGGTCAGGTGGTCAGAAAAAATAGTATGTTTTCAAAGAGCAAAACCCTGCTTGTCAATCAGCCTTGTGTGTCACGACAAAATAGTATGTTTTTCAACCGCCAAACCCGCTGTTGCAAATATCCATTAAGCCACTTCAACGGCCTCGGCTTCCACCAATTCCGCGTCCATCGCTTCCATCGGCAAATCTTTTTCAATGCGCAGGTTTTCGATGATGAATTTCTGGCGTTCGGGCGTGTTCTTGCCCATGTAATAGCCTAGGATTTTCGGAATCGAACTTTCCTTTTCCAGAATCACCGGATCAAGCCGGATGTCCTCGCCGATGAACTGGCCGAACTCGTCGGGCGAAATCTCGCCCAAGCCCTTGAACCGCGTGATTTCGGGCTTGTTGCCCAGTTTCTGCACCGCCTTTTGTTTTTCGTCTTCCGAATAGCAGTAAATCGTTTCCTTCTTGTTGCGCACTCTGAAAAGCGGCGTGTCCAGGATGTAAATATGGTTGTTGCGCACCAAATCGGGGAAGAATTGCAGGAAAAACGTGAGTATCAGCAACCGGATGTGCATCCCGTCCACGTCGGCATCGGTGGCGATTACAATCTGGTTGTAGCGTAGCGTTTCCATGCCGTCTTCGATGTTCAGGGCGTGTTGCAGCAGGTTGAATTCCTCGTTTTCGTACACCACTTTCTTGGTCAGCCCGAAGCAGTTGAGCGGCTTGCCGCGCAAGCTGAACACGGCCTGCAAATCCACGTTGCGGGCTTGCGTGATTGAGCCGCTGGCCGAGTCGCCCTCGGTAATGAATAGCGTGGTGTTGAAACGCGCATCGCTTTTTTCGTCGGTCAGGTGCACGCGGCAGTCGCGGAGTTTCTTGTTGTGCAGGTTGGCTTTCTTGGCGCGTTCGTTGGCCAGTTTCTTGATGCCCGCAATTTCCTTGCGTTCGCGTTCCGACTGCTTGATGCGCTTTTCAATGGCCTCGGCCACGTCCTTGTGCTTGTGCAGGTAGTCGTCCAGGTGCCGCTCCATGAAATCGCTGATGAATTTGCGCACTGAGATGCCCTCGGGAGCCATGTTCAGCGAGCCGAGTTTGGTCTTGGTCTGCGACTCGAAAACCGGATCCTGCACCCGCACGCTGATGGCGGCAATGGCCGAGGCCCGGATGTCGGCGGCATCGTAATCCTTGCCGAAAAACTTGCGGATGGTGTTCACCAAAGCCTCGCGGAAAGCGGCCAAATGCGTGCCTCCCTGCGTGGTGTACTGCCCGTTGACAAACGAATAATATTCCTCGCCATACTGGTCGCCGTGCGTCAGGGCCAATTCAATATCCTCATCTTTCAAATGCACAATCGGATACCGGATGGCATCAACATCGGTGCGGCGTTGCAGCAGGTCGAGCAAGCCGTTTTGTGAATAATATTTCTGCCCGTTGAACACAATTGTCAGCCCGGCGTTCAGGTAGGCGTAGTTCCATATCTGGTTTTCAAGGAATTGCGGGCGGTAGTGGTAATGCCTGAAAATGCTCTCGTCCGGCTCGAAACTGACCAATGTGCCGTTTTTCTCGTTGGTGGCGGTTTCCTTGGCATCCGTTTTTAGTTCGCCCAAGTGGAATTCGGCGGCTTTGGCTTTTCCTTCGCGGAACGATTGTACCTTGAAAAATGCGGAAAGCGCATTGACAGCCTTGGTTCCCACGCCATTCAGGCCCACCGATTTCTGGAACGCGCCGCTGTCGTATTTCGCGCCGGTGTTGATCTTGGAAACCACGTCCACGACTTTACCCAGCGGAATGCCCCGACCATAATCGCGGATATCCACGCGCTGGTCGGTTATCTTCACTTCAATGGTCTTGCCGTAGCCCATCGTGTGCTCGTCGATCGAGTTGTCAATCACTTCTTTTACAAGCACGTAAATGCCGTCGTCGGGCGAGGAGCCGTCGCCGAGCTTGCCGATGTACATTCCCGGACGCAGCCGGATATGTTCGCGCCAGTCCAGCGACCGGATGCTGTCTTCGTTGTATGCGTGCGGAGTGGCTGCCATGGATGGTTGGGTGGTTGGATGGGCTGTTGGTTGGGTTTGCGGCGCGAAAAACGGGTTTCGGCTTTCCCGGAGATACTATTTTCCGGGGGCGAAAGTACGCGAAAATTTCGTCTTTCGCCCAAAAACCTTTGCCGCACAAGGTAAAGGTACGAACAATCTGTTGCATTTTTTCGCGGAATAATGCAACGGATTGTTTGCCTTGCGAACATTTTGTTTGCCAACACGGCATTAAAGGTTACACGCCCGCCCGCCGGTTTTGGGCTGCCGGAACGGGTTTTGGCTTCAAAAACATATTTGGGGATGCTTATGCCGCGCGGCGTGTTATTTTTGCGGGGCGGCTGGGTAGGCGGACTTTCCAAGTCCGGCGGCGGGGTTTCGCCTTTTTAAAAGATACTATTCCGGCCAGCCGCCATGTGCAGCCGTTGGCTGCCAAATAAAACCTTCAAGAATCCATGCGTCTAATTTTCATCCTCTTCACCGCCCTTGCAGCCGTTTGCGGCTGCCGACCCGCCGAACGGGCCGAAATCAAGATTCCGCCGCTGCCCCAAAACCAAGCCGCCGTGGTGCGCACCAGCCTTGCTGCCTTGACCGATGCCCTTGATGATGAACCGCGCAACAGTGAATTCCATTTCCGCCGCGCACTGCTTCACGAACAGGCACGCGACTTCGGCAAGGCTTTGCAAGACGCGAACCAAGCCATTGAAAACCGGCGCACCGGCCAGGCATACGGACGCTATTACGTGTTGCGCGGACGGATATACCTGAGCCTCAACCAAACAGATTCGGCGTTTGCCGACGCGGTGCAGAGCGAAAAGCTGGGTGTGCAGTCGGCGGAGGCGGATTTGCTGCGCGGACAAACGTATTGCATCAAACAGCAGTACACCAAGGCCGGGGCGGCGTTACGGTCGGCGGCGCGGCGCACCCCGTTCGACCCGCAGATTTACTATTGGCAGGCCAACGTGGCGGCGGGCGGCGGTGATACCGCCCAAGCCATCGCCCTGCTCAATGGCACGCTGCGCCGCCGCCGCAACTATGTGCAGGCATACAACCGGCTCACGGAGTTGTATGCCGGGCTGAAAAACTATCCGCTTGCCAAGCAATACGCCTTTGCGGGCCTGCAAACGGACTCGAACAATGTGTCCATCAACCGTAACTTGGGCAAGATATACCAGCAAGCCGACCAGCCCGATAGTGCCGTGCAATGCTACCGGCGTGCCTTGAAGCGCGACACTTCGCTGCACCGGCTGGAATACGAAATCGGGATGATTTACTTGCAGGAGAAAAACTATGCCGCCGCCACCCGCTACTTTGAAAAACTCGTTCCGCACCTGAACAGGTTTCCCGGCGTACCCGACATTCTGGCCGTCTGCTACGACCAAACCGGACAGGAACGCAGCAAACTTGAGGCTTGGAAAACCGATTTGGAAGCCGACAGCACAGATGCAACCGCGCAACGCCTCTATGCGGCCTTGGCACGGCGCGTGCAAGCCAAAAGGCGGCAATACACCATGGATTCGCTGGCCAACCGGCAACGGCGGCTCTTCAGCATCAAACCCAATATCAAGCCCGTGGAAATCAAGCGGCGATGAGCCTGTTCGCGCGCAGATGCGCCTTGCCGAAACCGCCATGTGGCCATCCGTATGAAACAGAAGCCCAAACCCAACGGACACGTTAAATATCCGGCGGGTTTGGGCTTTTCAAAAGATACTATTTTCTCAGCGGGTCGTGGCTCCGTTCATGGGCGGATACCGCCACGGGCCGGTTTCCTTGGTCGTTGGTATGGGTTTCAGACGTTTCGGGGTCACACTTCTGATACTTCACTTTTCAGTTTCAACACTTTTCCGCCATCTTCCTGCTCAATCATCAAGGCCGGATTATCAGCCGTACCGTTGCGCTTGATTTTTTCGCCCTTGATGGTTTTCTCAACCGGCTCCCCGTGGATTTCCGCTATTTTGCCGTGGGCAATGCCGCTGCCCCATTTCCATTGCACGCTGGTTCCTTTTTTCATGGATAGAAGTGGTTTCTTGTACTTGATTTCCTGTACGGAAACAAAGAATTATGCCAATGTAGAGGAGAATGCGGAAATAGTATCTTTTCAAAAGCCAAAACCCGCCTTGTAATGCAACCCGAACAAATCATCCGTCAACTGGAAGAAATCTATGACGGACAGCCTTGGTATGGCGATTCCATTGCACAGAAAATCAACGCGATTTCAGAAATGGA
>JANPIL010000004.1:0-3878 GCA_031424975.1 Sphingobacteriales bacterium
CCCAACTTCATGGGCGACATGGCCAATGCCCAAAAAGCCCAGACCAAAGTGATTTCCACGCCCGCCAAATGGTTTGGCGTGACTTACCGCGAAGACCGCGAAATGGTGGTGAAAGCCATCCGCAAACTGGTGGACGCGGGCGTGTATCCCGAAAAACTCTGGACGTAACAACCCCGCATGGCCGTAAACTAATCCACAGCCCGCAACCCGACGTTGCGGGCTGTTTGCTTTTCAGGGGGCGTTGCGCCAACTTCGCATCCAAAACCAGCATCAGCCAACAAACCGGAGTTCGGACTTGAAAAAGCACATTGTTTTCGTGGTCAATCCACGGGCGGGCACACGGTCGAAGGCCAGAATCGAAGACTTGCTGGCGGCGCACCTGCACCCGCATTCGGTTGATTATTACCGGGTTGTGCACACGGAAGCGCAAGGCCACGCCACCGAGATTGCGGCGCAAGCCGTGCGCGACGGGTTTGACTGCGTAGTGGCCGTGGGCGGCGACGGAACCATGAACGAAACCGCTTCGGCATTGGTGGGCACGCCAACCGCGCTGGGCATTATCCCGCTTGGTTCGGGCAACGGCTTGGCGCGGCACTTGGGCATTCCGCTCAACACCGTCAAGGCTATCCAATTATTGAACAGCCCGACCGAAAAAATTATTGACAGTTGCACGCTCAACGGAAAGCCATTTTTCTGCGTTGCCGGTACGGGCTTCGACGCGTACATCGGCATGAAATTCGACCAGCAAACCACGCGCGGCTTCCAAACCTACATCCGCACCACCTTGCAGGAATTTCTGACCTACCAGCCTGAGCGATACCGGATTACCGTTGGCAGCAAGGTATATGAAAGGCAGGCTTTCCTGGTCAGCTTCGCCAATGCCGGGCAATACGGCAACAACGCCCACATCTCGCCCAACGCCGACATTGCCGACGGCTTGGTGGATGTATGCCTGCTGCGTCCATTTCCGGCACCCATGGCCATTCCGCTGGGCGTGCAATTGTTCGGCAAGTCGCTGCACACGTCGCCTTACCTGAAAGTGCTGCCCGTTACGGGTGTGGTTGTCGAACGCGCCGAAGCGGCCCCCGTCCACATTGATGGCGAGCCGATGCTGATGGAGGCGCGGCTGGAAGTGCGCGTGCATCCGGCAAGCCTGCGGGTATGGACTGGTTGAAGGGCGTTTTGCGTTTACCGTTTTGCGTTGAAAAAATAGTATCCCCGCTAAAGACGGGGCTTTCAGCTTTCAAAAACACCAAACCTGCCCGGCTAAAACCTATCTGTACCAAAATCGCCATACACGTTGGATATGTGATGCAAAACCGATAGTTTAGACAAAAGCAGCACTTTGCCGCCTTTGCCTGCGGTTCGCCCAAAGCGGGAACAGGCGCAACGATTGCAGTTATACAAACGATATAAGCCATTTTGAATGACCGATACAGCAGACATAAAACGAAGATTTTTCACCTCACTAAAACGTGGGACAGGCGAGGCCTACCTGATAGCGAAAAGTAATCCGACAATTGACTTTTCAACTTACATTCTAAAAGGAGCACTACGAAACTATGCTTATGATGGACAATCCGAACCAAGCAGGGCACAGTATATTTTCGAACTTGTGTCATTTTCAGACAAAAAGGAGAAAATCCGAAAAGTAATTTTAAAAGGGCTTGCAACGGAACAAAGCGACACTTGGAGTTTGACACACTTGTTTGACCTTGTAAAACTATTTGCCCAACAAGGGGACAATGAAGCACGACAAGCGATTTATGACAGATTTTTAAATAACCCAATCGAAGGTTCCGATTGGGTTGGCCATTCAGAAATAATAGAACTTGATGGTCTTAATGGTCTGATATTCATTGCCGAAAAATTCGGAAAATACATTGATAAAAATCCGAATATTTGGGAAGACGATTCTATAATCCGTCGTTTTCAAGATGACAATCCAAATATTAAAGCTTTTGGAGAACTTGAAAAGTTATCTGAAAAAAACAAATTTATCAAGTTGTATCTTGACTGCATTAAAAGAACGGAAGAAAGCAGAAAGAGCCACGTTCGAGAAACACAAATTTTCAAGGACATCATTGACGAAGTAATAAGTAGCAAACCGTTTCTATCTTACAGGCGCACAAAAGAATTGAAAGAAGCTGAACTAAACAAAATTGCAGAGGAACTTTTAGAAGAAAAAAACAAGGCTAATATTGAAAAATTACTTGACGTTTTTACAAGTCACAAATTTCCTTTCGACAGCGAGTTTATTTTGAAGTTTGCAAAACAAAAAGCAACTTCTAAAAACAGAATCAACGAACACGCTATTGAATCTCTGAAGTTTCTAAGAAGCGATAATATTCGACAGTTTGCCATCGATAATATTCCGAAAGCGAAACGTCCCGAACCATTCACAGACATTTTAATCTCTAATTACAAAAAAGGCGACTATCAATTACTGACTACTGTTGCTAACAGATTTAAAAATGAGCATATGATTGAAAGTCTTGCACGCAGTTATGTTGAGCTTTACAAAGCAAATAAGACAAAGGAATGTCAAGAACCACTTGAGGTTTTATATAACAAAATGAATTGTGGTATTCACAGGAATGGTGTTATTGAAGTTCTTATAGAAAACCATGTTTTATCGGAAAAAATAAAAACAGAAATCAAATATGACAGTTACTTGGAGACAAGAGAACTACTTGACTGAAAGAAAAACAGCACATTTGCAGTAAGAGTGATACCATTCTCCACAAACGATTTTGCGGTTGCAAAAAATCTAGTTTTCCAAATAAACATTTGTACCGGTAAGCACTGCTTTCTGCAAGGTTCGAAGGAAACAAAAGGATGAACCGGAAATAGTATCTTTCAAAACACCAAAACCCGCCCCGCCCCAATTTTCATCTTTTACAAATCAATCTAAAAGTACCTGCCAATCAGGTGGTTGTTCACGATGGTGCGTTTAAGTCGTCGCGGGTCAATGGTGTCTTGGTTGTCATACACTGCCTTTCCGCCCGGCTCTGCCGACATTGTGATGACGTTGAGGAGCATGGGTTTTTTCATGTGGCGGCAAGCAATGGAGCTGTGGAGAATACAAAAAACGCACGAAAAACCAACCGGCAGCCGATTTCATTCGCTTTCCGATGACAAAAGAACAACCGCATCGGCTATTTTTGCCTTTTGCAGACAAACCGATCATTCTGTTCTATGGCAAACAAGCACAAAAACCGCGAGGGAATCGTGTATTCTACCAAAGAGGATTTTGAATACGAAACCAACCAGCCCGATGAACCGCTGACATTGCCGCCCGCCGGGCAAAACCTGAAAGTGCAACTGGACAAGAAAAACCGGGGCGGTAAACAAGTAACTCTCATCACGGGTTTTGTGGGTGCGCAAGCCGACTTGGAATCGTTATGCAAGCTGCTCAAAACCAAGTGCGGCGTGGGCGGCTCGGCCAAAGACGGCGAAATCCTGATTCAAGGCGATTTCCGGGAGAAAATAACGCAGGAATTGCAAAAGGCGAACTACAAAGCCAAAAAGCAGTAGCACACGCTTTAGCTTGTGCAAAACCGCAGGTTTTTACTTTTTGAAAGATACTATTTTACGGCTGGCGTTTTGGCTCACAGCCAAGCGAGTCGCAGACTCGGAACCAACCGTCACGCGTCGCAGACGCGCGACAGCCGTATTATTTTGGCAAACCGAAAATGCACCATGGATTACAACCACCTCAAAGCCATCCACATCATCTTCGTGACCAGTTGGTTTGCCGGGCTGTTTTACCTGCCCCGGCTGCTGGTGTACCACACTGAAGCCAACCAACGCCCCGAAACCGAAAGGCGGGTGCTGCAAGAGCAATTCCAGAAAATGGAACGCATCCTGTTCAATGC
>JANPIL010000005.1:0-4549 GCA_031424975.1 Sphingobacteriales bacterium
CAGCCCCACAATCATGTAGAACGTGGTGGTTTTACCGGCTCCGTTCGGCCCCAGCAGCCCCACGATTTCGCCCTGCTGCACCTGCACCGACACATCGTTGGCCACAATCCGGGTTCCGTATTTCTTAACCAAATTCTCAGAGCGAAGGAGCATTCTTGAAACAGACAGGTAGGTTTGGGCGTTGAAAAAAAATACTATTTTCAAAAACGTAGCCGGACTTTCCAAGTCCGGCGGGTCGGCACAAAAACTGCCATGTCGGATTGCAAATCCCGGACAACAGTAGCTACTTTTCTTTGGAACCGCGAAATTGGCAAGGCGGCGGGTTTGATGTTTTTAAAAGATACTATTTCGCCGCATTCACGGCTTCAGTGCAAATTCTGTTCCAGCGTGGCTGGCCTTCCAATCATACCGGCTTCACGTCCTTAATCATCAGTTGCAGTGTCTGGTTGCCACGGTAGTTGTTTTCCTCAACCTGATAGCACAAGCGGAAAGGCTTTCCATTGGTCACCTTATCCAAGTGCGGGGCCGCCATGCCAAAGCCGATGGCATCGAAGTAGGGCGTTCCTTCCTGAAATACGCTCATTTTCAGGTGTACTTCTTTCAATATGCGGATATTGTCGGCAAAGACCGGCTCAGACATGAATATCGGACGCATATTTTCCGGGCCGAACGGCTCCATTTGTTTGAGGATGTTGTAGAACTTGAAATTGATGTCGCGCAGTTGCATCACCGAGTCAACTTCTATTTGCGGGGTCAGCATCTCGTCCGTCACGCGTCCGGCCACGATTTCCTCGAATCTCTGCCGGAAAGCCTCCACATTCTCGCGTTTCAGCGTCAGTCCGGCGGCGTAGGTGTGCCCGCCAAACTGTTCCAGCAGGTCGGCGCATTCCGCAATGGCCTCGTACACGTCGAAGCCGGGAACCGAACGTGCCGAACCCGACACCATTTGTTCATGCTCGGTCAGGATTACCGTGGGGCGGTAGTATTTTTCCACGCACCGGGAGGCCACAATGCCAATCACGCCCTTGTGCCAGTCGTTTTTAAAAAGCACCGTACTCTTGGCCATCTTCAGCACTTCGTCGGCACCAATCATTTCCAACGCCTCCTGGGTGGTATGCGAGTCGTAGCCTTGGCGGTCGCGGTTGTTGAGGTTGAGTTCGCGGGCATAGTTTTCGGCTTCCGCTTCCGACTCGGCCAGCAGCAGGTTCACTGCCGCATGGGCGTGGGCAACGCGGCCCGCCGCGTTGATGCGCGGCCCAAGCCCGAACACAATGCCGGTAATGTCCAGTTCCTTTTCCTTATCCGCATACCCGGCAATGCGCATCAGGGCTTTCAGACCGGGGCGCGGCTGCTTGTTCAGTTGTTTCAGGCCGTAATGCGCCATCACACGGTTTTCGCCATTGACGGATACCAAGTCGGCGGCAATGCTCACCACCACCAGATCGAGCAGCGGATACAGGCACTCTTCAAGCGACAACCCGTTGCGCATACAAAATGCCTGCAAAAACTTGAAGCCGATACCGCACCCCGACAGTTCCTTGCACGGATACTGGCAGTCGTCGCGTTTGGGATTGAGCACGGCCACGGCAGGCGGCATATTGTCGTCGGGGCGGTGGTGGTCGCAGATGATGAAATCAATGCCCAGCGTTTGGGCGTACTGCACCAGTTCGGCCGATTTGATGCCGCAATCCAGACAGATGATCAGTTTCACGCCCTGCCGGTGGGCATGGTCAATGCCTTTTTTGGAAACCCCGTAACCTTCGCCGTAGCGGTCGGGAATGTAGAAGTGCAAATGGGCATGGCGGGTTTTGAGGAAACCGTACACGATTGACACCGAGGTAGTTCCGTCCACGTCATAATCGCCATAGACCAGTATTGGCTCATCGTTATCCATAGCTTGGCTCAGGCGTTCCACGGCCTTTTCCATGTCCTGCATCAGGAACGGGTCGTGCAGGTGGGTGAGCGACGGGCGGAAAAACAGCCGGGCGTTTTCAAAATCGGTGATGCCCCGCTGGGCCAGCAGCAAAGCCGAAGTGCGGCTCACGTTGATATTCCCGACCAACGCGGCAATGGCTTCTTCATCGGCATTCGGCTTGACAGACCAGCGGTGTTCCATGCTTGCAAAGTAAGCAGAAAAACGCTGCCGGGGCAAATGGGTCTGGGGGGATTGGGGTTTGGGCTTTTTGAAACATACTATTTTCCACCGATTGCCGACCAGCGTTTCAGACGCGGTGAAATCCGCCATCTTGTCATATCTTTGCCCCAAAATCCCGTTTGGCAACATTCTTGAAACACCCGTAGGCGATTCAGACCGGAAGGTTTCGCCTTTCTAAAAGATACTATTTTTAGCACTCAACACCAAACGCCACCTACCGCCATGCAACACGAAAACGAGCAGCACACCAGCCAGCACGAGGATCAAATGCCAATGGACGCGCACGAAGAAGCCGTTGAAACGGCTGAAAACCAACCGGTTGCCACCGAACTTGCGGAAACACAAGCCGATGAGATGAAAGACAAGTATTTGCGCCTCTACGCTGACTTTGAAAACTTCCGCCGCCGCACCGCCCGCGAAAAAATGGAATTCCTGCAAACCGCCGAGGAAGGCATGATGACTGCCATACTGCCTGTACTCGACGATTTTGAACGGGCCATTAAATTCATGGACCAAGTGCAGGATGTGGCCGTTGTGAAACAAGGCGTGCAGTTGATTTACCAGAAACTGTACAAGGCACTGGAAAGCCGCGGACTGACCCCGATGGAAGCCGTGGGCAAGGAATTTGACAGTGAAAGCCACGAGGCCATCACCCAGATACCCGCCCCCACCGACGATATGAAAGGCAAGGTGGTGGACGAGGTGGAACGAGGCTATACGCTGAGAGAAAAAATCATCCGCTTCGCAAAAGTGGTGGTCGGAGTCTGAATCATAGCGAACCAACAAAAGCAAATCAATAAAAGCGAAATCCAAGGAAGCATCAGTTTGCGGCCTTGGATTCCAACCGGACAATCATGGCAAAAAGAGATTATTACGAGATTCTGGGCGTGGGGCGGACAGCCACGGAAGAGGAAATAAAGAAAGCCTACCGGAAGATGGCCATCAAATACCATCCCGACAAAAACCCCGACGACCCGGCCGCCGAAGACAAGTTCAAGGAAGCCGCCGAGGCATACGAAGTGCTTGGCGACGGCGACAAGCGGAGCCGCTACGACCAGTTTGGCCACCAAGGTGTGAACGGCGGCGGCGGCTTCTCGGATGCGGGCGACATATTCTCGCGTTTCGGCGATATGTTCGGCGACACGCCCTTCGGCGATTTTTTCGGCAGTGCCGGACAGCGCGGCGGCAGGCGGGTGCGCAAAGGCGACAGCCTGCGCATCAAGCTCAAACTCACGCTCGACGAGGTTGCCAACGGCGTTGAGAAAAAAGTGAAGGTGAAACGCTACACCACCTGCCAGACGTGCAGCGGCAACGGCGCCAAAAACGGCACTTCGGTCAAGACCTGCGCCACTTGCAACGGCAACGGGCAGGTGCGTCGCGTGGTCAACACCATGCTGGGCCAGATGGTATCTACTAATACCTGCCCCACGTGCAGCGGCGAGGGAACCATTGTTTCAGACCGTTGCGATGCCTGCGCAGGCGAAGGGCGCATACTCACCGAGGAAACCATTTCGGCGCGCATTCCGGCGGGCGTGGCCGAGGGGATGCAACTGAACATGGCGGGCAAGGGCAACGTGCCGCCCCGTGGCGGCGTGGCCGGCGATTTGCTGATTCTCATTGAGGAAACCGAAGACGAGCAACTCAAGCGCGAAGGCGATAATATTATCTTCGACCTGCACATCAACTTTGCCGATGCGGCCCTGGGAACCAATCTGGAAGTGCCCACGATTGAAGGCAAGGTAAAAATCAAGATTGAGCCGGGCACGCAAAGCGGAAAAATCCTGCGCCTCAAGGACAAGGGCATCCGCAACGTGAACGGCTACAACCGGGGCGACCAACTGATTTACGTCAACGTCTGGACTCCGCAGCAACTGACCCGCGAAGAGGAGGCAATCATTGAGAAATTCCGCACGGCGCACAATTTTCAGCCCCGCCCCGCCAAAAACGAAAAGGGCTTTTTCGACCGGATGAAGGAGTTTTTCCAGTAACCCGGCTTTACATTCAACAAAATACAAAACCTCCCGAAACCGGGGGGTTTTGTGCTTTCGGGAGATACTATTTTTCCGCAGCCTCTGGCCAGTGGCGCAAAACCCGCTACTGGCGCGGGATTCCGCCACTGGCGCGGGATTCTTATCCCGTGCCGCCCATGTTCCGAGATTCCCTGCCTGTCCGGCAGGCAGGCTATCTCGGCGGCGCGGGCGGACTTGCGGCTGCGGCAGATGGGAATCTGCCCGCATGGGCGGCACGAGGTAGGAACCTCGCGCCAGTTTCAATTTATCAGAACCTCGCGCCAGTCAGGGTTTTTTCCGGGCGGGTTTCGCCTTTTCGAAAGATACTATTTTGCAATCCAGCCATTTAACCATTAATCCCATGTCTTACCAAAAAATAACCGAA
>JANPIL010000006.1:0-6541 GCA_031424975.1 Sphingobacteriales bacterium
GTATGGCGAAAGCCCAAGACCTAAGCTTGGTTCAAGTGTCCTCGCTTGCACTTTTCGCACCGCCGGGTTTGGCCTCTCCGGAACATACTGTTTTCCCCGCGCTTCATTTCACTCCCGGATACGGAACGATAGCAGCGTCACATCGTCCGAAAAGGGAATTTCGCCCCGGAACTCATTGATTTCACGGATTACGTTGGGATGCAGGTTTTCGGCATCCTCAAGATAGTATTTCTGCACGCACTGTTGCAGGCGTTCCTCGCCAAACTCCTCCTCGACGCTGTTTTTAGCTTCTACCGCGCCATCCGTATAGCCGAACAGCAAAAAACCGGTGGTGTTTTCCAGCAATCCGCTGTTCACGAAAGGCAGCGGCTCCAGAATGCCCAGCACGGTGGTGCCGCTTGCCAGCCATTGCGTTTGCCGGTCGGCCCCGATCAGCAGCGGCGGATGATGCCCCGCATTGATGTACGACAGCGTTTTGGCTTGGCCGTCGTACAGCGCGAAAAAGCCCGTCACAAACCGCTCGCCGCCCAGAATCCGGTATAGGGCGTAGTTCAGTTCGCTCACAATATGCTTCAATTCAGTGAGTTGCCGCACCAGTACCCGCAGCGATGCCTGCAAGCTGGACATGAGCAGGGCCGCCGGAATGCCCTTGCCCGACACGTCGGCAATGCAGATGAAATATTTGTCATCGGGCAGCGCAATCACATCGTAATAATCGCCACTGACGGATTGGTGCGGCAGGTAGTCCACTTTGGCAACGACGCGTTCATTATCGGGCAGCTGCTTGGGAAACAGGCGGTTTTGCACGCGTTTGGCCGTTTGCAATTCGCGGTTCATGGCTTCCTGCTCAAGCTGGCTGGCGGCCAGTTTCTTGTTTTCAATCGCCACTACAATCAGGTTGGTCAGCGTCTGGATAAATTTGGTGTCGGCCACCAACCGCGACTCGTCAATGTCCTGACTCAGAAATACATACGCCAACACGGCATCCTTGTGGAAGACCGGAATCAGCACGTCAAACTCGCGGAAAACCTCTGGTATGTCGGCGGTTGCCAAGTGTGTCGCTTCCCTTACGTCCAGCCCGCAAAGTTCGTGGTGGATATTGTCGAAACGTGCTTTGGTGCCAAAAACCGCCTTAGTTTCCCACTCCCCGTCGCGGATGCAAAGCAGCAGTTTCTGGATATTCAGGTTGGCACGCAGGATGAAATGGTAAATCTTGTATAACGCATCTTCGGGCAGGTTGCTGTTGATGGCTTGCGTCACTTCGAGCAGCGAATTGAGTTCCATCTGCTTGATGTGCAACTGGTATTCAGCAGTATCGGTCAGTGGAAGCATGGTTTTCATTGGCGGTTTGCCTTGCGATGCGGGGCAGGTTTGGGCTTTTTGAAAGCTAAAAGCCCCGTCTTTAGCGGGGATACTGTTTTACCAGCAGACTCATTGCCCGGTATGGTAGGCCAACAGCCCTTTTTTGGTAGCCAGATAAAGAAATGTATGGCAGAAGCCTTCAAAATCCACGGTTTCCATGTCCGCTTCCTCGTCCACGGTTCGCATAATTTTTATCCAGCCTTTCTGTGCCGACTGCCACAGCGTTATGCGCAGTTCCGTTTCCGCAAGGCCGGTGTTTGCCAGCAGGTAAGCAAAGGATTGCACGAAATGCAGCTCGTCAATCACATCTATCTCGTGGTCGGTCATCGGGTTTTTCGGTGGTTTCTAAGGTTGCGCAGCAACAAACTTACGCACATCGGCGGCAAACATCAACGCAAATCGCGCCCTTTCCAGCGGTAGCCTTTCTTTTGCGCCGCCAATCCGAAAAAAACCACGTAGAACGGATATATCCATTGCACCACCGGAATCCAAAACACGGAATGTCGTTTTCGCAAATAGTATAGTACGGAAACCAGAAACCCGCCCTCGGCCAGCCAGCGGATAATCATGCCCGCCAAAAACACAGCCAACGGAAAACTCCCGAAAACCACGGCCAGCAAACCACTGATTGACAATACGTTGGCCAAGAAAACAAAAACCGCCAGTCCGCTCACCCGTTTGTCTTCGTAAAGGCTCCATTTGCTTGCCCAGCGTTTGCGCTGTTCGTAGAAATCGGTGGGCGTTGCCTGCGGCAAGGTATGCACAACGGATTGCGGATTTTTCAGGAATTGAACTTTTCCGGGATACTGCCGGTGGATTTTGTGCATCAGAAACAGGTCGTCGCCGGTGGCGGTCGTGGCCGTGTCGCGGTAGCCGCCCACTTCCAGAAACGCCTGTTTGGCAAAGGCCAGGTTGGCGGCATTGCACATGGTGGGCACGCCCAGCCGCAGCGTGGCCGCCCCCGAACCAATGAGGCTGGCAAATTCCACGGTTTGCAACTGCGCAAAAACCGACGGTTTTGCAGCGGGTGTGGTTGTGAAAGTAACGCCGCCGCAAATCATTTGGGCTTGGGTGTGACCGTAAAACGCGGCGATAAGCGAAAGCCAATTTTTCGGCACGAGGCAGTCGCCATCGGTGGTCACGATAAGTTCGCCAACGGCTTGGCCTACAGCCCATTCAATCGCTTTTTTCTTGTAACTACCCGCTGGAAACGAATGTTCGGGGCAGTCTTTCAGTTCCAGCAAACGCAAGGTGAAACCGGCTTTCCCTGCAAACTCACTGACTATCGCGGCGGTTGCATCCGTTGAAAAATCATTCACGACCAGCACTTCAAACTGGTGCTTCGGGTAGGTTTGGGCGGCAATGGTTTCGAGCAGCCCGCCAATGTTGCTTTCCTCGTTTCGCACTACGACTACGACGGAAATCCTCGTTTCGGCAACCGGACCGGGCTTGCCAAAAGCGGGAATGCGCTGCCAGGCCACCCACAAAACCAGCGTCAGGAGTGTGTACAGAAACTGGAATGAAAGGAAAAGTATTTCCAATATGCGTTGTGTTTGCGGTTGCCCGGAATCGTTTTCCGGAGAGGTTTGGCCCCTGCTGAAGACGGGGCTTTCAGCTTTCCGGAAGATACTATTTTGTCCTTATGGTTTGTCCTTCTGGAAGAATCCTGTGACAAGTACGACGGCTTCAGGCTGGTGCGGCTTGCCGGATTTTGGGAATCTGGCAGGCCTTCAAGTACAAGCGCGGCGGGTTCTGCCTTTCCGGAAGGACAAAATAGTATCCCCCGCAAAGGCAGAACCCGCCAGCCTTTAATTTCCGGCTTTCAATATTCCGTAGTAATTTGCACACATGAAAGAGGCAGTTACCGAACGGATCATCTTGGGCGTGGATCCGGGCACGCGGCACATGGGTTTCGGCGTGCTTAAAATACAAGGCAAGGAGGTGACACTCTTGCAGTTGGGCGTGATAAACCTGACCAAATATACCGGCCAGGAAATAAAGCTGAAAAAAATATTCGAGAAACTGACCGGCCTCATAGAAGAATACCTGCCCGACGAAATGGCGATTGAAGCCCCGTTTTATGGCAAAAACGTGCAGTCCATGCTCAAATTGGGCCGGGCGCAGGGTGTGGCCATGGCCGCCGCGCTGATGCGCCAGATTCCGATTATTGAATACGCACCCAAGAAAATAAAGCAGTCCGTAACCGGTAATGGCAATGCCTCAAAAGAACAGGTGGCCGCCATGATCCAGACTTTGCTGAAACTGAAGGAGATACCCGAATTGCTGGATGCCACCGATGCGGTGGCGGTGGCACTGTGCCATTTTTACCAGGGCGGAGCCACCCAAGTGCGCCAGACCAAAAGCTGGGCGGCTTTTGTGACGGCCAATGCGGACAGGATTAAATAAATGCGAAATCTGGAACGCGGAAGGAACAACAACGCAGGTCAGACACTGTGTGTCAGACCGGAACCATTGTGGCCTTGGGGCATGGCGGATGGCACAGTCTGGCCCAGTCCCGAAAATGCGCCGCCCGGCAAAAGTCAATGCAACGGAAACCTGCGGAAATTGTTAGCTTTGCCATACTTTCGGGGCAAAAACCAGCGTTGAATGCGAAATAGTATCTTTTGAAACCGTCAAACCTGCCTGTTTCCTGGATGGCAAAGGGCAAACGAGAATCCAACAATCAAAAATAACCCGTCAATGCTCGCACACATTTTCCTGCAAATAGTTACCGGCGACTCATCGGTTGCCGACAGCACCGCCACCGCCTCCACCCAAGTCGAGCTTTCACTGCTCGACCTGCTCATCCGGGGCGGCTGGGTCATGCTTCCCATCGCGTTGCTGCTGTTTGCGGCCATTTACCTGTTCATCGAACGGTCGTTGTACGTGCGTTCGGCCAGCCGCATGGATGCCGATTTTCTGGGCAAGATCCGCGACAAACTCCGCGATGAAGACGTGCGGGGCGCAACGGATGTGTGCCGCAACGCCAAGTTCCCGATGGCCCGCATCCTTGAAAAAGGCCTGTCGCGCATTGGTTCGCCCATCCGCGATGTGGAGGCGGCCATTGAAAACACGGCCCGCGTGGAAATCTACCAGATGGAGAAAAACCTCGGCTTCCTGTCGGCCATCGCCGCCATTGCGCCCATGTTCGGCTTTCTGGGCACGGTAATCGGGATGCTCAAACTATTCCAAGACCTTTCCGTTGCCGACAACATCAGCCTGGGCGTAATCACGGGCGGCATCTACACGAAAATGATCACCTCGGCGGCCGGCCTGATTGTGGGCGTAACGGCCTATATGTTCTACACGTACCTGAACAACATGATTGAACGCAACACGCACAAGATGGAAGTGACCGCCATTGAATTCATGGACATCCTGCACCGTCCGGTTCCGCTGAAAGAAGCGGTAAGGCGGTGAGCAAGGCCGGGTTTGGGCTTTTTGAAACATACTATTTTGCCGGGGCGCAGCCACCGTTACTTTTAACCGGATTTACCCGCTGAAAATGCCAAGTGAAAACACCATGAACGACCATAATCGTGTTGCCGAATTGGAAGCCCGGTTTTCCGAAGCCCTGATTCAGTTGGATCAGATTGGCCGGGATGTGTCGGCCCGCCGCCTGGCCGATGGCGCGCCGGTTATGGATCAATATTACGCGCTGCGCCGGGATTTTTTGGACTTGCAGGCTGAGTTCGCCGCTTTGCAGGCAAGATTTTCCGGGAATGATTATTTGAAATATTCGAAATTGGAAAAGATACTGGCCGCCCTGCAACAGGTTTTGGACTGACAACAACCCCCGCTCGCATGAATTTTCGCAAAAGACACAAAAAGGAAGTTGCCGTGGAAGCATCGGCACTTTCGGACATCCTGTTTTTCCTGCTGGTATTTTTCCTGATCATGAGCACGCTGTCCAGTGCCAATGCCATCAAACTGATGCTGCCCAAAGCCTCGACCGGGCAGACGATTCCCAACAAGCAGAAAATCAATCTGTATGTGGATGCCCAATTGCAGTATTACATTGAGAAACAGCCTGTCAGCTACGAAAACCTGCAAGCCGAACTGACCGCCGCCGCCAGCAAACTCAACAAGCCGACCGTTGCCCTGCGTGCCGATCAGTCCATTGCCTACGGCGAAGTGATCAAGGTCATTGATGTGTGCAACAAAGCCCGTCTGCCGGTCACGTCTATCGTAGACAAAGCCAAACAGTAGCGGCCAGCCAAGAATAAAATAGTATCTTTTGAAAACGCCAAACCTGTCTACTGACAAATACAACTAAACCACCCAAATCCTTCTCTTCATTTTTGTGAAACCAACCTTACTCATTTTAGCGGCCGGAGTCGGAAGCCGATACGGCGGCCTGAAACAAATGGACGGCATGGGGCCGTCGGGCGAGACTTTGCTCGATTACTCGGTTTTCGATGCTATCCGCGCCGGTTTCGGCAAAGTGGTTTTCGTAATCCGCAAGGACATCGAAGCCGATTTCAAAGCCATTTTCCACGAGCGGTTCAGCAGCCGGTTTCCGGTAGAATACGTGTTTCAGGAACTGGGCAAGTTGCCCGCCGGATTCACGCCGCCCGAAGGCCGCACCAAACCTTGGGGAACCGTCCACGCGGTGCTGATGGGCCAGGAAGCCGTACACGAGCCGTTCTGCATGATCAATGCCGACGATTTTTACGGCTCCGAATCGTTTGAAATCATCGCCAAGGAACTGCAGCAAATGGATCCGCAGGGCAATACGTACCTGAACATCGGTTATAAAATCAAAAACACGCTTTCGGAACACGGCTCGGTGGCGCGCGGCGTTTTGCAGGCCGATGCCCACGGCAACCTGACCGAACTTGTGGAACGCACCAAAGTGGAGAAAACCCCCGGCGGCGCACACTACGAAACCGAAAGCGGATGGGTGGAACTGACCGGCGACGAACCGGTCTCGATGAATTTCATGGGTTTTCCGCCATCGGCCTTCGCGCTGATGGAGCAGTATTTCGTTGATTTCCTGAACGTGAGCGGACAGGAAATGAAAGCCGAATGCTACATCCCCAACTTCATGGGCGACATGGCCAATGCCCAAAAAGCCCAGACCAAAGTGATTTCCACGCCCGCCAAATGGTTTGGCGTGACTTACCGCGAAGACCGCGAAATGGTGGTGAAAGCCATCCGCAAACTGGTGGACGCGGGC
>JANPIL010000007.1:0-3898 GCA_031424975.1 Sphingobacteriales bacterium
ATCATCACAAAAACGGTTTGTCTTCAAGTTACATGATTTTCTTCAAAGTACTGTTCGCTGATGCACGAAACTGTTATTCGGTGTGTCCGGGATTGGCAATCCGGGTACAAGAAACAGGCCAATCACAAATCCGCTTTACAAAACAGTATCTTTCGAAAAGCCCAAACCCCCTGTTTTCTAAACCGGAAAACCTACCGCATACTCACGCGGTTCTGCTCAAAGCCGTAGGTTTTCCCCTCTTCGCGGTCTTGTACCAACAGTGCCGCTCCCAATGATGACCCCAGCGGCGAAGACGACACCACAATCTCGTAGCCGGGCATTTCGCGCAGCAGCAGGTTTATGAACGCATCGCTCTGCGAAAAGCCGCCATCCACAAAAATCTTCCTGACCGGCGTGGAGCCTATGGCCAGTTGGAGGGAATGCTTCTGCAAGGCCATCAGCCCAATCATCAGGCAGTGAAACGCATCCTCGAATGTTTCAAAAGCCGCCCAGTCGGTTTCGGAACTATTGGCGGGGTTTTGCAGGCTTTCCCAGCGGAATACCGGTTTTCCGTGGTTTTTCCATTTTTGGTACAGGTTCTCGTCAAACACCACCGTGTGCTGGTAATTTTGCTCGTGCCGGTTAAAATGCGCGGCCATGCGTTGTGTTTGGACATTAAATTCATTGCCGAAAAACAGCCGCGACGCTTTCACCGGCTCACCGTCGGGGCGCAGGAAATTCAGGCAGTCCTGCTGCAACTCGCCCGCCGTCAGCGGTTCGTGGTTAAACGGATTGAGCGCGATGTTCCAAGTGCCAGTGGAAAGCAGCACAAACGGCTCGGCGGCCGTGAGCAGATAGGGCAGCAACGCCGCCGAACTGTCGTGCACACCCATGCCCATGACCACATCCTGCCCGAAAACATTGGCTTTGGTGCGGTGTGTGGTGGGCAGGATGGGTGGCAGCAACGGTTCTATTCCGGTATTTTTCACCCAGTCGTGGTAGCCGTTTTTTCCAAAATCCCAAAGGCCGGTGTGGCAGCCAATGCTCGTGTATTCGCTGCACAACTGCTTGGAAAACAGCCAGCTACAATATTGCGGAAGGTGAAGCGAATGCCTGATATGGGCAAAAGTCGCGGGTTTTTCGCGTTGCAGCCAGTACAATTGCAAGCCTGAATTGAGCATTCCCAAGGCGGGCGAGGCGGTTTGCAAGCAGAATGCTTCCTGTCCGCCAAACATGGCGTAAAAGTCGTTTTCCAGCGCGGCGGGCAGCGGTTTCAGGTAGTTGTACAGCGGCGCAACGGGCTTTTGGTGCGCGTCTAAATGCACAAAACTGGCTCCGTAGGTGGAGATATTGAGACGCGCCACTTGGAAATCCTTTGATTCCACGGTTTTTTGCAGCGTATTTTGCATCCATTGCGTCAGGGCGGGCAAGTCTTCGCACGCAAACCCGTCTTCGTCTTTGGTTTCGGGCAGGGTTGTGTAGCGGCGGTGGATTTCGTTGAAATCCGCATCGAACAGCAGAAATTTCTTGTTCGTCTTGCCAATGTCAAAAATCGCGGTTACGGGGAGCTTCATGAAAAACCAGGTTTTTAACGACCAATATCGGTGCGTTTTTCGGGTTTCCCCGCATTTGCCCGAAAAATTTGCCGCCCTTCCGCAATGAACGCAACAGCGCGGGGCAGAAAGTGGGTTTGGGCTTTTGGAAAGATACTATTTTGAAATGTGGCCGGACTTTCCAAGTCCGGCGTGGCTCCGCGTCCGGGATGCCAAATTGCGGACAACCGAACCGGCGGGTTTGGGGTTTTTGAAAGATACTATTTTGTAGCATTTCCGGCGCACGGGGTATGTACCGAATCATGCATACGCACCGCGCCGCTGGACTTGGAAGGTCCAGCTACCTTTGGTTTTCAGAACCGGAGCGTAAACGTGGTGCCCTTATTCACTTCCGAGGTCACTTTCAGCATTCCGCCGTGCATCTGCATGATTTGGCGCGACAGGCTGAGGCCGATGCCCGAACCGGTTTTCTTGGTGGTGAAAAACGGGATGAAAATCTTTTCCAACGCTTCGGGAATAATGCCCGTTCCGTTGTCGGTCACTTCAATCACCGTGTGCTGGTTGTCGTCCCGGCCACCGCCAATGACAATGGCGGCGTTTTCCTGTCCCGCCAAGGCTTCAATGGCGTTTTTGATTAAATTTATCAGCACCATTTCAATCTGTTCGGCATCGGCACGCACAGTCAGGTCGGCGGGTTCGGTGGTGCATTCCAAGGCAACGCCCGCCGTTTTGGTGTCGGCTTGCATGAGTCGCGCCACATTCTGGATCATTTGCCAAACCGGAACCTCCTTTAAAACCGGCTGCGGAATGTTGGTGAAGTCGCGGTAGGCATTCACAAAATTCAGCAGCCCCACGCTGCGGTTTTCAATGGTGCGCAAGGCTTCGCTGATGTCGCCGACAGCCTCGTGGTTTTCGTCATTCACCGTCAGGTCTTGGGTCACAATGTCGCGCATGGTGGCGATGAGCGACGTGATCGGCGTGATTGAGTTCATGATTTCGTGCCGCAGCACCCGCGTCAGGTTTTGCCATGCTTCGAGTTCCTTTTGTTGCAGTTCAGACTGGATGTTTTGCAGCGAAATGAGTTTGATTACCTTGCCGCGCAGCCGGATTGCGGTCGCGTACACCGAAAGTTGCTGGTCGGTGGGCGTGTGGTAAAGCACATTGTCTTGCGAACGCAGTTTTCCGATCATTTCCATCAGGTCGGGATGCGTTTTCTGGAGTTCGGATAGCTGGCGCAACCGGTAGATACCCAGCAGTTTGAGTGCCGCATTGTTGATCAGTTCCACGTTGCCTTCGGTATCAAAAGCCAGCAGCCCGACACTGACGTGGTGTACCACCGCGTTCAGGTACTGCAAGTTGGCTTCGCGTTCGGCGCGGGCCAGCCGGAAAGCGTCCAGCACTTCGTTGAACTGCTTGTTCAGCGTCCGGAAACTGTAACCGAGCTTGTTGTCGGCCGCGAAACCGATGGAAAAATCAGACCAGCGAACCGATTCCAGAAAGCGGATCAGCTTCCGGTTGGTTCCCTCCACATAATGATGCAGATCAAGGCTGACCAAAAAGGTCAGCAGCAGGAAAAGCAGCCCCGCAAACAGGTTTCGCCACGTGATGGCAAGGTAGCAGCCCGTGAAAACAACCACCACCAAACCAATAACCCGGATTGCAAGCCCCGCACGGAAAGTCTTAAACACGCAACGATGGGTTTAGGAATGGAAAAAACAAAAGCCGCCAACGGCCACCCCCCTGTCTGCCGACAGGCAGGCAACCCCCTCCGAAAGAGGGGGCTTTTAAAAAACAGTATCTTTTCAAAACGCCAAATCTGCCCGTTCCACCAAAAGCCGATGCGCGATAGCGGTCTGACACACAGTGTCCGGCCTGCGTTTTTTCAATTCCGCATTCCGCTCACATCCCGTGTTTTTCCAGCCGCCGGTACAGCGATGAGCGGGTCAGGCCAAGTTCGTGGGCGGCTTCGGTCACGTTGCCGTTGTGTTTCTTCAACGCCTTGCGGATCAGCATTTTCTCCATTTCGTCCAGCGGCAAGGCTTCGGCGGTGGCACGTTCGCTGTCGCCGTTTTCCGAACCGAAAAAGAAATCCTCGGGTTGCAAGGTCGCGTTTTGGGCCATAATCACCGCCCGCTCAATGGCGTGCTGCAGTTCGCGGACATTGCCCGGCCAGTGGTAGCGGCGCATCCGTTCAAGCAGTGTGCCGCTCAATGCCGCAACCGGACGGTTGTATTTGCGGCTGTAGAGTTGCAAATAATAGTCGGCCAGCGGCAGCAGGTCTTCGGGCCGGTCGCGCAGGGGCGGCAAATGGATTTCAATGGTATTGATGCGGTAGAGTAAATCCTGTCGGAAGGTTTTGGTTTTCA
>JANPIL010000008.1:0-7390 GCA_031424975.1 Sphingobacteriales bacterium
GACAGCCAGAGTTTTGTGTCCGGCCAAAAAACGCCAGGCAACACGTTGGGTTGGAAAGTGATGCGGCTTTCCACGCCGCGCTGCGCCGTACTGCCGGAGTTGGTGAAAAAGTCCGCGCCATCAGCGGTGCGGCGGCCCACAATCGTTTCGCGCAAGCCGAACGAAAAGGCCGTCACATCAAACGACAAAACATTCCGGAACAAATTTCCCCGCGCCCCGATTTCGTAGTTTATTCCCCGTTCGGGCTTCAGTGTGGTGTTAAATGTGGCCGTAGATGGCCGGATTTCGTCGGTAGTGGGCGGCGAGTAGCCGTAGCTGAGGCTGCCAAACACCGAAAGCCGGTCGCCGATTTTTTTGAGCAACGCCACGCGCGGTAGCACCACCGGCGCGAAATTGCGCGTTTGCAAGCCCGTATTTTGCGGATAAAACCTTGACAGCCGGTAACTTGATTGGTTGTAACTCAAGCCTGCGGTCAGGTAAAAACCCCGGGGTAAGTCAAGTTCGGCCTGCGAAAATAGTATCTTTTGGAAAGCCCAAACCTCATCGTTGAATTGCAGCGTGTCGGGGTTGCCACGGCGGTTGCCATACGTCTGGATGGCCGCCGTACCCCGCTGGAACTCGCCGCCAAACGTGATTTTCCCCTTCCACGCGTCTTCGCCAAAGCGATACGTTGTTGCGGTGCGGCCACCGAAACCCTGCTCGCCGCGCCGCTCGTAGTTGCGGATGGCCACGCCCGTAAAATCCGTTAGCGTGCCGTAGAGCGAGGTTTTGTTCGTCCAGCGGCTGGAAAATTCATATTCCTGCGAGATACCCAGGTTGAATGTTTCATTGAAAACCGCCGCCTGCTGCTCTTCCGCGCCCCGGTTTGGCCCCGCCGCCGGACGGGCTTGCTGCGGGTCGGCTTCCAGTTGGGCTTGCGTCAGTGCGCCGGGCGTTTGGTATGCCAAATCGCTGTAAAACGCATTGACGGCCAACGTGCGGTTTTCACTGCTGAAAAACTTGGCGGTCAGGCCCGCAAAATCGCGCCGCATCTGCGTTTGCCGCCGATAACCCGCCGATTCCTGGCGGGCGTACAAGGCCGTGGCGTTCATCTTTTCGGTGCCGGTTTGCAGCATTCCGTTCACGCCGAAAAGCCCGTAACTGCCGGCCAATGCATTGGTTGAAACCGTGGTTCCCAGCCCCGCCCGTGGACTTTCCAGCAAAATTGTGCCGCCCGTTCCCGCTCCGTACAAACTGCCGCCCGGCCCCTTGATGATTTCCATGCGGCCAACAGCATTGAAATCAAGCAGGTTCAGGTACGTGTTGCCGCCCGCGTCGGTAAACGGAATGTCGTTCCAGTAGGTTTTTACATTCCGAATCCCGAACGGCGACCGCACCAGACTGCCCCGCACCGACAGCCGGTAGCTGCCCGGCGACCGTTCTTCCATGCGCACACCGGGCAGCGTATTTACGGCTGGCACGAGCGAGGTGTTGGCAAATCGTTGCAGGTCAGCAGATTGCACAACGCCAATGGAAGCGGGGATTTCCATCAGCGGGCGGTTGTTTTGGTAGCCGGTGACGGTGACTTCGTTGAGCAAAGCCGATTTAGTGCTGTCAGGCGTGGTTGTTTGCGACCGGGATTGGAAAAAGCACAGGAATGAAATGACCGTGAAAAACAAGGGTTTGCCCTTCATTGTGAAATACTGTTTTCTGTTGAAATGAATGACCGAACGGTGGGGTTTGCATGACCCTAAACTGGTGCAATCGAGGACGCTTGCACCGGTTTGGAAATTCCGGGCATTTACCTGAAACGCTTTTTCCCGAAATTACTGTCACGCGTTATCAGGAACTATACCATTGAGACCCGTGAGGTTGGATAAGTGGCGGATGTTGCTTGAGGATAATAATACGTTTCAAAGTGCCGCCAAAAAGGAACTGGCCACATCCAGGATTGGCCAGCCCTTAGTGCCGGGCGGCACGTATCCGCAGCAGCGGCGGCTCGCACAAAAGTAGTATGTCCGGAAAGCCCCAAACCCGCCCTACATCAGTTTGCGCACAATATCATCCACGGTCACGTTTTCGGCTTCGGCCTTGAAGTTACGCACCATGCGGTGGCGCAAAATCGGGGCGGCCACGGCTTGGATGTCCTCAATGTCGGGCGAGTATTTGCCATTGAACAGGGCATTACATTTGGCTCCCAGCACCAGGAACTGCGAGGCGCGCGGCCCGGCCCCCCACTCCAAGTATTGGTTGGCTTCAGCAGAAGCGAGTTCGGTTTGCGGGCGGGTTTTGTGTACCAGTTTCACGGCGTATTCCACCACATTGTCGGGCACGGGCACTTTGCGCACCAACTGCTGGAATTCGCGGATGTCATTGGCATTGAGCACGTGCGACACCTGGTGGGAGAGCGAGGAAGTCGTGTTTTTCACGATCTCCACTTCCGAGCGGTAGGCCGGATAGTCGAGTTTGATGTTGAACATGAAGCGGTCCAGTTGCGCTTCTGGCAGCGGGTAGGTGCCTTCCTGTTCAATCGGGTTTTGGGTGGCAAGCACGAAAAACGGTTTTTCGAGCGGGTATTTCTGCCCGGCAATCGTGACCGAATATTCCTGCATGGCTTCGAGCAGTGCCGATTGGGTTTTGGGCGGTGTCCGGTTTATTTCGTCGGCGAGGATGATATTGGCGAAAATGGCTCCCCGGATAAACTTGAAGTTGCGTTCCTGATCCAGCGTTTCGGAACCGAGGATATCCGACGGCATCAGGTCGGGGGTGAACTGGATGCGGCTGAATTTCATGTCCAGCGCGGAGGCAACCGTTTGGATGAGCAGGGTTTTGGCCAAACCCGGCACGCCTACCAGCAGGCAGTGCCCCTGGCAGAAAATGGCGGTCAGCAGCAGCCGCACCACTTCATCCTGCCCGATGACCACCTTGGAAATTTCGGATTTCAACTGTCCGTATGCTTCTTGTAAAGCACGCGCCGCATCAACGTCGGAAGTGTGTTGCACGATAGAATCGAGTTAGAATGGAAAAGAAGCCTCCCCCCTGTCTGCCGACAGGCAGGCAACCCCCTCCGAAGGAGGGGGCGGCCTCCCCTGAATCCCCTTCTATGGAGGGGGTTTTTAAACGGGCGGGTTTGGGCTTTTGAAAAGATACTGTTTTGTCAGTTTTTTGCTCCCCCTCCTTCGGAGGGGGGTTGGGGGGAGGCCTCTCACTGCTTGCCCCGCAGGATATCGCACTCCTTGAAATCGTCGTGAACGTTGATGAACACTTCTTCCTTGGCACTTTTGAACCAGCCGTTCAGGGCTTTGGCTTTTTTTTCGTTCAAGGCGGCGGCGGCTATCTTGTCCCAATCGTCTTCGAGGGTGGCCGCGTGCGGCGGTATTTTCTTGCGGAAATAGAGTATCCGCATGGCGGTTTTGCCATCGTCGGTGCGGTAGGTGAGCGGGCGGCTCACGTTGCCCACGGTCATGGTGTCGATGGCATAGTACACGCCCGGATCCAGGGCTTCCATGAAAATCTTGGTGCTGCGGCTGTTGGGGTCGCTGATCAAGCCGCCGCTGCCTTTGGTCGGCTTGTCGTCGGAATAGAGTTTAGCCACGTTCTCAAACCGCACACTGTCGGCCATAATCAGGGTGCGCAGGCTGTCCAGGTAGCGTGTCGGTTCGGTCATGTCGGCATCGGCGTAATTGGGGCGCACCAGTATGTGGCGGGCGTGGTATTCTTCGCCCTTGCGGTCAAGCAACTGGATGATGTGGAACCCGAATTCGGTTTCAATCGGTTGCGAGACTTCGTTGCGTTTGAGTTTCATGGCGGTTCCTTCAAACTCGGGAACCATCATGCCGCGTTTAGCCCAGCCCAGGTCGCCGCCCTGCGAAGCCGACCCGTCGTCGGAGTTGCTGCTTGCCAACTGCGCAAAATCCTCGCCGTCCACGATGCGGTCGCGGAGTTTGGCAAGCCGGTTTTTGATTTCCAGTTTCTCTTCCTTGCCGATTGTGGCCAGCTTCACAAGTTGGGCCACTTCCACTTCGGTGGAAAAATACGGAACGCTGTCTTTGGGCATATTGCCGAAAAACCGCTTCACCTCGCTGGGGGTCACTTTCAGCTTTTCCGTGATTTTGTCCTGCATCTTCTGCACCATCAACTGCTCCTTTATTTGGGGCCGCAGGTCGGTTTTCAGGGCTTCGGGCGTTTTTCCGTAGGCTTCAGTCAGCTTTTCCTCCGAGCCGAACTGCGTCCGCACCATGTAGTCCATGCGGCGTTCCAGCGTTGATTCAATGTCCTTGTCGTCCACGCCCACCGAGTCTATCTCGGCTTTGGCGGCCAGCAGTTTGGTCAGCAATAATTGCTGCAAAACGCCGCAACGGTCGGCAACTCCCTTGTTGGAGGCCGCCATTTCGGCATACATCCCCTCCACATCCGATTGGAGCACAATATAGTTGTCCACTTTGGCGGCAATGCGGTCCAGCGATTTCCCCTGCGCCAGAATGGTTTGCGAAAACAGGAGTGTTGCAAAAACAAAAAGTGTGTATTTCATGGTGAAACCCGGATTCCGGAACTGAAATGAATGAACTCTATGCCGCAAAAATAACCATTTCCGCGTACCAACAGGATGAATTTAACGATATTTAACGGAAATATACCTGCCATTGGAATTTGTCGGCAAGTATTGCGGGCAACAACGATAAGCCCGCCTACCGTTGCCGCCGGATTTGGAAAGTCCGGCCACTTTCCGAAATAGTATCTTTTAAAAAGCCCAAACCCGGCAGTGTCCTGTACTTTTATTTCACCAAAATCTGGAATGATTTGGCTTTCCGGGCCTCCTCATACACGTTTTTTTCCATTTCTTGGATCAGTGTCACCTTGCGTTTGTTAATCACCAAGTCGCGCACTTGCCGCTTTACAAACGGCAACGGTGCGGTCTGCGACGAGAGTCTGGCTTCCTTGATGGCGAGCAGGTACACGTTTTGTTCGTCGGTGGTTTCGGTGAAGCGGTTGCCTCTCAGCACACCCGCTTGATTGACGGTTTCCCGAAATGGCGTTTGCACGACCAATTCGTCGAGTTTGACCCACGAACTGTCGTCCAGATGGTAGAATTGCGCGAAACGGTAGCAGTACGATTGCAGTTCCTTGCGCTGCTTGGGGGTGTTGCCGCGCATCCAGTTTCTGGCCCGTGCGATGTTAGGGGCCGACTTTGGCACGGTGGCCAGCCAAGCCCGCACGATAGTCTGTTGCAAGACGAAATTTTCGGGGTGTGCGCGGTAATATTCGGCTATTTCCGGTTCGGTCACCGTCGTATCCAGGTTTTTGCTCACGTATTGCCTTTCAAAGAATTGCAGTTGCAGGTAGTGCCGGTAGTCGGCGGTTTTTTTCTCTATCTCAACCGCGTCTTCCTTGGCTGCATTCTCGGCGCGTGCCAGCAGCAGGCGTTTACGCACCCAAGCCTCCGCGTAGCGGCTCACAAGGGCAATGCTATCGGCCTTGGAGGTGTTTTTCGGGATTATATCTTGGATGTCAACGCCGTACAACGTTTCGTCTCCCGCTTTGGCAACAATTGTCTGGCTCTGGCCGGTTGCGTTTTCGTTTGAGTCCGGGTTGCATCCCGGCAATGCCAAAAGAAACAATGCGGTCAGGTAGCGGATCATCCGTTGGCGGTTAAGTTCCTTGCTGTAACGACGGGAACCGGAAAAATAGTATCCTTCGGGAAGTGAAAACCCCAAGCATCCGCTGCCGGGCGGAAGGCTGTTTGGCTCGGGCGGCTGGTTCAGAATCCGGCATCCAGCGGTTTGGTGGCGCGGGTCATTTCGCGTTTGCCCGTCGGGCCGGGGGGCGATTCCACTTCCCAGCCCATTTCGCGCAGGTCGCGCTTGAACTGGCCTTTGGCGCAATACGTCACCAATGTTCCGCCCGGCACGGTAATGTCGTAGAGCCTTTGGAACAGGCTTTTGTCCCACATTTGGGGGTGCTTGCCCGGCGCAAAGGCATCGTAGAAAATCAAATCGAACAGCCAGTAAGGCTTGAAGTCTTCAAACGTCACTTGCAGTTTGCGCAAATGGAAAGTGCCAGGCAGGATTTTGGTTTCCGTGCCCCATTCGGCGGCGTGCAATTGCGCATACAGTTCGCGCATGGGCGAGTGGCCGTTGCCGGAAGTTTGCGTGTAATTCAGTTGCTCGATCAGGTGGGCCGACACCGGATAAGGCTCCACGGCCACGTAGCTCACCATCGAATCGGCGTGGTTGTCTTTGATGCTGCCAAGGCTCAGCCAAGCGTTCAGCCCGGTGCCGAAACCAACTTCCAATACATAAATTCCCTTTTTCTGGCGCAGCACCGGCTCCAGCCCCGACTTGATGAATACGTGCGTGCATTCGTCTAATGCACCGTGTATGGAGTGGTAGTTTTCTTGAATCAACGGGTCATACAGGGTGTGTGAGCCGTCGTTGGTGGTTCTGATTTCCATTTTATGGCAAATAAATAGTATTTTTACATAAGTTGAAAAAACGGAAACACAGGGCAGAAACACACGAAACGGCAAAATATTCCGGACGTGGCTGTTTCGCAGGCGGAAAATTGGGCTCGCGCATCGTGTGGCGTGCCATGTTTTTATTGATTCTAAAATAAAAAATGGAGCCGTTTTGTTTTGACTTGGCCGCCAACAAGCATAAAAGTTCGCAAAGTTAACGTTTTTCAGCTTGCAATGTGCCGCCCAAGTTTCTAAACCAAAACCGTTCCAAGTGAAATAAAATAGTATCTTCCACAAACGCCAAACCCGCTCGCCCTTTGGCGGTTCAGCCTCATGACTTTCAAAACCGGCATCTTTTTTTGATGGACGCAACCGATACCTCCCATAACCCCGGCCATGAACCGACGGCCGCAAATATTTACCTCGTGGGGATGCCCGGTTCGGGAAAAACGGCCACCGGAAAACGCCTCGCCAAAGCCACCGGATTTGCCTTTGCGGATTTGGATGCGTGCCTTGTTGAACACGAGCAGATGCCCGTTGCGGAGATATTCGCGCGGCACGGGGAAGAATATTTCCGGCAACTGGAAAGCGGGCAACTCCGGCAAACCGCCCGTTGGCAGCGGCACATTATTGCCACGGGCGGCGGTACGCCTTGCTTTCTGGACAATATGGCCTGGATGAACCGGCACGGCCTGACGCTGTTTCTGGATGTGCCGCTGGCCGAACTGGTGCGTCGCCTCACGGCCAATGCCCAAGCCCAGCAAAAACGGCCGCTTTTTGCGGGCAAGAGCGTGGATGAACTGGCACTAAGCCTGTCGGCAATGCTGCAAACGCGCCTCCCGTTCTACGAAACTGCCCGTTTCAGGCTGTTGCCCCATGAAACCGACACTGCCAAAATAGTATCTTTCCTGAAGCAGAAAGCCCCCCGGCTGTTTGGCTGAGGGGCTTTCTGGAAAA
>JANPIL010000009.1:0-3372 GCA_031424975.1 Sphingobacteriales bacterium
AAAAAAAACATGGATTTCAACGGAAAAAACATCATTGTCGTGGGCGGCACGTCGGGTATCGGCTTGGCCGTGGCGCGGCAACTGCAAGGCCAAGGCGCAAACGTAATGGTTGCCTCGCGCAACAATTCGCCCGAACTGCAGGCCTCCGGCATCCGGCACATCACCCTTGATGCCACCCGGAATGCCGGCGCACTCACCGCCGAACTGCCCGAAGCGTTGCACGGCGTGGTTTATTGCCCCGGTACCATCAACCTAAAGCCCTTTGCGCGGCTCACCGAGGATGACTTTTTGCAAGACTGGCAGGTAAATTTCATGGGAGCCGTGAAGGTGTTGCAGGCGGCGGTGCCCAACCTGAAAAAGGCGCAGGGAGCCAGTGTGGTGCTGTTCAGTACGGTGGCGGCGGGCATGGGCATGAATTTCCACGCCTCCATTGCCTCGGCCAAGGGTGCGCTGGAAGGCTTAACCCGGTCGCTGGCTGCCGAATTTGCCGCCAGCCGCATCCGTTTCAACGCCATTGCGCCGTCGCTCACCGACACGCCGCTGGCGGGAAACCTGCTTGCCACGCCCGAAAAACGCGAGGCATCGGACAAACGCCATCCGCTGGGCCGCGTGGGCACAGCCGAGGAACTGGCGAAAATGGCCGTCTTCCTGCTCTCCGATGATGCCGCCTGGATAACCGGCCAAATCATGCACGTGGACGGCGGAATGTCGGCCTTGAAAACGGGATAGACTCATACAGCAATGGCAAACCCCGCCCGGCAGCCGCTGTCGGGCGGGGTTTGCCATTTCTGGGGGATACTATTTTCTGGCACGCCAACGCACGTTAAACCTTTTTCGCGGAGCAAAGTCTGACATGGAAAACACGGACAACAACCATGGCAGCAAAACACTATTTTCCAGCCTTGCTCCTGGCACTGGCATTTTTTACTTCCTGTTCAAAAGACGTGGCAAGTCCGCCCGCCACCCATTACTATCCGCCGCCGGCAGGCAGTGTCTGGGAAACCGCCGATGCCGCCAGCTTGGGTTGGGATATGGGCAAGCTGAACGAGGCGGTTGACTATATCGGTGCCAACAATTCAGATGCCCTGATAATCCTGTACAAGGGTCGGATTGTGATTGAAAAATACTGGAACGGATTCACCCCATCGTCCTCGGCAAGAGTTTTCTCGGTCACCAAAAGCATGGCGGGTTTCATGGTGGGTTTGGCGCAGGAGCAGGGCAAGCTGGACATCGGCAGAAAAGTGAGCGACTACCTTGGCACGGGTTGGTCGGGAGCCACGTTGGCGCAGGAAAGCCAAATCACCGTGCGGCACCTGGTTTCGATGACCAGCGGCTTGACCGAAGAACTGACGTATGAGGCCGCCGCCGGTACGAAGTGGTTTTACAACACTCCCGCCTACCACCGCGTATTTGACGTGCTGGCAAGTGCCTACAAGCAAAACAACACGGACTACACGAAGGCGCAACTCTGGGACAAAATCGGTATGCAGGATTCTTTCTGGGACAGCGTGCCGGTGGGCGGCGGCGGGCCTTCCATGTCCTGTTCGGGCCGCGACATGGCAAGGTTTGGCTTGCTGATGGTTTCGGAGGGCAAGTGGAACGGAACGGCCATCATGAACGATGCAAGCTATTTCCAATCCATGCTCGGCTCCTCGCAAAGCCTCAATCCTTCGTACGGCTACCTGTGGTGGCTCAACGGAAAATCGTCTTATGCCTTGCCCGGCATGGGTGCGCCGGTAGCCGGGGCGTTGATGCCCAACGCACCTCCCGATTTGGTGGCCGCCTTGGGCTACAACGACAAGAAAATATACGTGGTCAAAAGCAGAGATTTGGTGGTGGTAAGGCACGGCGGCCAGTCTGGTGCACCTTCAAGTTTGGCTTTGTCGTCGTTTGACAATGAGATATGGAAACGGCTGATGCTGGCCATCCGATAGCGGCATTCAAGGATTGGGGATGCTTGAGCAAGTCTGGCTGCCGGGTTTTAGCTTTCCGGAAGATACTATTTTTGGTTCTGCCATTCCGGCTGGATGTGGGCATACGCATTGGCCCAGTGCCAGAAGGCGGCGTTTTTCACCGTCCGAACCACCGGATAGGCCATCCATACGGACAGCAGGAGTGTGGCGGCAAGCACGCGGCGGGCGGACAGCACGGCAAAGGCCGCATCGAGGCCGGCCGTGATGCCGCCAAAAACAAAGAGATAGGCCGGTATCGCAAAGCGGTCGGTTTCCAGTGCCTCGCCACTGGCCAGCACCATGCAAGCCAAATACCACAAGGCCAGAAAGTTGGCTTGAAAAAAAAACGAGCCGGGCTTGAACCGGAAACGCCGCTGGCAGAATAGTATGCCTGAAAACCACAAAACCCCCACCGCCAATTTAAGGGCAAACGGTGCGGATACCGGCACAAACCAATCGCCGAAAGCCTCAGTGTAGCCAATGAAACTTTGCAGTGGCGAAATAACAAAAATGTTTTGCCGGAAAGCGGGACTGTGTTCGTGGAAAGTGTTTCTGAAAAGCCAAGTGGCAATGCCTAAAAATGAAAAAAAACTGTAAAATGCGGTTTCCTTCAGGCTTTTCCGTTGCAGGAAAATCAGGAATGCAAATCCGAAGACCAAAAAAATGCCCGTGAACCGTTGCAGGCACAACAGGTTGCCAAGCACAACCAACGCCGCCAGCCGACTCGGACGCGGGTCGGCCTGGTAATATTGAAATTGCCCGAACAGCAGCAAGCCAAGCGACACAAAAAAACCTTCGGACCAGACAAAAACATTGGCCAGCAGCAGCGGCGTGGAAAAAACAACACTGCCCATGAAAAACACCCGCAGACCGGGCTGGCGGATATTGCGGGCGGCCAAGCAGTACGCCAAAAATAGTATCCCCAAAAACACCAAAACCTGCCCGATTCTGATGTGGCTCAACTCGGCGCGGGCCAGTGCCAGCAATAACGGATAGAGCGGCGGCCAATTGGTGTAGGCCGTTCCGTCGGCGTTGCGCAGCGTGCCGTCATGCAGCAGACTGCGGGCGGCGGCCAAATAATGCCTTGAGTCATGGGTGATGCCTAAGCCGTTGTGCGTGGCGTAACCGTACAGTACCGCGCCGGTGGCCAGGGAAAGGAACAGTATGGAATTTTGACGGATCAGGTTGCGCACGGCTCGTTATCGGTCAGGATTTTGTTTTGACAGGGGCGGATGCGAAACGCCGGCAAATCTTGCACGAATAAATAACACGGCCATAACATTTCCATTTGTGCATCGTTATTTTATAGTTACTTTCGTAACAAGATACCTCATTCCGCTGTTACACGTCAATCGTTCCCTGACTCAAATTTCCCAATCAATTGTTTGCCATGTTTCTGGATGATATGGTTTTTTCCATC
>JANPIL010000010.1:0-3230 GCA_031424975.1 Sphingobacteriales bacterium
TTCCGGCTGCAAGTGGATTACGGTTTCGTGTGCCGCATCAGTTACCGAGGCGGCGTGCCTTCCGTGCGCTTCTGAAGCTCCGCCACTCCGGTGTGCCGGGCTACTGCGTCCGGCCATCTCCTTCGACCATTTCCTTTTGTTATATAATTAACATTATGTTAACTAACGCAAAATAGTATCCCCGCAAAGGCTCAAACCCCACTGCCGCAACGCTCCGGGAAATAGTATCTTTTAAAAAGACCAAACCTACCACAAAGGAAAACACAGATTTACCGCAACCGCGCCAATTGCATGGCCAGCGTGTCGCGACGCAGGATGCCTTGCAGGTGCAGCGTCTTGGCCGTGCGTCTGCTGATGGTGGCCCGCAGCGTGTCGGCCTTTTCCTTGTCATCGTAGAAAACGATTTCAAGGTTGTTTCGCGTACTGTCAAATTCATAATCACCCTGCAAGCTTTCGGCAGGCCGGTAACGGTACGGATTGGGACTGAACGCGCAGCCTTGTCGCCCTGAAAAATAGACCCGGCTCCACGCCAGCGTGTCGGTCAACCAGGCATTGTCAGGCAGCGGTTTGCCGTTACGCGTCAGTTTTTCCACTTTCCAGGTGCCCGCCAGCACTTTGTCGCTCTTGTCAGAGATGACAAAATAGCCAATTAAGGCAAAAGCAGTTGCAATCGGGAGCAGCCGCAAGGCATGTTTGATCCATGGGCGACCCGTTCCTACCGGGGGAAGGCCATCTATCAAATCCCAGAAAGCCGCCTTGAGCTTTTTCACATCGGCCATCAACAGAAAGGTCAGCCCCAGCGTAAAAGCCACCGAATTGTAGAACGCCCCAGTGGCGATGCTGTAGAAAAAATTAATGAACACAATGTTGACCATGACCGGTAGCAGGATGATAACGCCCAGCAGCGTGGTGCGGCGGTAGAGCAGCAGCACGCTGCCGCCAATCTGGAACAGCGCGATGATAACGGCCAGCGTGTATGAGTAGCCGAAATAATACCACGTCAGGCCGAACCCACTCACCTCCCCCATCGGCATATCCAAGCGGTAGCTGGGGGTCTGTAATTGAGTCTTGAGGATTTTGGCGAAACCGTAAACGGAAATTTCGAACGCCAGCCAATACCGGATGATGCCCCGGATCCAAGCGTGGCGCAGGCCGCCGTGAACGCCGCCCGTGTGTTGTGCATCCGTGCTGCGTTCGCGGCGGTGCCACACCCAAGCATATGCCACGCCACCCAGCAGTGCCGCCCCGACGCTCCCGGCCAGCACGTATTCAAAACGCCCGATGTGTGTTTCCCAAAACGATGCGGGCACCAACTCGGCCACCATAAGCAGCAGGTTTGTTACGGCAACAACGGCCAGGAAGCAGCCGCAGAATTTGAAAAACCAAGTGGTGTGCGGCTGCGCGGGTAATTGTGCCATGGAACGAGAATGTGATTTCGGGTTGGCGGGACTTGAAAAACGGCGGACGGTATTTCCATTGGTCAGCCGTTTGCCGGAAAGGTAAACAGCCGGGGCGTGCGGGCAAAACAATATGTTTCAAAATAGTACCTTTCGGATTGCCCAAACCCCCGTTTGCGGCATGGCTCTGCGGCGTGGCACAGATTTGTAATCCACCGGAAAGAAACCGAACTCTCCCGATGGCCGACATCTTCAGCAAGGAAAAGCGCAGCGAGGTAATGTCCAAGATTACCGGCAAGGACACCAAGCCCGAAATCGTGGTGCGCAAATACCTGTTCAGCCGCGGACTCCGGTTCCGCAAGAACGACAAACGCTACCCCGGCAAACCCGACGTGGTGCTGCCCAAATACCGCACCATGGTTTTTGTACACGGCTGTTTCTGGCACGGCCATGCCGACTGCCGCAACTGGCGGCCACCGTTGTCGAACGTGGAATTCTGGCAGGCCAAAATCGGGGCCAACATCATCCGCGACCGCAGGCATACCGAAACGCTGCTGGCCATGGGCTGGAACATGCTTGTGGTGTGGGAATGCGAAATCAAAAGCCAGAAAGACCGGCCTGCCCGCTTGGAGCGGCTCTACGACCAAATCACCGCCCACGAGCCGGCCGGTTGAATTCCAATGCCCAATCCGTCGCGGCAAATATCCACCGCAAAAAAACCGGGTTTGCACCGACCAAAAGATATTTATGCGCTGCGGCGTGCTATTTTTGGCGCAGTGTCTTCAACCACGCATCCGTGAATCTCGAACAAAGAATCCATTCCCGCCTGCGATCCTTGGGGCAGCGGTATTTTGCCCGAACCCTGAACCAAAACGCCTACGTGCGGGCATACTTCACGCTCTGGGGCCTTGCCCTGAAGGAATTCCGGGTTGGCCCGCAGCAGTTTTTCACATGGCGGCAACCCGTGGCTTCCCTGCTGCGAACAGCGAAATACTCGTTTGGCGGGCTGTTGCGGGTGTTGGCGGGCCGCAATGTAAAGACCAGTTACGCATTCAAAGGCGAGGATTTGGTGTTGCTCACGTTGCTCAATCCGGTGGTGGTGCGCGAGGGGTTTTATGTGGATGTGGGCTGCCACGAACCACGTTTCATCTCCAACACGTTTTTGCTGTACCGCCGGGGGTGGCGCGGCATTTGCGTGGATGCCAGCGCGAAACTGATTGCCAGACACCGCAAAGTCCGCCCGCGCGACCAGGCCGTGCGGGCATTGGTATCGGACGGGGAAAAGGAAATGGACTTCGTGGAATTCCTGAACGGCGGCCTTTCCTCGGCGGATGGCGGGCACATCGGGCGGAACCGGGCGGCGGGGATGCAGGAAACCGGGCGCGAAAAAATCACCCCCCGGACGCTGACTGGCATTCTGGACCAGTGCCAGGCCCCGTTTGCCTTCGATTTGCTTTCCGTGGATGCCGAGGGTTTCGACTTGGCGGTGCTGCGGTCATTGGATTTCGATAGGTACCGGCCACGCGTGATTGTGGTGGAAGCCGATGATTTTGACCCCAGCCAACCCCAGATTCATCCCCTTTACACGTTCCTGACGGCAAAAGGCTACCAATTCAAAGGCAGCCTGCTGACCAACCTTTATTTTATGGAGGAATGATTGGACTGAACGCAACCGCGAAATAGTATCTTTTAAAATGCCCAAACCCCTACCCTGCCTGCAACTCACTTTTTGCGGCGCGTGTCGGTGATTTGAATGATTTGCCAGCCGCCTTCCGATCTGAACAACTGGAAAGCGTTTACACCCCGGTGGCTGAATTTGCCGCCCACGTAAAA
>JANPIL010000011.1:0-5337 GCA_031424975.1 Sphingobacteriales bacterium
CACTTGGTCGGCAAGGAGGTGCGTGGCAAAGGCTTTTTCCTTGGTGGTGCGCACCTTGGCGGTTTCAAAACGGGTGGCGGGTTTGCCGGTTTCAAAATATACTATTTTCACCTCGGCGGCCTGCTTGGTTTGCACCCACAGAGCCACTTCCTTGAAATCGGAATAGCCCACCATCGGGCCGGACTGTAAAAGTGAAACTTGCGCCGAAACATTGAGCAGCATTAACTGCACGGCAAAGGCGAGCATGGTTTTCCTGAACATGGGAACGGACATTAAGATTAAGGGTTTGAAATTCAGCGGTTTTGGCGCATGGTGCGGATGGTTTCCAAATCGAGGCCCGTCAGGCGGGCAATCAACCCGTCAGGCAGCCCCTCGCGGATGGCGTTGAGGGCCACTAATGCTACGCCTTCATCAAAAGCGGTGTCAATCACGTTTTTCAGGTCGCGGTAATACTTCAGCGAAGTCTCGTATGCCTGCACTTGCTCGGGTTGAAAACGGGCGATTTCGGCGGCGTTGAAGGCTTTTTCAAAGATGCGGTTCCGGAGTTGGAGCGGAATGCCATCCAGTTTCTCCAAGTTTTTCAGAAAAAACAGCCACTTGTCGAAGTCGGTCTGCAACTCGTCTTCCGTGAACGGGTTGATGTACTTGGCCATGGCAAAGGGGTTTGCTTGCGGCGAAGGTAGCCAATAACTTTTATTCTCCGCAAAGCTGAAACGATGCTTGTATGGGCAAGCCCGCAAACAGCAGCAGCCACCATTTGGCGGCTGCTGTTTGGAACACTGGACGCAGAATGAAAAACACACCCCTGCCCTTGAAGTTTTTTGCGGAAAGAGCTTTGGCAAGGCTCAAAATTTTGCCAAAAACCATCTGCCGCCTATGCATTTAATTTTTAAACGCCCACGAAAAATCAAGCCTCACCTCCGGGTATCTTTCAGGAAGGCCGTTGAAACGCTGAAAGTGCATGCTACCATCCAACTTAATGGCCACCGATGGGATGGGCCGGTAAACAACGCCCAGGGAAGGTTTGGTAAAAACACCGTTGTCAGCCAAACCCGACTCTTTGTCGCCGCCAAAGTCCTTATTGCTGATGGCTTCGGGGTGTCTCATCCAATCAATGAACATATAAGGCACAAACTGCCCTATTTTGCTTTCTATGTTATAAGACAACCGGATGTAATAGGTCTGCACGTTGTATTTGACCGGCACCAGCACATCGCCAACAACCAGGGACTGGTCTGGCTTGTCGCTGCTGGCACCCAGAAAATTCTTTCGCTGCGTGGCGTTGATTCCCGCTTCCCTGACAATAGTGAGCACATGATCGGGGTTTCTAAGAGCATCGTGTCTGGCGTTCCAGTATTCGGCTTGTACATGGAATTTTCCCATCTGCTTTTCAACAAACAGACCGGTTAGCAAGAAGTGGTCGCCATCCATCCAAGGCAGTATGCCCCCTTTCGGCGGACCGTCGCCAAAACTTGTTGAAGAAGTGGTTCGGCGGCCATTGAGGCTGCTTGCGAAGCCAGAAGTGCCCACGATAAATGAACGTTGGTCGGATTTGAACCTGAAATCCCAGCCCAGCGGAACAATACCCAGTGCTTCGCCGCCTTCCCCGTTTTCAGTGGTCAGCGAATATTGAAAATTGCCGTTGCTTATGTCGGCGTTGCCGTGGAACATGAAATTGGTCGTGCGTGTGACAAACAAATGGTCGTTGTCAAAAATTTCAGGCGGCTCAATGCCCACGAATGTCGGTATTTGGTCAAGGCGTTCGTTGTATAACCCGAACCTGCGGTACATTTTTCCCACCCTTACTTGCAAGAAACGGTTCAGCTTGAAATTTCCCCACGCGTTTCTCACCTCGATTTTTTCATCTGCATAGGCAAGGTTAAACAACACGTCAATGTTGTCGGATAGATAAGCGGACCCGTACAAATGGAAAGCCTTTACGGGCGTCCAGGCAAACGGGTCGTTTTCCCTGCGGGTTTTCCCTTCGCCATCTATGCTGGGAAAACCGAATTGTTTTTCGGCGTTTGTATTGATGTATCCATAAAGTTTTAATTCCCGGCTCGATTTGTTGATTGGAATCTGAAGCAGTTCTTCCAGTGACAAATCAAAAAGCTGGCTGGTACTGACGTTCAACGAGTCAAACGTCTGAGCCATCAAAGATGCAGGGCCGCAGGTGATACTGCTGCACAGGAGAAAAAATAACAGTTGTTTTTTCATGCGTTTTGCTCGGAATAATAAGTTCCAGAATTAAAAAATGAAACAAAATCGTAAAAATCAAATGAACTGCTCATCTTGAACGAACCATGCGGAAGATGTAAATTATTGATTGTCAGTTGTTTGTAACCACTTTTTGCAAAGCTATGATAAAACCTGTCAGTACTTATGCCAGCAGGCAGCGGGCAAGAAGGAAAAACGGTAAGGTTTGATGCCGGAAAGCCATCAAACGGCGGGATGGGTGCAAAACCAACGGATTTACTTACAGGCAAGGCCGAACCCGAACGTGTGCAAACACGCCGCCCACAACAAAAAACCGGCACAAGGGCAACACGGAGAAGGTGATGGAAAAAGTAACCGCCCTTGACAGGTGCGTCACGCCCAGTTAAGCGGCCTGTTGGTACGCGTGTAAGAAAAAAAAGCATATAAGCAGCAGTCAGGATTCCGGCAGGTTCCCGGCCACACTTGCTGGCGGCCCGCGCACCAGCGGGGTTCAATGACGCATAGCCTGACCACCTGTTTGCGCAGGCCAAGTAAACGACCCGAAACAACTCAGGTGTTTTCCAACGGCTTGGCCACCGCCAGCCGTCGCAACGCGTAGCCCAAGCCGCCCACCGACACCAGCGTCAGCCCGATCAGCCCGATGCGCCACGCAAGGCTTTCATTCGGATTTTCAATCAGTTTCCGCAATTGTTGCGCCTGCGTGCCCGCCCACACCGACAGCACCGTGCGCGGCAGCATCCCGAGGAAACTGCCCCACAAAAACGGACGGATCCGCACGTTGAGCAGCGCAAAAACGGCGTTCATGAGTGCGAACGGCAGCACCGGCGACAACCGCGCCAGCACGATGATGCCCAGCGAGCCGCCCCGCAACCGGTTGATAAACGCCTGGTTTCGTGGCCGTTGCGATAAAAACTGTAGCAGGCTCCCGTTGTCCAGCCGCGCCAGCGTTTGGTAGCCGATCCAAGCGGCGGCCAGATAGCTGAGGCAAAGCGGCGGCAGCGAAACCCATCCCAACAGGAAGCCGCCCAGCAAGGCCACAAACGTGGTGGGCGTGAGGGCAAAAGCCATTGTAAGGGAAGCGATTGCATAAAATAGTATCCAGAAAAAAGGCGAAACCTGCCTCAGTTCCTGCTCGTATTTGATTACTCCGTAAGCCACCAGCGAACTGCCCAGCAATGGCAGCAAGCCCAGCAGCACCGAGTAGAGGATTGTGAAGGCGTTTTTGCGGGATGGTCGGTTCATGGGTTGATTTGAAGTTTGGAGTTGGCTGAAGTTTCCATTGCACTTATTCCGGACGAAATAGTATCTTTCCCGGCACGCAAACCCGGATTTTCCCGGAGCCCATTTTAACCCAAAATTTTTTACGGATGCCAACCACAACCCCCGCCGCAAAAACCAAGATATGGAGTGTCATCACGGCCTCGTCTGTGGGCACACTGATTGAATGGTACGATTTCTACATTTTCGGCAGTCTGGCTGTCATCCTTTCCGAGCGGTTTTTTCCGAGCGGCAACCCCACGGCGGCGTTTTTGTCCACGTTGGCCACCTTTGCCGCCGGGTTTGTGGTGCGGCCGTTCGGGGCGTTGGTATTCGGGCGGCTGGGCGACTTAGTGGGGCGAAAATACACATTCCTGCTCACGTTGGTGCTCATGGGCGGCTCCACGTTTGCCATCGGGTTGGTGCCCGGCTACGCGAGCATCGGCGTGTTTGCCCCCATTCTGGTGCTGCTGCTGCGCTTGGTACAAGGCTTGGCGTTGGGTGGCGAATACGGCGGGGCGGCCACCTACGTTGCCGAACACTCGCCGGCCGGGCGGCGCGGGTATTTCACGAGCTTTATCCAGACCACGGCCACACTGGGGCTTTTTGTGTCGCTGGGCGTGATTCTGGGCGTAAAAAACTCCATGGCTCCGACAGCCTTTGCCGAGTGGGGCTGGCGCATCCCGTTCTTGCTTTCGATTGTGCTGGTCGGCGTTTCGGTGTTCATCCGGTTGCGCATGGAAGAGTCGCCGCTGTTTGCGCAGGTGAAAGCGGAAGGCAAAATTTCCAAAAACCCGCTCAAGGAAAGTTTTGGCAGGCGCGAAAACCTGAAAATGGTGTTGCTGGCCTTGTTCGGGGCCACCGCCGGGCAAGGCGTAATCTGGTACACCGGCCAGTTTTACGCCATGTCTTTTATTGAGAAAACCTGCGCCATCGGCTTTGACCAGACGCGCTACATCACAGCGGCGGCACTGATTATCGGCACGCCGTTTTTCGTTGTGTTTGGCGCGTGGTCTGACAAAATCGGCCGCAAGCCAATCATGATGGCTGGTATGCTGGTTGCGTTGCTGACCTACCGCCCGATTTACCAGAAAATGTACGCCCTGTCTGATTTGAGTCTCAAACAAGAAATGGTGGCGAAAACCACAATCACCACCAACCGTAACGAAACGGCCGGAACCATTGCCGTGACCACGGCCAAGACCTATGCCGACGGCACGGAAGCCAAAGAAACAAAGACAAGCAAAATCAACGCCGCCACCGGCTCAATGCCAGAAACGAAACGCGAGGTGAACCTGAACACCGCCGATTTCTGGCTCATGACGCTGCTGATTGCCGTACAGGTGATTTTTGTAACGATGGTGTACGGCCCGATTGCCGCGTTTCTGGTTGAGCTGTTTCCGACGCACATCCGCTATACGTCCATGTCGCTGCCGTACCACATCGGCAATGGCATTTTTGGCGGACTCACGCCGTTCATCGCCACGTTTTTGTACGAAAGCACCAAAACCGCCGCCAATCCCGCCGGTGACCCGCTGGCCGGACTCTGGTATCCGATTGGCGTGGCGGCGGTGTGTTTCGTGATCGGGATGCTGTATCTGGCCCCCAGGCAGCCCGAAGGGGAGTTTTGAACATAACCGGAGTTAGGCGAAATAGTATGTTTCCAAAAGCCCAAACCCGGCCAACCATCCGTTCATTCATCCATCAAACATTTTTTCGCAGATGAACACACTCAAAAAAGCATTCGGCATTGCGTGGTTGCTGGCGGGCATTGCCACCGTTGTTTACCTGCCGCTGCACGCCGCTCCGATCATTGCGGCGGGCAAAACGGAAGACATTGTTTTCTGGACAATCATGGTATTC
>JANPIL010000012.1:0-14284 GCA_031424975.1 Sphingobacteriales bacterium
TGCTGGAGGCGTTGATCCTGCCCGCCATCCTGTTTGTGCTGCCCATGCACCCGTATGCCATCATTATCCACCTGACTGTCATGACGTTATCGGCCGCCATCAACCATGCCGACGTGGAGGTTTACCCGGCATCCTTTCAAAACCATCCCATCGGCAAGTGGCTCATCGGCGCAACGCACCACCACCACCACCACAAGTTTTACCGCTTTAATTTCGGCCTGTATTTCACTTTCTGGGACAAGTGGGGCAACACCGAAAGTCCTACTTTCAAGCGTGATTTCCGGCAGCGGACGGAGATTTCAAAACCGGAAGCCGGAGGTTGAAGGAGGGTTTGGGTTTTTTGGGGGATACTATTTTGCGAGTCTTTTCCTTAGTAGACCTGTTTCCTGAATAAACTGCGTTTTGAGCTAAAAAACGGTTTTTTGTGCCAAAAATCGGCTCCAAAGCCGAAAATTGATTTTGAAACTTGTACTGTTTTATAAAATTTCACTATTCAATAACTCTAACTACCCGCTGCACAAATAACTACAACCCTACTTCTCCACCAACGCCTGCAAGTGAACCAAGTATTTTTTGCGGCTTTTAATCTCCTCGCACCACCCGCGGGTGCGACGCGTCGCACCTTTCCTGAATTGCCGGCCATTCAGCGAAAATATTTCCCCTTCCGGCAAATCCGCCAATGCCGACTTATCTGCCTGTGCGTCAGGCGGATGCAACACTTTGAACAACGCAATATCGGAACAGGATGAGGCTTTGGGGTTTTGCAAATAACCGCGCAAGGCCGCCAGAATTTCCGCCGGAAACACGGCTTCATTTAAAACCGGCTGCGCCAACGCCCTGAATGCCGCCTTCCATTCCCTGCCGTGCGGACTTGCGTTGCGCGTACGGTTTTGGAAAGCCACCAAGTGCGCCACCTCGTGGATGTACGTGACCAGAAACGCGTACGGATTCAAGTCGCCGTTGACCGTGATCTTGTGGCGGTTGTCGAGAAAACGGTAGTCGCCAAACTTGGAGCGGCGCGTTTTGGTGATGCGAAAATCAAAGGCGTACCGCTGCCAAAGCTGGTAGCCATAGGCCACGGCCGGGGCGGGCAGGTATTTCTGGAAAACCTTCAGGTGGGCGGCGGACTGATCCATTCAGGGATAACCGGGAAAATTTCAAAAATTTCAATGTTTGAAAAACATATTCACCAATTTTCCCAAAGTAAATAGCCGATTATATGATCCTCTTTGACTTTAAATAAAATATAGTCATCAGATAAACCCACTATTTTTACTTTTATGATGTTTTCATTTCCATTCGTGAATTTTCTGCTATAAGAATTAGGGAATAAATCTTTTAATATAGACTCTTCATCGCCAATTCTTATAGATTTGTAATCAAAAATATAGTTCGTGTCGTAGATATCAAATCCGCTAATTAAACCTTGACTTACATAAAAATTTGATTTGCCGTATACATAATCAAAAAATTCCGAATCATCGAAATCATTCTTTTGTCTGACGATGGTATCTGGTTTGCCCAATTTTGAAAGCAAATTCGATACGTTTGAACGCAGTTTAACACTTGATACTGATATGGCTTCCAGTTTGATAGAATCATACGGAATTGGCTCACTTTGTAAAATCAATCTTTGACTTTCATTGTCAATTTTTAAACTGTCAGTATTACTTGCAATGAGATCGTCAGCCTTTTGATGATCACTACAACCCATTAGCAGGATATATATGAAAAAGATTAAAAACTTTATAAATTTTCTATTGAAAAGCGGAATGTAGATTAATGACTGCGATTCCATAATTCAAAAAAATGCGATTTTGTTAATAAACGTGGTTTGCTGTTCCAAGCAGATACGCAACAGTGGATTATTATCCGGAGTCTACTTTCCCTCAAATTTTGGCTTGCGCTTTTCCATAAATGCCGTAATGCCTTCTCGGTGGTCTTGGCTGGTGCCGGCCACGTCCTGGTACAAGGCTTCCCACTCCAGCATATCTTCCAGTGACGACTGGAACGACTTGTTGAGCATCCGTTTCATCAGGCCGATGGCTTTGGTGGGTGCGTTGGCGTATTGCCCAACGTATTGGCTCACAGTTTCATCCAGTTGGGCTAAGGGCGCGATTTTGTTCACCATGCCCAATGCCAAGGCTTCCTTGGCCGGTATTTTCGTGCCCAGCGTGGCCAGTTCAAACGCTTTGGCCGTGCCCACCAATCGTGGCAGGAAATAGCCCGAACCCGAATCCATGACCAGGCCGATGCCCACGAAAGCCTCGGAAAAATACGTCTCGTCGGCGGCCACCAGAATGTCGCAAGCCAGTGCCAGCGAGCAGCCCGCCCCCGCCGCCACGCCGTTGATGCGGCCAATGATGGGCTTGGCCATGTTGCGCATGGCCAAAATAATGGGGTTGTAGCGTTTGCGCACCTCCGCTGAATACGACGGGATGCCTTTGGTAGCGAATTCTTTCAAATCGGCTCCCGAACAGAATGCCGCGCCGCTGCCCGTGAGCACCACCACGCGCACGGCTTCGTCTTTGGCGACTTGCCTGAAAGCATCCTGCAACTCGAATGTAAGCTTGGTATTCAGGGCGTTATAGACTTCCGGGCGGTTGAGCGTGATGGTGCAAACGCCGTCTTGGACTTGGTAAAGCAGATGTTCGAACATGGGTTTTTCAGGAATGCTGGGTGATATTAAATGTAAAAATCCGGCTCAATATCTTTGAACCGGATTTTTAAGTTGAAGAAATTTAATCTTGAGCCCTAAGCTTTTTGACAGTTTTTATACACTCCTCCAAACTGAAAACGGGCTGTATGTGCTTGGTTTTTATAAGAAACTCTTGTGAGACATCAGCTTTTTTCCGTCCGGTTCCCGTAAAGTCCGTGTACTTTTCAGCGTTGGCGAGCTTTGCAATACTTTTCGTCGGTTTCATAGGCATTGGCAATGGATATTTCTTCAATAATAATATTTTCCGTTTCAAAATCCAAAGAGAAACTCATTTGCAAAATGCGCAAGCCGGAATGCCCGATGATATGACTGATTGTTCGGTCAGGATAGAAAACGTGGAACTCACCGTAAAAAACGGTTTCTATTTCCTGAAAGGAAATCCGATGCCAGTCTGTGTAGTCAAAATCAATTGCCTCGCTCAATCGGATGTCAAAGTGGGAAAACATAGGAACGTATGGATTGCCGAAGAGGTAAAAACAGTATTGTTGAAAAAGTAGAAACCCGTGTTTTTTTAGGCAAATACCAGAATCGCGCCCAGATTCACGCCCAACCCCACTACCGCTCCGGCCAGCACCTGCGCCGGGGTGTGGGCGTTTAAATAAAGCCGCGCACTGATGAGCAACCCGGCAAGGAGGATGGCCAAAAGCATCGGATAAAAGTATTCCACGGCGGCGTAATGGTAATATAAACCTATCAGGCAGCCCGCAACGCCGCCAATGCCCACACTGTGCGCACTGATTTTCCAGTAGAGCGAAACCACCGTGACTACCGCCAGACTGGCCGTGATGCTGCCCATGATAACGGTGAGCAGGTACAGTGCCGACAGGTTTTTGACGAACAGATACGTAGTTAAAACGTAGAAAAGCGTGGTGGAAATGAACGGGAATACGCGGTCTTGCCGGTTGTCCATTTCCAGGCTCCGGATGCTGCCCAGCCGGAACAGCATGTAAATGCTCAGGATCGGAATTACAAACGTGCAGACGGCCAGCAGCGACAAAATGCGGTAGCGGACTCCGGCATTGGCAACGCCCAGCAGTGCGGGCGACAGGGTGAAGAGCAGCAAAAACAGATACGTGGGCAGCAGCAACGGATGCAACGCAGCCGAAAGCCCCCATGCCCAACGCCCGGTGGCGGTTTTGCGTGGCGAACCGGCGTGAGGGTCAAGGCCGGCGCGGGAAATGAGGGAATGCGCGGATTCGTTGTCGGTGTGCATGGACGGAATGATTGAAAACCCCACCCCAACCCCTCCCCGCAAGGGAGGGGCTTTTGCTCCCTTCTTAGCAGGAGAGCCTGCCTGTTGGCAGACGGGGGGCCGGGGGTGAGGTCAAAATAGTATCTTCCGGAAAGCCAAAACCCCGGCCATACTTACAGTTCCTTCCTTAAACGCGCCACCGGAATGTTGAGTTGCTCGCGGTATTTGGCCACGGTGCGGCGGGCAATGTTGTAGCCGCGTTCATTGAGCATTTTCTCCAGCTTGTCGTCTGAGAGCGGATTGCGTTTTTCCTCGCCGCCAATGAATTCCTTCAAAATTCCTTTTACCTCGCGGCTGCTTACGTCCTCGCCGGTTTCGGTGGCGATGCCTTCGGAGAAGAAATACTTGAGCGGATAGATGCCGAATTCGGTCTGCACGGCCTTGCTGTTGGCCACCCGCGACACCGTGGAAATGTCCATGTCAATGGTCAGCGCAATGTCCTTGAGAATCATAGGCCGGAGTTTGTTTTCCTCGCCTTCCAGGAAAAACTCGTACTGAAACTGCACAATCGCGTTCATGGTGCGCAGCAGCGTTTGCTGGCGTTGCTTGATGGCATCAATGAACCACTTAGCCGCGTCGAGTTTCTGCTTGACAAACGACACGGTTTCGCGCACCGACTTGTCTTTTTTATTACTCTTGTCGTACGCTTGGAGCATTTCGGAATACGAGCGGCTGATGCGCAGTTCGGGGGCGTTGCGCGAGTTGAGCGTCAAATCCAGCCGTCCGTTGGTGTTGGTCAGCAGGAAATCGGGCATCAGGTATTGGGTGCGCACATCGCCCGAGGCCGAGCCGCCGGGCTTGGGGTTGAGCCGCGTGATGAGTTGGATGGCCGCCTTCATGTCGGCATCCGACACTTCAAGGCGTTTCTGGATTTTCTCGTAGTGCTTCTTGGTGAATTCCTCAAAATAATCGTCGGCGATGCGCGTGGCCAGCGTCACCGACGGGTTTTCGTGGTCCTTGCGGTCCAGTTGCAGTAGCAGGCATTCCTGCAGGTCGCGGGCGGCAATGCCCGGCGGGTCAAAGGTCTGGATAATGTGCAACACCTTATCAACCTCGGCCAGCGTCACTTCCAAGTTCTGCGAAAAAGCCAGGTCGTTCAGGATTGCGGCCAGTTCGCGGCGCATATATCCGTCCTCGTCAATGCTGCCAATGATCTGGCGGCCAATCAGTTGCTGGTTTTCGGATAGGTTTTCAAAGCCCAATTGCGCCATCAGCGAATCGGTCAGGTTGGAGAGCGTGGCAATGGGCAGGGTACGGTCTTCCTCATCGCCACCCGTGTCGCCCTGCGTTTTGTAGCTGGCCTCGTCCTCGCTTTTCACGTAATCATCCACGTTCAGGTCGTCGGCCATGCCATCGTCAAAGCTGTCTTCCGGCTCGTCGGTGTAGTCGTCTTCCGGGGCATCGTATTCGTCAAAAACCTCGTCCTTGCCTTCTTCCAGCACGGGGTTTATTTCCAGTTCCTCCTCAATGCGGGCATCCAGTTCGGCGGTCGGTATTTGCAGCAGCTTGATGAACTGAATCTGCTGCGGCGACAGTTTCTGGTGGAGCGATTGGGAAAGTCCGAGTTTTTGCATGGTTGTCTTTTGTGGTTGCCGGTTTGTTTTGCCGTTGCCGGTTTGCCGTTGCAAAAGCACAACGCCAACCAAAGCACTACCGCTTAAACCTTGCCGGAACAGTATGTTCTCTAACCGCGAAACCCGGTCTTTTTGCTCAATGGCAGGGCAAATTTAGGATAAAAATGAACAAACGGGAATACGATTTTTGGTTGCCGCCAAAACAATTGTTTCTGACATTTCATTAACTTCGTGTTCACAAACCAAGCGTATGGAGGCAATAGCTATTTTATTGTTTGTCGGTTCCTCTGTTTTGTTCATCCGTTACCGGATTTGGCGCGGCGATGGCGTGAGCCAGTCTGACCGCGACCGGCTGAGGCTGCAAGAAGGCATTGCACTGCTCAACCGGCGTTTGCACGAAGATGCGTTTGTGTATTTCGATGCCGTGGTGCGCCGCGAGCCGCGCTGCGCCGTGGCTTTGGCCTACCGTGGCCGCTGCCAACTGCTGCGTGGCAATCCGTTTCATGCCATTGCCGACTGCAACCGGGCGGCGGGTTTTGATCATGATTTGGATACTATTTACCTCGACAAAGGCGTGGCACTCTACAACTTGGATGAAATAACCGATGCGTTCGTGCAGTTCGACAAGGCGGTTTGGTATTTCAACAAAAACGCCCGGCCCAATGCCGAAGCCTACCGCTGGCGCGGCATAACCCGACTGCAGTTAGGGGAATACGAAAAAGCCGAGAAGGATTTCCTGCGTGCCGTTGACCTCGGCGACGAACACGCCACGTACTTTTTGTCCATGCGCGGCGGCAGCTTGGATGCTGTGGAAATTGAGAGTTGAACGGCTTCGTGCAAAGCCGGGGGTCTGGGCTTTTTAAAAGATACTATTTTTGTTTTCCCTTATCAAAGCCAGAATGGCCGCCTGCTTTCCAGCGGGCGGCCATTCTGGCTTTGGTCTTGATATCCGAATGCGGCCATTTCGTTGCAAAACTTCATTCCCGATTTTTCCGAAGAAAAAAATTGTAAGCGGGGGCCGTTATTTTTTCACCACCCGCACCGATTGCTGCCCGGTTGCGCTGGCCATGGTGACCAAGTACAGTCCGGCGGGCAGCGCTGGAAGTTCAAATGCAACCACATTGATGCCTTTTTGCACGGCGCGTTTTTCGTACAGCAACACTTGCCCCTGCGCATTGCAAACCCGGAAGTTTGCCATTTCGGCATTGGGGGCATCCACTTTCACGTTCAGTTGCCGGTCAAACGGGTTGGGTTCGGCTTTGAACAGGGAAACTCCGGGTTGCCGCACCGAAACCACTTGGCTGTACGAAAACTTTTCGTCCAGGTCCACTTGCTTGAGCCGGTAATACGCATGGCCGGAAAGCGGTTGCGGGTCAGTGAACCGGTAGGTGCGCACCACCGAACTGTTTTTGGCACCCGCCACGCGGCCAATGTCACTGAATGCCTGCCCGTCGGAGCCGCGCTGGATTAGGAAATAATCGTTTTCCGTTTCGGTGGCGGTGGCCCAATCCAAGTCCACGCCGCCCGCGCCGGGCTGGGCACGGAGCCAAAGCAGGCTCACGGGCAAGGCCACGAAAATGCTGGCACTGAGTCGGCTGGTGCAATTGGTGGGCCTGGTGATGTCGGTCACTTGCACGTAAAAGTTGCTGTTGGCATTGATCGGTGTACTCGACAAACTGACCGTTGAGCCGTTGGCGGATGAATTCACCGCCGGGCTGGCATTGGCATTGGTAACATTGTCTTTCAATTGGTACTGGAACCCGTTGTTGGTGTTTGCCACATCCACGGTGGCAGTGCCGCCGCTGGGAACCGTGGGGCTGGAGGTGACGGCATTGTTAATGGGCGGGTTGGCATTGACCGTAATAGGTGCCGAGCCAGTCAGCAGGTTGTTGCAGGTTGTCAGTGGTATTTTCAATGCCGACACTTTCACCGTCTGGGTGGAGGTGAATGTGAACGACTGAAACGTGATGTCGCCACCCGTGCCCAGCAGCGAAGTGCTCAGGTTGGTGGTGTTTGCGTTGTCGCGCAGTGTGTAAATCACCCCGAGTTCCGAGTTGACCACCCGCACTTGTGCGCTGGTGCTTTCGCATATCTGGCTGGCAAGTGCATTGAGCGTGCGGTCAATGGGAGCCGCGCAGGCAACGGTGACACCAGCGGAAGGCGCACTTTCGTTGCGTCCGGTTTCGGTGGCGGTGGCCCTCAGCACGCCGCCAGCGTACAAATCGAAATTGGCCGCACTCAGACCCGCAAGCGACCAGTTGCCGCCGCCAACGGTAGTGCTGCCGAGCAATACGCCGTCAATGTAAACCTTGATAATCGTTCCGTTCGGTGAGCCGGAAGTGCCGGATACGGTGGTGCCGCCTTCAGTATATGTACCCGTAATTACCGGAATGATGGTGGTGGCCGCTTTTACGGTCTCTGTATTGGAATCAGGGCTTGGGTCTTTGCCCACCGCCGTGGCGGTGGCTTTAAAGGAGTTACCGGCGACAAGCGGGGCAATGCCGGTAAGCGTCCAGGTGCCGCCCGCCTGCACGGTGGTGGAACCGATGTTGGTTACGCCTCTGAACACGGTTATTGTTGTGCCAACCGCTTCGATGGAAGTACCCGATACCGAGGTGGCTCCCACGTTGAGCGAGCTGTTCACTACCGGCGCGGTACTGGCCAAACTCACCACCCTGGCTGCTGATGTCACCGACTGGCATTGTCCGCTGGTTATGGCTTGGGCGGTAATGCTCTGCCCCAAGGTGAAGGTGAGGCCGCTGATGGTCCAGTTTGTTCCGATGGCGGTGGTGGTGCCAATCCAAGTAGTGCCGGCGTACAAGTCAATCCGGGCGTTGTTGGCTGATGTACCCGTTACGGCTGTGGTGCTTGGCAAAATGGGGTTGGTAGTGATTACGGGTGCGGCGGTAAGGCCCGGAGTGCCGATACAGACAAATACTGGTGCCGATTCGCATTTGCCGGTTTCTTGAGCGGTTGCCCAATAGCCGCCGCTTAAGGGTGTGCCACAGTTACCTCCCGAATTGCAGTTGGTCGTGTTTCCGTTACACTTGTAAAGCGAAATATTGGTTGCATTGGTTGTACCGGTGTTTACCAAGCCGCTAACATTGTAAATCCGGATGGTGGTACCGGTTGGGGCACCGGCTGGGCCGGTTACTTCAATCCCCTTTGGGTCGGTACACGTAATGGTAGGCGGCGCAGTACACGTTGAACCCACCACTACGGCATTGGAAACCAAAGACACCGATTTGCCGGTGGCCGTGGCGGTGGCCGTTACCGAAACACCGCTGGCAAGTGCGCCGAGTCCGGCACGCGTCCACAAGCCGCCGGTCACCGTGGTGGTGCCCACGGATGCGCCATTGACAAAAACCGTGATGAGTGTGCCGTCGGGTTCGGTAGAAGTGCCCGACACCGACGTGGCTGCGGCCGCTATCGGGCCGCCCACCGTGGGAACGGCGGAACGGGGTGCGGGAAACGAGCCGCCCGAACCGATGCTGGACAACGTTGTGGCCACGGCTCCCGTGATGATTGCCGTCCAGACACTTTCCGAGTTGCGGTTGTAGGCATTGTCGTCCACGCCCCCAATATCGGAGATGGGGCCTTGCAGGGCACTTTGCGTACTGATTACGGTGTTGGCCGCCATGCGCACCGGCGTGGCCGCAGTAAACCCCGGAAAGGCGGCGGTGATGACCGAAAAAGGCATGTAGAAATCGTAGAAGTAGTCCGCATCGCCGCAATTGGTGGTATAGGCAATGGATTTCTGCGCATAATCGTCGTATGCCAGCGTGGTGATGGGGGCACCGGGCGTAGCCAGTCCATCCACGTTGTAGAGCCGCACGCCTTGGTTGGTCACCAGTTCAATCTCCACCTCAAAACCCGGATTGCCCGCCACGTAACCGGGGTCGGCATTGGCTCCGGTGTTGCCGAACCGGTTGTCGGTATCAATCAAAATGCTGTATCCCTTCGAGTTGGGGGCATAGCCGCCCAAGCGGAAACGGAAGAGCAGGTTTCCGCCCGACAGGTAGGTGGATACCGGGGCTATGCCGGGCGCATCCACAAAGTCGGTGAAGCCGCAACTGGGGCCGTTGGCCAAATCGCTGTTGGGTTCAATGCCGGGCACGGTCAGTGCCTTAAACGGTATTTCGCTTTCGGCGATGTCATTGGCCGAAAAGCCCGCCATGGTGGCCGAAACATAACCGTCGCCGTTAAAATCCAACACGGCTCTCCCGGCAACAGACGCAGATTTGACAATCAGGCCCCTGGTTTGTGCTTGGCTGGCAAAAGCCGACAATAAAGCGGCGAAGATGAAAAAGAGGTTTTTTCTGGCGCGCAGACCCAGTTTCAGGTAGGGAAGATAGGCAAGCATAGGGGGTAGAGTTATTTTTGGTATGCGTTGTTGGGGTTTCAAACAATTGGAAACTTGAGCGGAGGATAAATGTCCGTGTTTTTGATGGTACCGAAAAACACATTTTGCGGTTCGCACCGTGAAGTACTATAAGCATCAAATAAGCATCAAACAGTCTGGTATATGCCAACCGGTGGAAACACCAAACCCGCACTTGGATTCAAAATCCAAGTGCGGGTTTGGTGTTTCCGGAGGATACTATTTTGCCATCCTTCCCATTGGTGCCCGCCACCGTAATAAAACGGGAGGACTGCTCAGCGGCTGGTGGGTTTGGCGGTGAGCCGGGTGGCTTCATTTTTGGTTTTCGCGTCCAGTTCTGCCGTCGAGCCATCGTCCTTGGCGGTTTGTTGCAGCGTTTCCAGCATCGTCGGGACTTGATGGTTCAACTGCTGCTTTATGTCGCGCCAAACCAAGTCGTACCAAGGCTTTTCCACGGCTTGGATTTTGTGCGGGAAATGGTTGGCATCGGTGATGGCGTGGAATTTTATCTTGGCATCGTGCCGGAAGTTGGTGAACAGGTACGTGATTTCGTTGTCGCTGACTGTGATTTCAAAATCGTACATGACCGAACCGTGCGTCATGTCGCTGGCGGCGGGCACATTGCTGTCATATCTTAAAAATGATGTGCCGCTGACGGCGTTTTCCTTGGCGGTGTTTTTTTCCAAGTATTCTTCGGGCATCCCCTCGCGCAACCATACCCGCACCCGCCGCTGCAACTCCTTTTTGTCCGCCTCGCCGACAGTTACCGCACCTGAAAAGTGCATCAATTCGGCCATTTGTGCCATAGCCGGGGCATTGGCCGCCAGCATCATTGCTACAATCAAAATCAGTTTCTTCGTGTTTGTCATCGCTGTCGTACCCCGGATATGATGGATTGTGGTGAAATGTGTTTCTTGCAGTTATTCATCCTTTTATTCGGTGGGGCAAGGCACAGGTAAACTTTTAAAGTGCAGGTTTGCGCCAATCAGACGGTGGCAGGCAGCAGCAAATGTGCAAATCAATGGTTGGCGTGATGTTTTCCGTGCGAAAGCACAAGCCCGTTTTTCGATGGAAGCCGTGTGTTGGCAGATGAACCGCTTGGTTTGAAAGATGATGGCCAGCAACGGACACGCGCCTAACGCCAAGGGGCGCAACCCTTGAACACGCGTGGTTTGCGGGTTTGGCACGGAAGTTTTGCGGAAATACTATCTTTTGGAATGCGCAAACCCGTGGCCCGAAACTGCCGGAACGCGAACAGGCCGGGTTGGTTTTGCGTTCGTACCCAAGCCAAACCTTACGTGTACGAAAAAAAAGCGGTTTTTTCACTGCAGAAAGTGACCGGCCCGCTGGTTCCTTGTCCTTCATCGGTAACTTGCCCTGTCCATCTGATTTTTGAATTCACAACCCATGTGCGACCGGTTCTCTTTCAGTTTGCCCAAGCAGAAAATCATCCGGCGGTTCGGCGTGAAAGTGCCGGATTTGTCCGGGCCGCACTACAACATTTCGCCCGGCAGCCGGGTGGCCGTGATTGCAGACCGCCAACCGAAGCAACTGGCCTTGGCCGTCTGGGGGCTGGACAGGTTTGGAAAACCCGCAAAACACCGGATGGCCGTGAATCCGGAAACCCGAAAACCCTCCGCCCAGACCCTTGACGCGCTGGCCCGCCGCTGCCTGATTCTGGCCGATGGCTGGTATGTGTGGAAAAAGCTGTCGCAACGGAGCCGGATTCCGCACCGCGCCACGCTCAAATGGAACATTCCGTTTGCGATGGCGGGCGTGTGGCGCGAATCAGCGGATGGCTCGCAGATGGAATGCGCCGTGCTGACCGTGAAAGCCAACCCGTTGTTTGCGGGCATGGCGGCCAGTATGCCCGCAATATTGTCGCTGGAAGATGAAAAGACGTGGCTCGACACCGGGGCCACGCTGGAAGAACTACTGCCATGCCTCCGACCGTATGCACCCGACAAGATGCGCTTGTTTCCGGTGTCGGTGCAGGTCAACGAATTGGAGGCCGACACGCCCGAACTCATCGTGCCCGCCCTGCCCGCCGACCAGTTTGGCAATTACGTGCTGTTTGGATGATGCGAAAAAGCCGTTTTGCGCTTCCGGAAAATAGTATGTTTTGAAAAGCCTAAACCCCCGGCCACTTGGTGCAAGCGTGACACCAACGCCGCCGAGATAAGTGCTTGCCCGAAAACAACTTATGCCATTCGATTTCCACGGTCTGTGGCGGGCTTTTAATGCAAACTGTTTTCACGCCACTACTTACTGTTTTTTAGCCCCCTCTTTCGGAGGGGGTTGGGGGAGGCTTTGGGTTTCGCGTTTTCGAAAGATACTATTTTCAAAGGTTGTTTCATCGTGGGCTACTGCCCCAAAACCCAGCCAAAACCGCAAAAATTTGTTAATCTCACGCGGGTCGCGTAATCTTGTGACAATTGTCCCGATCCCGGATTTTTCATTTTTAACTTCGATAACATGGCTTTTGACATTGAAATGATTAAGGGCGTGTATGCCCGCATGGGCGGCCGGATTGAGGCGGCGCGCAAGGTGGTGGGCCGCCCGCTGACACTTTCCGAAAAAATCCTGTACAGCCACTTGTTTGAAGGCAACCCCACCCACGCCCACGAACGCGGCAAGGACTACGTGGATTTCGCGCCCGACCGCGTGGCCATGCAGGATGCCACGGCGCAGATGGCGTTGCTGCAATTTATGCAGGCGGGCCGCCCGCAGGTGGCCGTGCCCAGCACCGTACACTGCGACCACCTGATCCAAGCCAAAACCGGAGCCGACCAAGATTTGGCCACGGCCAAGGATGTGAACAAGGAAGTCTATGATTTTTTGGCTTCGGTGTCCGACAAGTACGGCATCGGCTTTTGGAAGCCCGGCGCGGGCATCATCCACCAGGTAGTGCTGGAAAACTACGCTTTTCCCGGCGGCATGATGATTGGCACAGACTCGCACACGCCCAATGCGGGCGGCCTGGGCATGATTGCGATTGGCGTGGGCGGCGCGGATGCCTGCGACGTGATGGCCGGACTGGCATGGGAACTGAAAATGCCCAAACTGATTGGTGTGAAGCTGACCGGCAAACTGAGCGGCTGGACTTCGGCCAAGGACGTGATTCTGTGGGTGGCCGGGCAACTGACCGTGAAAGGCGGCACCGGTGCCATTGTGGAATATTTTGGCGAGGGCGCGGAAAGCCTTTCGGCCACGGGCAAAGGCACGATCTGCAACATGGGAGCCGAAATCGGGGCCACCACGTCGCTGTTTGCCTACGACGACCGCATGAAAGCGTATTTGGAAGCCACCAGCCGTGCCGACATCGCCGCCGAAGCCGACAAGGTGAAAGCGCACCTGCGTTCGGACGATGAAGTGTATGCCAACCCCGCGCAATACTACGACCAAGTGCTGGAACTGAACCTTTCGGAACTGGAGCCGTACATCAACGGGCCGTACACACCCGATCTGGCCTGGCCCATTTCGAAGTTTGCGCAAGCCGTGAGAGAAAATAATTATCCGCAGAAACTCGAAGTCGGGCTGATTGGCTCGTGCACCAATTCCTCGTACGAGGACATGACCCGCGCCGCCTCGGTGGCCAAGCAGGCGGCCGCCAAAAACCTGAAGGCCAAAGCCGAATTCACCATCACGCCCGGCTCGGAACTGGTGCGATTCACCGCTGAACGCGACGGACTACTGCACACATTCGAGCAGATTGGCGGCGTGGTGCTTGCCAACGCCTGCGGCCCGTGCATCGGCCAGTGGGCGCGGCACATTGACGACCCCAACCGCGCCAACTCAATCATCACCTCGTTCAACCGCAACTTCGCCAAGCGCAACGACGGCTTGACAGCCACGCGGGCTTTTGTCGCTTCGCCGGAGGTGGTGACGGCTTTGGTCATTGCCGGTGACCTGACATTCAACCCATTGAAAGACACGCTGACCAATGAGGCCGGGCAGCAAGTGATGCTCGACGAACCGATGGGCCTCGAAGCGCCGCCCCAAGGCTACGCCGTGGAGGATGCCGGTTTTCAGGCTCCCGCCGAAGATGGCAGCCAAGTGCAGGTACTCGTGGACGTGCAATCGGACCGACTGCAACTGCTGGCCCCGTTTGCGGAATGGGAAGGCACGGATTTACGCGGCCTGAAACTGCTCATCAAAGCCAAAGGCAAGTGCACCACCGACCATATTTCGATGGCGGGGCCGTGGCTGAAGTTCCGGGGGCATCTGGACAACATCTCCAACAACATGCTGATTGGCGCGGTGAACTACTACACCGAGAAAACCAACAGCGTGAAGAACCAACTCACGAGCGAGTACGGCGAAGTACCGGCCGTGCAGCGGGCCTACAAAGCCGCCGG
>JANPIL010000013.1:0-7305 GCA_031424975.1 Sphingobacteriales bacterium
GGATGCTCAGGGCCAAACCCGCCATCTGGAACCGCGATTCGCCTTTCTTGGCCTGCTGCTCCGATTTGGCTATCCGGGCATTAATCGCCGATTTGGGGTCGTTGAGCATATAATATGTCAGGCCCACGGTAGCGATGGCCAAGAATATCTTGGACGAGAATGCAATCCGCCTGCTGTTCGCGATGATGATGACCAGCGTGATGGCTAGGCTCAGATATCCGCTGCGCGAGCCGGTTATGGAAAGGGCGACCAAAGACAATACCGAAAGGGCAATGAGCAGCCGTTTATAGGCAAGTTGAGGTTGGGCGTTGGCCAGCAAATCCAAGCTCATGATGAACAACACGATGCTGGCCCAGCCTAACACGTTTGATTTGAAGCCGCCCACATTCGCGCCGTATATGTCGCTCTGCACCAGCGGGTTACCGAAAATGTACATCCCAATGACCGGATACAGGTAACAGAAATTGAACAGTTGCAGCAACTTGAGGCGGGCGGTTTCCTTGTCGTACTTGCGGAACAAGTAAACGATGAAATAATTAATGTAGATAAGGAAGGGAATCCAAGCGGCAATCCGCGAAAGGCTGTACATGAAATCAACGCTGAATGCCAGCGCGTACAGGTTAATGACCAGAAAAAACCACAGCATCCAGCTTTTGCCGCCCCGGAATACGAAGGCATAATCGCCCGCCTTGGCAAAAAGCCAGACCAGCGAAAGCACCACCAAGCCCGTGCGCCCCAGCTTCAGGATTTGGAAAGGTGCGCCGCGCAGGCTGTACCCGAAAACCACCAGGAAGGCGTTGAGCGTGAACAGAACCAGGTGGATGTCAATCCGTCCGGTTCTGCCGTTCCTCAAAAAACCAAAGTAAGAAGCGAACATGGGTGTTTAATGGGTTGCCACTGCGCGGCGGGCGGGTTTGGCGTTTTCAAAAGATACTGTTTCGGTTCACAGGCAAAATGGGCAACGACTGTCGGCGGGTTACGGCGTTTCAAAAGATACTATTTTGTTAGATTGGTTTTTCGCGCACTTGGCTTAAGATACGCAAAAAATCGGTGAACATTGCCTCCTTACCAAACTTGGCGATGAACCGGCGGCCATTCTGTGATTTTTCGAGGCGCATTGCCGGGTTTCCGATGCATTCGCCGATGGCCGCCGCCAAGGCTACCGCATTGCCGGGTGCGGCCAGCCAGCCGTTGCTGCCGTTGTCCAGCACCTCGGGTATGCCGCCCACCCGGCTGCTCACCACCGGAATGCCGTGCGCCAAAGCCTCAATGTTGGCAACCCCCAAGGCTTCGGTGACCGAAGGCACGCAGAAAATATCGGCGGTGCGCAAATATTGGTACACCACCGGTTGTGGTTGCGGGCCAAGGTAGTTGAGTTCGATATTGGTTTTTCCGACAAAAATGCGACGCACATCGGCTTCGAAACGCGGCTCCGGCCCAATCACGTGCAGCACAAAACCGTAGCCAGACAGTTGCGACAGGGCTTCGGCCAGCACCGGAAGGTTGCCCACGCGGTAGTCGGCCTTGACAAAGACAACTTGAATGGGAGGCTGGAAATTCCGGTCGGGTTGCCACACAATGCCCGGTAGGTCAATGGATTTGTAGAGGCGGTGCGTTTTGGCGGCGGGCACGCGGTACGTTTGCATCACTCTTTCCCGCAGGAAATCGGAATTGGTGATGATGAGCCGGTGCGTGCGGGTGGAAATATATTCCAACCGGCTGAAAGCAAACTGCTTGAGCCATTGCCGGCTGAACCGGAAACCGGCCAGCGTGGCCCGCAGGTTCTTCTCATCGTTGATCATGCCCACGGTTGGCTTGCCGCTGACGAGGCTGGCCCACAACCCGGTAAAGGCATTGTTGTACACAATCACATCGTAGGCGTATTCGCGTTGTATCTGCTTGGCTTTCTGGTAGTACATAAACATCCTCAGCAATTGGCCGAGTGGCTTGAGCAAACGCGGAATGCGCAGGTTTACCTTGTACACATATTGCCGCTCGTGGCTCACATCTTCCGTCAGTATCCGTATTTCGTGTCCGGCATGGCGTTCGTTTATTTCGAGGATCAGGTTGGCGAATTTGGCCGGGCCGTTGGTGATGTTTTCAAAGGCATTGGTGCAAAAAAGTATTTTCATGCTTGGTGGGCTTGTGTCAGCTTGAATTCAACGGCTTCCCACGTGAATTGGTTGCGCAGGTATTCGCTGAAACGATACGTGTCTTTCTTTGCCATCAAATCAGTGGCAATACGGCTGTAGTCTTGTTGGTAAAAACCGTCCAGAACATAGCCAATTTGATTTTCGGCCACGAAGGCAGCGATTTTCACCTCGCGGTTGATGATGACCGGCGTGCCAACCTGGATGGCATCGTAGATTTTGTTGGGGCTGGCGTTGATGTTGTTTTCGTTGACGGGTTCGTAAAGCGACAAAATGTAATCGCAGTGGGCGGCCAATTGCATGGAATCCTGCTGCGTGACCACACCCAGAAAATCCACGCGCGGGTGTTGGGCCAGTTGCCGGGTGGGCTGGTCATAAATCCAGCCCGCCATTTTTACGCTCACACGCCGGTCGGTTTCCAGCAGTTGTTGCAGCAAATCCGTCCCGCGCGAGCGGCTCATGGATCCGTTGTAAAATACTGTCAGTTCGTCCGGTTGGCTGGTTTTGGTTGTGTCACCCGCAAAACGGTACGGGAAATTCTCAACCACCACGGTTTTGGCGTGGAACTGAATCGGCACCAGCGATTTCCGGTTGTCGTCGGTCACAATGATGCGTTTGGGCAGTTGGTAGCACAAGTCGCGCAGCCAGCCCAGCCGCTTGCCCGAGCGGAGAAAAATGGAGTCGAACACATCCAGCACCAGTTTGTGCCGCCGCCAAAAAAGGAAAGGCAGGAAAATCAGCAGCAGGTTTTCGTTGATGATGTGGATGGAATCGAACCGGCGGAAATAGTATGTTTTCAAAACCCGAAACCCGTACTTCAGAAACACCAGCGGATTCTTGTGGCCGCCCCGCACAATCTTGAAACTCCGGCAGTATTCCTTGACAAAAGCCCGCCCATCCGATTGCCCGATGCCCACGTAATCAATGTCAAAATCACGCGCCAATGTCCTGATTTCCTTGTTGATGCGCGTATCCGAGCCGTCGTTGATGGACAGGTAAAGCAGGCGGGGTTTAGTCATATTAAAAGATATTTGTGCGCCGTGGCGTACTATTTTTCGGTGCGCGTTGCGGGCCTATCCGGCCAGTTTTTCCAGAAAAGACACAATCCGGTCGGTTGCCTTGCCATCGCCATACGGGTTGTGGGCCTTGGACATCTGCTGGTACACCACCGGGTCGTCCATCAGTTCCGATACGCCGGCAATGATTTTTTCGGCATTGGCCCCCACCAGTTTCACGGTTCCGGCTTCCACGGCTTCGGGCCGCTCGGTGGTTTCGCGCATTACCAGCACGGGCTTGCCCAAGCCGGGGGCTTCTTCCTGCACGCCGCCCGAATCGGTGAGCACCAAGTAGGCGTTTTTCATCACGAAAATGAAATCCTCGTACGAAAGCGATTCCATCAAGTGGATGTTGGGCAGGTTGCCGATGATTTCATAGACCGGCTTTTGCACGTTCGGGTTCAGGTGTACCGGATAAATGATGTCCAGTCCGGGATATTTTTTGGCGATCACGGCCAGGGCGCGGCATATTTCAATGAATCCCTGCCCAAAATTCTCGCGCCGGTGACCCGTGACAAGCAGGGTTTTGCCTTTTTTCAGGATACTATTTTCCAACGCCGATCCGCGCCACTGCTCCGACAGCCCGCCGGTGCGGTCGGCCATGTGCCGCAGCGCATCAATAACCGTGTTGCCGGTTTGCACAATTGCCTGTGCATCAATGCCTTCGCTGAGCAATGTGGCCACGTTGCGCGGTGTGGGGGCAAAATGATAGGAGGCCAGCCGTGACACCATCACGCGGTTGGCCTCCTCTGGAAACGGGGCTTGCAGGTTGCCGGTGCGCAGGCCAGCCTCCACGTGGCCCACGTGTATGCCCGCGTAAAAACAGCCCAGCGTGGTGGCAAAACAGGTGGTGGTGTCGCCGTGTACCAGCACCAGGTCGGGCCGAAAACCGTTCAGCACCTCCCTGATTTTCAACAGGATGCGGCTCGTGATGTCCGACAAATCCTGGCCGGGCTGCATGATGTCCAAGTCAAAGTCGGGCGTTAGCTGGAAAATATCCAGCACTTGATCCAGCAGTTGGCGGTGCTGCCCGGTTACGCAGAGGCGGTGGTCGAAAAGCGGGTGGTCGTTGAGTTTCCGCACCAGAACCGCCATCTTGATGGCTTCGGGGCGGGTGCCGAACACGGTGAGGATTTTATACATTCAAGAAAAATATTTTCAGGAAAAAAATTACCGAAATGCATATTGGCGGCGAAAACAGTATGCTTGAAATAGTATCCCCGCAAACTCCCAAACCCGCCTTCTTTTTCTCAGTCCTTATGCGCAATTTTGGCGGGGATATTCGGTATGATTCCGTAGCGGTACGCATCCACCGACTGGCCGTGATAATCCACTTCCAGCCGGAAACCGTGGCTTTCAATGCGTTTGCGGTAATCGTCCATGCCATAGTACCGGTATTGCAGGTGTCCGAACTTGCGCAGGCTTTCAGCCTTGGCTTCGGGCGTGGACAGGTCAAATTCCTCAGTGTCAGGCCGTTCGTAGCGGATGGGGTCTTCGAGTACCGCATAGCCGCCGGGCTTGAGCACGCGGTAGAGTTCGCGGATGGCCTTGTGGTCGTCGGGAACGAGCAGCAGGATGCCGATGGCGATGATGACATCAAATGAGTTGTCTGGAAATTTTATATCGTCAATGGACATCACATGGTCGGGCCGGGCACCGATATTGTCCATGAAAGAGACCATGTAATCGGCGGTTTCATACTTGAACAGCGGGTTTTCCTTGAACTGTGCGTGCCAACATTTTTCCGGGGCAAAGTGCAGGATGCGTTTGGGCTTGGTAAAGAAATCCGTTTTGTCGCGCAGGTGCAGGTGTATCAGGCGGTGTCGCTCCAGCGAGCGGCAGTTGGGACAGAGGGCGTTGGTGCGGTGCCGGAAATTGAGGAACTTGCTGTAGGTGTGTTCGCAAATCGGGCATTCCACATTGTTGCCGAAACTCAACACGAATCCTTTTGCCGAAGTTTGCAGCGAACGCAGTTGGTTGGCCCCGCCCTTGCCAATTATTCTTTTGATTTGCTGCTTCATGGTTTGATTGAATGTGCCTCAATGATACGAACAAAGGGATGATTCTCAAAAAAAAACACAAGTTGGCCCTGCGCGACTTGCTCTATGGCGGCCTTTACCACAGCGGTTTCAATGGCCTGTTCCAAGCATTGCGCGGCCGGCGGCGCGGCATAATCTGCTACCACAACGTGCTTCCAGCGGAGAACCTGAAACCGGTAGGCCGCTACCAAGTGGACATTACGCGCGATGTCATGGCAGCCCACCTGCGGTTTCTGACCCGAAAGTTCACGGTTCTGCCCATTGCCGCAATGGAAGACCCCAAAGCCCGGGGTTTGTTCCTGCACTTCGACGACGGGATGCTGAACAACCACACAACCGTGCTGCCACTGCTGGAAGATTTCAAGCTGACGGCCCTATTTGCCGTCTGCCCGGCTTTCGTGGACGGGAAAATCCCGCACATCTGGCGCGACCATTTTTACCTGATTCTGCGGAAGTTCACCGGAAAATCCATTTTCCTGCCCATGGACGATTATCGGCACGGTATCCGCGTGTCAGATCATAATCTTTTGACGCTGGAAAGCGATTTTAAAAAGTGGCTGTATGCCAACCGGATTTCCGATGTTTACGCCATTATCCGCGTCATCTGCGACCGCAACCGGATTGCCTACGCGGTGGACGACTTCGACCCGCTGCGCTTCCGGTTCATGGACTGGCCGCAAATCCAAGAGTTGCAGCGGCGCGGGCACGTCATTGCCTCGCACACGCAAACGCACCGGGTCATAAAATTCCTGTCGTTTGAAGAAAAACTGGCGGAATTTTCGGAGTCCAAAGCAGTGCTGGAACAAAACCTGCCCGTAAAAATCAGCCATGTTGTCTATCCTTACGGCGGCCCGGACGAGGTAGACGCGCAAACCGTAGAGGCCGCCCGCCAAGCTGGTTACCAAGCCGGATACATCAACGTGAGCCAGCCTTATTTGGGTAGCACGCCGTTGGCCGTGCCCCGTTTCAGTTTGCCATACAGCCGCAAATCTCCGCACTTGTATGCCATGACTTCAGGCTTGGACGCGATGCTGAAAGGAAAATAGCCCCCAAAGAAAAAGCCAAAACAGTATGTTTTGAAAAGCTGAAAGCCCCGTCTTTAGCGGCAGTCGGTTTGCAGGGGCGGATTTTGGATTTACAAATCCGGTAGCGCGGTGCTTTTCACAATACTTCCTTAAAAAACGGCAGCAGATCGCGGTGGTTCCCGTTGTCGGCTATCTGGAAATTGCGGCGGGCAATGGCATCCAAATCCACTTGCCGGGCATTTTGCAGTGCTTCCAGCAATGCCCCACCAGCATGGTTGAACAGGAGTGTTTGCTGATGGGAAAGCAGCTTGGCAAAAAACTGCGTTTCCAAACTGATTACCGGTTTGCCAAAGGAAAGTGCCAAATCCATTGAGCCCGAATGCTCGACGTTACGGAAAGGCAGCACCACCACTTGGGCGGCGTTCAGGTAATACTGCACATTTTCGATGGCAACAAATTGGTTTTGGTAGGTGATGCGCGGGTCGCCACCGGCCAGATATTGGATTTGCCGTGCGTATTCCGGCGAGTCGCTGGTGCCCGCAATCACCAGCCGCGACTGCGGGTCATTGAGTTGGCCAAAGGCGGCAATCAGCGTTTCCAAACCCTTGTAAGGTTTAACCATTCCCAAAAACAGGTACATGAACGCCGATTCATCCATGCCCAGATGCTGGCGGCTTTCGGCAAAACCGGAATTGTTTGGGTAAAAATAATGGAACGGGACATCCTGAATCACCCGGAAATGATCCGTCGGGATGCCGAAAAGCCGCCGGGCCTTGATGATGGTCGTTGGGGAATACACGCGGATTCTGGTACAGTGCCGGAGGAAAAAACGGTACATCCGCCGTTCAATGCCCACTTGCCGTTTGGCGTGGTTGCGCAGGTTGTGCAAGGTGTGCAACACCGGAATGCGCCTGATTTTTGTGAGGTACAGTATTTCAAGCGCGAAGGTGAAACACTTGAGCAACGTGACCGGCAGGTTGCGGCCAATGACAAAACTCTGTATCCAATCAAAATAAACAATGTCGGGGCGGTGTTG
>JANPIL010000014.1:0-4110 GCA_031424975.1 Sphingobacteriales bacterium
AAACAGTGCATGTCTCAGTAGTGGGTTTTTGTCCGGCCTAGTAAAGCGGAGCGGCTTGTAATTGTGGTTTACCCAACGGTCGAGTGACTTGATGCGGCTAAGATTGGAAACGCAGTAGTAATCCTGCAAACCGGGTAGGCCCCGCCAATCTTCGCCGGGCAAGTCCTCAATCGATTTGTTCCGATAGGGGTACATGGCAGGGCTGTTAGGTTCTAACTTGAAAGGCCAAATCATCGGTGGCCGCAGAGTTGAGCGAACTTCCCTTGTAGTGTCAAGATTGGGTAATTTTCAACACGCAAAGAAAAACAGTTGAAAGCCAAACCACCTTTTATTTGGTTAAATACCCGCCTTCTCTAAGAACCTAACAGCCCTGGGGGTACATGGGGGTTTGGTGTATTTAAATCCCCGGATGGAATTCAAACCACACCGCATGCAAACAATTTCATTTCAGGTCCGCGTTGGCTTGATCGGCCTGTAACATCCTCATATATTCCTCGTACTCATCCTGACCCATAAGTTGCCGGACAAATTCATCCATGCCCAAATCATTTTTCTCATTCACATAGCGGGTGAAGGGAAGGCTACGTTTGCCTTTTTCAAAACCTCCCTGCCGCATCAACCGGCCAAACCCCTCCGCTTCGATACCTTCCAGCCATTCGTTCCAGTCTTCCCCGGTCGGCTCGAACCCGGTTGCCCGCTGGTGGTAGCGGTAGGTGGCATTGCCGTGCGAGAACATCAGCTCATGCCACCGCTTGAGCGGAGCCGGGGCCTGGCCCACCATTCTTTCCTGCGCTTGGTTACAGTGTTCCAACGGGTGTTTGACTATAATCATGGGTTTATGTTCATGGCTTATGTGGCGGTTCTTGTAAAGCGTGTTTTTCGTCCCTGGCTGGCAACCGGCAGCAACAGCCGGGCCGGCCCGTGCAGCATTCCGTGTCAGTATTCCCTAAGGCGATTTCATTGCCGGTTACCGTGTTGCTGTTTCGTGATGATGATTAAGGAGATTGGCAGTATCTTTTTTTTTAGCGGTATTTTAAAAAGTTACTCATCTACACGTACCTCAACCGCTTGGGAAGCCATACCTTCCGACAGGCAGAAATTTCAACTGGGAACCCCTTGCGTCCGCTCCGGCAATGGAAATCCCTTGGCATTGTTCTTCGTCCATTTGCAATGAACCCCTTATTCCACCCGGGTCCAAGTGGTGGTGCGGCCCATGAGGGAGATGCCGATGTATCCGCGAACGTCGAGCCGGTTTTTGCCGGCCAGAGTCATCTTGCAGGAATAGGTCTTGCCGTTTTTGGGGTCGTAGATTTTTCCGTCTTCCCAGACATTCTCCCCGGCGTATTTGAACTCGCGCAGCAGGACAATGCCCGTAACCGGGCGGCCGCGAAGTTTCGCGTCCGGATTATTGGTGTCCAGCACTGGAGAGCCGTCGGCATTTTTCCGGTGAACCCAGACCGTTTTCCCAAAGTAGCGGTCGCCTTTTTTGTGGATTTCGATTTTGGATTCCTTGCCTTCTGAATACCAAGTTCCCAAGGCACCGTCCGCTTCGGTTTGGGCAATGGATCGGGAAACAGTAAGGAATATCACGAAAGCGGCGAAAAGAAAAGTTCTGGCAGTCATTTTGTTAGGGATAAATGGGGTCGAACATATGGACACATACACGGTAAATACATGCACGGCAATAAAAAGCATCTTGGAAATTGCCGAATCACCTCCCGCATACAGCCGGTAATAGGCCTTTCACCTGCTTGGCTCCGGTTCGGTTTGGGGAGGTTTCAAGTTCGTGGCGTTCCACCAGCCAATGGTACGGCATAGCCTGTCGAAACCATGTCTCCGGCTGATAGTTCCTGTACTTCACGGAACAGTCTTTCGATTTCTTTGTCCCACCACCGCGTACACGTTTTCATTGACTGGATGCTCTGCACTCTTCCAGAACTTCATGCTCTGAATCCGTACTGCGTTGAGAATGGCCAGCAGGGCCACGCCCACGTCGGCAAAAACAGCCTCCCACATGGTGGCAAGGCCCCCGGCCCCCAAGATGAGCACGATCACCTTGACCCCGAAGGCCAGTGAAATGTTTTGCCAGACGATGCGGCGGGTGGCCCGGCCAATCTGGATGGCAGTGGCGATTTTGGAAGGCTGGTCGGTCTGGATGATCACGTCGGCGGTCTCAATAGCCACGTCGCTGCCCATGCCACCCATCGCCATGCCCACGTCCGAGAGGGCCAGCACCGGGGCATCGTTGATGCCGTCGCCCACGAAGGCGATTTTGCGGCGGGGGTCACGCTTGAGTTCCTCCAGCTTTTGCACCTTGCCTTCGGGCAGCAGGTCGCCGAAAGCGGAATCCATGCCCAATTCAACCGCCACTTTCTGGGTGACGGCGTTTTTGTCGCCGGAGAGCATCACCGTCTCGCGGATGCCGTTTTTACGGAGTTGGATAATGGCTTCCCTGGCATCGGGCTTGATCTGGTCGGCAATGGTGAGGTGTCCGGCGTATTTGCTGTCAATGGCCGCCACCACCACCGTATCCACAATGTCATTCAATGCAGGCGGGTAGTTTACTGAGAACCGGGCGAGGAGTTTGAGGTTTCCGGCCAATACTGTTTTTCCGTCAATCCTGCCTTTCAAGCCATGCCCGGCAATTTCCTCCACGTTTTCAACCGTTCGCTCGTCAAACGCGAGGCCGTTCCGGGTGGCGTAACCGGTCACGGCTTTGGCGACCGGATGGGAGGATTTGCTTTCCAATGCCGCCAGCAGTCCAATCAGTTCGGTTTCAGGGTAGCCCTCGGTTTGCACTTGCTGCACCTCAAAAACACCTTGGGTAAGGGTGCCGGTCTTGTCCATCACTACGGTGGTCAGTTGGGTCATCAGATCCAAGTAGTTGCTGCCCTTGAACAGGATGCCGTTGCGGGAAGCCGCCCCGATGCCCCCGAAGTAGCCCAGCGGAATGGAAATGACCAACGCACACGGGCAGGCAATGACCAGGAACACCAACGCCCGGTAAACCCAGATGGAAAAATTGTAGTCCGCTACAAAAAAGTAGGGCAGAAACGCCAGTGCCACCGCCAGAAAAAACACGATGGGCGTATAGATTTTCGCAAAGCGGCTGATGAACTGCTGGGTAGGCGCTTTTTTTCCGGCGGCATTCTGCACCAGATCCAGAATCTTGGCCAGCGAACTCTCGCCGAACTTCTTGGTTACTTTCACTTCCGTGAGTTTGCTCAGGTTGAGCATCCCGGCCAGCACGGTTTCGCCCTGCCGGATGGTATTGGGCTTGCTCTCGCCGGTGAGGGCGGCGGTGTCGAAACTGGAATCTTCGGAAAGCATCCGGCCATCAAGCGGCACTTTCCCGCCCGGCTTGATCTGGATGGTCTCGCCGATGGCTACCGTTTCGGGATTTGCTTCCACCCATGCCCCGTCTCTCCATACAGTCGCCTTGTCAGGGCGGACATCGAGCAAGGCTTTGATGCTGCGTTTGGCACGGTTGACGGCGGCGGTCTGGAATAATTCGCCCACGCCGTAAAAGAGCATCACCGCCACCCCTTCGGCATATTCGCCCAAGACAAACGCCCCGATGGTGGCAATGCCCATCAGGCTGAACTCGTTAAAAAAGTCCAGCCGGGCAAAACCTTTCAGTGCCGCCCACACCACCTTCCAGCCGATGATGACGTAGGCCACGCCGAACCAAACCAGACGCACCCATTGGCTTTCAAAAAAGCCCGCCCCGTAATATTGCAGGCCAATGCCTGTCACCAGCAGTACGAAACTGAGGATGGCAGGCAGGTACTCCCGCCAGGGCGATCCGGTTTCACTCCCGGCTTCGTCGTGGGTGTGTTCATCTTCGGCGTGGTCGTGTCCGTCGTCGTGGTCATGCCCGGCTTGGGTGGTGCCGGTCAGGTCGGTGGTATCGGGTTTGTTTTCCATAACGGGTAAAAGATAAAAGTTGTACGAGACAAGGAACAATGCCCAGCTTACGGGTGGGTGGCGGGCGGGCTCTCGAACCGGTCTTCAGCGTGCCCGGACGAGTTCAATAAATGTTTGGCAATAAAAAGGGCATCCCGCCCGGCTCCCAAGAGCAATGCCGAACTTCGTGACCGTAGCCAGGGC
>JANPIL010000015.1:0-5328 GCA_031424975.1 Sphingobacteriales bacterium
CCCAGCGACAAGCGGTATTTCAGGTCTTTCAAAATGGCATACTCGCCATAGACATTGCCCAGGAAGCGGAACTGCTTCAGGCGGTCTTGCGTGAGCTGGGCAACGGCCACCGGGTTCAGTTGCCCTGATTGGGCGTATCCCCAAGTGTTGTTGCCGTAGTTGAAGGAGTTGTCGGGGTTGCGCACCGGAAAAATCGGCGCGCCGCCCAGCGCGTAGGCAATCACGCCTTCGGCAAAGTGCGGCCCTTCGGAATTGACCAAGTCATTGTCGTTGTAGGCCGGATTGAGGTTGAAACCGAATTTCAGCTTGTTTTCGGTTACGTCCAGGTTGAATCGTCCGCTGTAACGCTTGAAACCCGAACTGATCACCACGCCATCCTGGCTCAGATAGTTGCCCGAGACGAAATACCGGATTTTATCCGTGCCACCCGCCAGCGAAACCGTGTGGCTCTGGATGGGGGCGCGGCGGAAAATCTCATCCTGCCAGTCGGTGTTGGTCAGTCCCGGCTGGTTTTGCAGGTAGGGCACTATTTCGGGCGGAATCTGCCAGCCCACGTTGGCACCGGGCTTGGCGGCGCGCACCGCATTTGGGTCGTCAATGCTGGCGGTCGGGTTCGACTCCAAGTAGGCGTTGTTGTGGCCGTCGCGCACGAGTTGGGCATATTGGTAGGCATCCATCAGCTTCAGTTTCTTGCTCACCTCCTGCACACCCACAAATGTTTCGTAGCCCAATACCGGCTTGCCTTCCTTGCCCCGCTTGGTGGTGATGATGACCACGCCGTTGGAGCCGCGCGAACCGTAAATGGCCGATGCGGAAGCGTCTTTTAGCACTTCAATGGATTCAATGTCGTTGACGTTTATGGTATTCAGCGGATTGATGGGCTGGTTGGCATAGCCCACATCAATGGAGCCGGTGGCGTTGCGCACATCATTAGACAGCGGCACGCCGTCAATGACATACAGCGGGTTGTTGCCCGCACTGATGGAACCCGTGCCGCGCACCCGCACCGAAATGTTGCCGCCCGGCGCACCCGATGTCTGCACCACCTGCACCCCCGCCAGCTTGCCGGTAAGGGCTTGGTCGAAACCGGTAAGCGGCTGATCCTTGATGTCTGATGCTTTAATCGAGGCGATGGCCGTGGTCACATCGCGTTTGGTTTGCGCCCCGTAACCGATCACCACCACTTGGCTGAGTAGCTGGTCGGCGGTTTTCAGCGCAATGCTGATGGTTGTGCGGCCGCCAACGGAAATTTCCTGCGCCTCGTAGCCCACAAAAGAAAAAACGAGGGTGGCGTTTTCGTCCACATTGCTCAGCGTGTATTTGCCGCTTGCATCGGTGATGGCTCCGGTGGTGGTGCCTTTGATGCTCACGCTGACTCCGGGCAGGCTTTCGGCGGTTTCGGCATCCGTCACCGAGCCGGAAACGGCAATGGCCGCCGGATTTGCCAATCGCTTGTTGGCTGCCAGGCAGACATCCGCCCAGAGGCACACCAATAGCGCAACGATTGCGGCCAGTGTGTTCTTTGCCGGAACAAAGAGGAATAAAGGGATCTTTTTCATGAACGGTAAGTGGTTTTGTGGTAAATGGTTTGAAGGGAATCGAGTTGGATTGGAATGAGAGCCGGAAACGGATTCCGCGAATCGCCGGGCGGTGGGGGTGGTTTTTCCCAATGCCTGTAATCAAGCCTGGGCAGGTGAATCAGGGTGCTCTGCTCCAGAAGCCTCAGTGAAGCGGCAAAAGTATCTTTTTGGCAGTTGCGACAATGTTAAATCTGCGTTAAGTTTGTGTGAACAACGGGTTTGGGCTTTTCAAAAGATACTATTTTTAGAAACAGATTAGTCCACGGAAATGCGCCATGCACGGTAACGCGGCTTTTTTCATCTGGGTTTTCCTGCTGGCGGGTTGCCAAAGGCCGCCGCTGTCCGTGTCAGATAATGGAAGCGAGCCGGTCGGCGGAAGTTTGCCGACATCATACCTCCTGCACGACATTTGGGCTTTGGAAAGTTTCAGGGGCAGGGCTGTGAAAAGCGGGGATTTCAGCAAGGGGGTTCCCATATTGGAAATCTACGTGGCTGATGGTCGGGTGCTGGGCCACACCGGCTGCAACCAACTGGAAGGCACGGTGGAAACCGGCGGCAATGCCCTTGCGTTCAAAAACCTGACCGTGGCAAAAACACCTTGCCGCAGTGGCTTTGAAACGGATTTCATGCGTGGCCTGAAGCAAGCGGATGCTTACTCTATAAAAAACCTCCGGCTGGTATTGCTCCGAAAGCACCGCCAACTGATGGTTTTCCGGAAAATTGACTGAAATCGCCCGGCTCCGGCGGATAATGGCATAAAAACAACGCTTTTTTTGATTTGCGCTAATTGGTTTTATTTCTTTTGCGTATTTTCGCACCCGGCTTTACAATCACGCATTACATTCTTCATATTTATCCACACTTCATAACAGAAATCCGCAACATGGGAAGAGGAGACATCAAATCGAAAAGAGGAAAGAGAACCGCCGGTTCGTTTGGCAACAGCCGCCCGCACAACAAGAAAAAGAAGCAGGCGGAAGCCGCCGCCGCCAAAGCTGAAAAGCCGGTGAAAAAATAAGGGTTTGCCCTTTTTGAAAGCTGAAAGCCCCGTCTTTCGCGGGGATACTATTTCCGGGCTTCCGCCTTTCTGCAAAAACCCCATTCCCGCTGCTTTCGCCGGGGCTGGGGTCTTTGCGCGAATGGCGGAAGCCTGCGCCGTTTCTCATGCCTCCGTGCCGCTGTCAACATCGGTTTCGAGTTCGTGGAACACAATGTCAAGTTGTGCCAATTCTTCCAGTACCGGCTCGTATATTTCCTTCATCACCGGAATCTGCACGCCCCGCGCGTCAAGTTTGCCCAGCAGCAACAGTTTCACGGCGGCGGCCATGGGGTAGCCCACGGTCTTGGCCATGGCCGTGTGGATGGAATCCTCGCCCCTGACCACCAGCGACGACACCAGCCGCTTGCGTACCCCGCCAATCTCGTACTCAAATTCGTGCTGCATGGCAATAATGTCCTTTTCGTTCGGGTGCAACGCCCATTTCCGCTCCAGCAGGTGCTGCAAAATTTCGGCTGGCGTGGCGTTGCCGATGCCGATTTTCTCATCGCTGAAAATGCCCAGCCAAGCCACTTTGCGCATGGCTTCCGAGTTCGCATCCACGTTCAGGTAACTGGCCACGTGTTCGGCCACCGGCAAATCCGAATGGCCCGACAGGAAAAGCTGCACCCACTCGCGGTAGGTCATATTCTCGCAGTTTTCCACCTTGTGTATGGAATCGGTAAGGCCGAGGCGCACCAGAATTTGCCAAGCCTCGCAAAAACCCTTGGGGCGCAGTGTGCCGCGCAGCAGCGTTTGCACATCCGGCAGCTTGTAGGCTTCGCGGTAGCTCAGCGAGTCGCGGTTGCCGTAGCCTTCCATTTCGCCCACGCCTTGTATGTGGATGTTTCTGGTGCGGGCAAAAACCTGGTGCGCCGGTATGAACTTGTACTTGCCCTGCTCAGCGTATTTGACCACGCTTTGCCCGGCCACCACCACATTGCGCGGATTCCAAGTGAATTTGTAATGCCACGGGTTGTTGTCGGCCTCGTCGAAAATCTGGCCGCCGCACCACGACCTGAACAGCAGCATCTTGCCGCCCCGCGCCTTCACGCCGTCAATGACGCGCATGGCCGACATATGGTCCAGACCCGGATCCAGGCCGCATTCCATTAAGATGAGCAGGTTTTTGCGGGTGGCCTCGATGTTGAGCTCGCGGATTTCGGACGACACGTAGGAGGCCGTGACCAAGTGCTTGCCAAACCTCATACAGGCCCGTGCCACGTGGATATGGTAGATGGCGGGCAGCATGGAGATGACCACATCTGACTGGCTCACCTGCCTTTCGCGTTCCTTTTGGTCAAACACATCGAACAATATCGGCTCCACGTGCGGGTACATTTCAGTGCGCCGCTGCGCCGGAGCCAGTTCCATGTCGCCCACTACCAGTTTCCAATCGTGTTCCAGCGACTGTTTGGCCAGGTAATCAATCAAATACGTGGATGAGCGGCCCGCGCCCAGAATGAGGATTCGCTTCTGTCCGCCGGTGTTTTCGGTGTATGGCATAATAAGGGGTTGGTTGGACGGTCAATTGCTGGAAAAATGCTTGCCGGTGGGTGGTGTGAGCAGCCGACGGCAAAAGCGCGGGGAAAGCAAAGAAGTGCGGAAATGGGTTTGGGCCTTTTGGAAGATACTATTTTGAAACTCCCGAACCCGCACCTTTTATCCGGCCATTGCGATTCTTTGCGCGAATCCCTATTTTCACGCCCTCTTGTCGGACTCCCTTCGGTCGGCGGCAAAGATACACTTATGACCCAAACAAGCGAACGATGCGCAAACTGAATATGGAATTTTTTGCGACCGCGATGCAGCCGGAAGAACTGAGCCAAGCCGATGCCGGACTGATGGCCGCTGCCCGCGAAGCCCTTGAAAACGCCTACGCGCCGTATTCGCAGTTCAAGGTGGGGGCGGCGGTGCTGCTGGCCGATGGTACGGTGGTCAGGGGCAGCAACCAGGAAAACGCGGCCTACCCGTCGGGCTTGTGCGCCGAGCGGACGGCTATTTTTGCCGCCGGATCCAATTACCCCGACCAGCGGATAGTGGCCGTTGCCGTCACCGCCCGGCCCGCCCACAGCCCGGTTTGCGTGGCCGTGTCGCCGTGCGGCGCGTGCCGCCAAGTAATGCTGGAATACGAGGTGAAGCAGCACCAACCCATCCGGTTCCTGATGCAAGGCGAAAACGGGGAAACATACCTGCTGGATTCGGTGGAATGCCTGCTGCCGCTCAAGTTCTCGGTGGCAAGTTTGAACCTTGGCAAAACATGACAGTGCCGCCGCAAAGCTGTCATGCTTCATGAAAGGGGGCGGGTTTGGCGATTTTAAAAGATACTATTTCCAACCCCATCAATTTACTTGGCGGCAAAATAATCCCAAGCCGCTTTTGCGATGTCGGCAATTATTTTTTCGTTCGTTGCCGTGTCTTCTTTGGAATCAGCTACGAACACGCTTATGAAAAAGTGTTGTCCGTTGGGCAGGAAAACAATGCCGATGTCGTTCGACGCTGCGGTTATGCCTTCCTTGTTAACTCCCGACCAACCCGTTTTATGAGCAACCACTGTTGCTTCGGGCAACTGGCCTTTTAATTTTTCCTTGCCGGTTTCCGTTTCCTTCATCACTTTCCAAATGAAGCCGTGGCTTTTTGCTGACAGAAGTTTTCTCTTGTTGTGGTAAAAAGCGGCCAACACCGCATTGGCCGCTTTCGGTGTCGTCCAGT
>JANPIL010000016.1:0-9959 GCA_031424975.1 Sphingobacteriales bacterium
ATTCGCCACAACAGGACATTGGCCACCAGACGATGAAGGCAAAATACATCAACCCGTTCACAGATTTCGGATTCAAGAAGATTTTCGGCGAGGAAGCCAGCAAACCGATTTTGCTCGACTTCCTGAACGCCCTTCTGCCCCACCAGAACAAAATCGTCAATCTCTCTTTCAGCAACACCGAGCAGTTGGGCCAGACCGAAGCCGACCGGAAAGCCATCTATGACATTTACTGTGAAAATGAGAATGGCGAGAAATTCATCGTGGAACTGCAAAAAGCCAAACAAAACTATTTTAAGGAGCGGACCGTCTATTATTCAACTTTTCCCATCAGGGAGCAAGCTGAAAAAGGAAACTGGAACTACAACCTGAAAGCCGTGTATTGCATCGGCATTCTCGACTTTACGTTTGACGACTACGAAAACGAACCGGAGAAAAGCGAAGTTGTCCATACCATCAGGCTGAAAAACCAGAACGGCAAGGTTTTCTACGACAAGCTGACCTACATATACCTTGAGATGCCGAATTTCAACCAAGCCGAAAGCGAACTGCAAACCCGCTTGGACAAATGGCTGTATTTCATCAAGCACTTGGAGGACTTCCAGACCATCCCGGCCATCTTCAGGGATGAGGTTTTCACCCGCGCCTTTGAAAAGGCCGAACTCGCCAAATTTGACCAGACGGAGTTGGACAGCTATGAAAACAGCCTGAAAACCTACCGCGATTTAAAAGGTGTCATTGACACTGCTTTTGACGAGGGGAAACTTGAAGGGAAACTTGAAGGGAAACTTGAAGTGGCAAAAGCCCTCAAACAAAATGGTGTGCCAACTGACATCATAGCCAAGGCAACGGGGCTTTCCGAAAGCGAAGTGGACAGGCTGTGATTTGAAACAGTATCCCCTAAAAACACTAAACCCCCGCCGGTGTCAGGCACACCGGCGGGGGTTTTCTTGGGCAAGCCCATCGGGTTTGGGCTTCCTGGAAGATACTATTTTTCCGTGCCGTTTTCGGTCTTGCCGCCTTGCAATATCGTGTGACCCATCTTGTCGCGCTTGGTGGCCAAGTATTTCTCATTGTGCGGGTTGGATGCCATTTCCAGCGGCACCGTGTCCACGATTTCCAGTCCGTAGCCCACCAGTGCGGCGCGTTTCTTGGGGTTGTTGGAAATCAGCCGGATGTTGCCCAAGCCCAAGTCGCGCAGTATCTGCGCGCCCACGCCGTAGTCGCGTTCGTCCATGCCGAAGCCCAGCTCCAAGTTGGCCTGCACCGTGTCGCGGCCCATTTCCTGCAGTTTGTAGGCTTTCAGCTTGTTGAGCAGCCCGATGCCGCGCCCTTCCTGATTCATGTACAGCACCACGCCCTTGCCTTCGGCTTCCACGAGTTGCATGGCCCGGTGCAGTTGCCCACCGCAGTCGCAGCGGCACGAGCCGAACACATCACCCGTCACGCACGATGAATGCACGCGCACCATCACCGGTTCATCTTTTTCCCAGCGGCCTTTCACCAACGCCAAATGGATGTCGCCGGTGTTTTCCTGCCGGTAGGCAATCAAGTCGAAATGGCCGAATTCGGTGGGCATATCCACGCCTATTTCGCGCTTGATCAGGCTTTCGTAGCGCAGCCGGTATTCTATCAAGTGCTTGATGCTCACCAATTTCAACCCGAACTTGTCGGCCAGTTGGCGCAGTTGCGGCAGCCGCGCCATTGAGCCGTCGTCGTCCATGACTTCTATCAGCACGCCGCCGGGACGCAAGCCCGCCAGCACCGAAAAATCAAGCGAGGCTTCGGTGTGGCCGGTGCGGCGCAACACCCCGCCCTTTTTGGCTTTGAGCGGAAAAATATGTCCCGGACGACCCAGATCCGTCGGTTTCGTATCCGGATTCACCAACGCCTGAACGGTGGCCGAACGGTCGTAGGCGGAGATTCCGGTGGTGCAGCCGTTGCCCAGCAAATCCACCGAAACCGTGAAAGGCGTTTCGTGCGTGGCCGTGTTGCGCCCCACCATCAAATCCAGTCCCAGCTCCTCGCAGCGGTCTTCGGTCAGCGAAACGCAGAGCAGTCCGCCCGCCTCCTTGCGCATGAAATTCACGATTTCGGGGGTCGTTTTTTCGGCGGCGCAAATCATATCACCCTCATTCTCACGGCCTTCATCGTCCACGACGATGATGATTCCGCCTTCCCTGATGGCGGCAATGGCTTCCTCGATGGTGTCCAAACGGATGGGTTCCAAAACTTCGTTTTTCATGGGTGACAGGTTTAGTGCTTTTGAAAGATACTGTTTTTGAATTTAGAATCCTGAATGATGCAATAAATGAAAAGAGTGCGGAATCGGGATTGCTGAATGAAATAAGAACACGGAACAACCACTTGGCTGAGCCAAGCGGCAACGCCCTTGGATTGGGCCGGGCAGCGTTTGCGCCAATCGCCGGACTTGGAAAGTCCGCCTACCCTTGCGTCAACTGCCGCGCGTCTGCGACTCGCTTGGCCGAAAACGCAAACCCGTTCTATCAATCAACAGAAAACCGGGGCTAAAAAATTCACGGTTGCCCTCCGGGTTGCAATGCCCGGCGCATGGTTTCGGCTTTGAGCAGGCATTCCTCGTATTCCTGTTCGGCATCGGCATCGTAGGTTATCGCACTGCCCACCGAAAAGGAAAGGCATTGGCGGTGGGCATCGTACAAGATGCTGCGTATGACCACGTTGAAATCAAAATCGCCGCCGGGTGCAACGTAGCCCACCGCGCCCGAATACAGGCCGCGCCGCGCATCCTCGTAGTCGTCAATCAATTGCATGGCCCTGATTTTGGGTGCGCCGGTCATGCTGCCCATCGGGAAAGCGTTGCGGATGATTTCGGCAAATTCCACGCCGGGCCGCACCCGCGCCGACACCGTGGAAATCATCTGGTGCAGCGCGGCAAACGTGTAGATGCCAAACATTTCGTCCACGCGGGTGGTGCCCGGCACGGCACTGCGCGCCAAGTCATTGCGCACCAAATCCACGATCATCATGTTTTCTGCGCGTTCCTTTTCGCTGCCGCGCAGTTGTTCTTTTAGAATAGTATCTTCCAAAACGGTCAAACCCCGCCTGGCCGTGCCTTTGATGGGCATGGAAATGAGGCGGCTGTCCGTTTTTTTCAGGAACCGCTCGGGCGAGGCGCACAACAGGTACTGGTCTTCCATTTTGCCGAACACGGAAAACGGCATCGGCGAAAGCCGGTTCAGTGCCAGATACGTCTGCAAAGGATTGATGCGGGCGTTTTCGGCAAAGAATTCCATGCAGTAGTTTATCTCGTACACATCGCCATCCAGAATGTGTTCGCGCAGTTTCTCGACGCTGCGCAAGTAATCGCCGCGCGAAGTCCGCTGCCGGATTTCTCCGGTGAAAGACGGGTTTCCGGGCGTGGTTTCCGTTGCGAGAATGGCGTTGAAAACCTGCTCCGGCTCGCCAAAAGTGGCGATTTCAAGCGTATTTTCCCGGAACCAGACCAAGTGTTCGGGCACGTAGAAGCACGCGTCGGGAAAATGCCCGGATCCGGGATTTTGGCTGGCGAGGTTCTCAATCTCGTTTTTCAAATCATAGCCCAAATGCCCGATAATCCATTCGTTGTTTCGGTTATGAAAATCCTGCAAGTCGCTGAAAACCTGATTCTTGCGCAGCGGCACTATCTGCCTTGCCACGGCGGCCAGCAGCACCGGGAAGCCGCCATTGGGATAGTTGCCGCCCATGCCATTGTCGGTAAAGAAATGGAAATGGCTTAATTGGGCGGCCCAATGCAGGGCTTTCAAGATGACTTCATCCGGCGGACAAGCTTCGGGAAGGGGAAACACGCGGTGGATTCTTGCTGGCATACCACAAAAATAGGCAATTCCGGGGCGGCCTCCGTGCGGTTTTTCCGGTTCATGTTTTTTGTCGTAAACTTGCGTTGGCTTTACCTGAAAACTGACGCATGAAAAAAGTGCTTTTCATTGACCGCGACGGCACCATCATCACCGAACCCCTCCCCGACCGGCAGATAGACTCGCTCGAAAAACTGGAATTCATCCCCAAGGCAATCAGCAACCTGCGCCAAATTGCGGAGGAAACGGATTATGAACTGGTGATGGTGACCAACCAGGACGGGCTGGGCACGGATTCGTTTCCCGAAGATACGTTCTGGCCGCCGCACAAGGCCATGTTACGGACGCTGGCCGGCGAGAACGTGCATTTCGCCGCCGTCCACATTGACCGCAGTTTCGCGCACCAAAACCTGCCCACGCGCAAGCCCGGCACCGCCATGCTCGGCCAGTATTTGGCCGGGGATTATGACCTGGCAAACTCATACGTGATCGGCGACCGGGCAACGGATGTGCAACTGGCCCGCAACTTGGGCGCAAAGGCAATCCTGTTCAATTCCGAAGTCCGAATTCCGAGTTCCGAATTAGAAAACAGTATCCCCGCTGAAGACGGGGCTTTCAGCTTTCAAAAAACCCAAACCCCCGACTTTCCACTTTTGCCTTCCGACTTGGTTACGGCGGATTGGGATGAGATTTACCGGCATCTGAAACTGCCCGCCCGCGTGGCCGAAGTGACGCGCCACACCAAGGAGACGCAGATTTCAATCAGGCTGAACCTGGACGGCACGGGCCAAGGCCAGATGCGCACGGGCCTCGGCTTTTTCGACCATATGCTTGACCAGCTTGCCAAGCATTCGGGTGCGGACTTGGACATAACCGTGGCTGGCGACCTGCACATTGACGAACACCACACCATCGAAGACACCGCGCTGGCACTCGGCGAAGCCTACGCCAAGGCCCTCGGCGACAAGCGGGGAACCAACCGGTACGGTTTCCTGCTCCCCATGGACGAGGCACTGGCACAAGTGGCGATTGACTTTTCGGGCAGGCCGTGGCTGGTGTGGGATGCGGATTTCAAACGCGAGAAAATCGGCGAGATGCCGACGGAGATGTTTTTCCACTTCTTCAAATCGTTTGCGGATGCGGCCAAGTGCAACCTGAACATCAAGGTGGAGGGCGATAACGAACACCACAAGATTGAGGCGATTTTCAAGGCATTCGCCAAAGCCATTAAAATGGCCGTGGCCCGCAATGTGCATGAACTGGACAGCCTGCCCAGCACCAAGGGAACGTTATAGCAACGTTTCCCACGGGAAGTTCGGACAATATGCTGAAATAGTATCTTTTAAAAATGACAAACCCACCCAGCCAAAACTCCCTTTAGGGCTTTTACACCATGTTCACCGGAATCATTGAGACCGTTGCCGAAATCGGCGCGTTGAAGGCGGAAGGCACCAACCTGACGTTCACGCTGCACACGCCGCTGGCCGCCGAACTGAAAATTGACCAGAGCGTGGCGCACAACGGCGTGTGCCTGACTGTGACCGAAGCCTGGGCCACGGGCTACACCGTGACGGCCATCCAAGAGACGCTGCAAAAAACCAGTCTGGGCCAGTGGAAACCCGGCACGCTGGTGAACCTGGAACGGTGCATGGCCGCCAATGGCCGTTTCGACGGACACATTGTGCAGGGCCACGTGGATCAGACCGGCATTTGCACGCAGGTAACGGACATGGACGGCAGTTGGGTTTTCAGTTTCGGTTATGATCCAGCACCGGGCAACATCACCGTCGAGAAAGGCTCAGTGTGCATCAACGGCGTGAGCCTGACCGTGGTTGACTCGCGCGATGACGGTTTCAGCGTGGCCATTATCCCTTACACGTATGCGCACACCAATTTCCGGCAGTTGGCGGTTGGCGACCGGGTAAATCTGGAGTTTGATGTCATTGGTAAGTATTTGATGAAAATCATGCAGAAAAAGCAGTGACACGTTGCTACCTTTCGATTGGAACCATTGCGGATTGGTTCTGCCGAATGCCGCAAGCCACCCCGCAAAGCCGGGTTGGCGGTGTCTGGTTGCCGTCGAGGTTCGGCCCAGCCGGAGAACCGCCCCAAGGTTTCGGATGGGTGACATTGCGGACTTTTGCGCACCGGATTGAAAATAGTATCTGAAAACCAACGCAAACCCACCTTTTCCGTTACCGGCGGAAGACCGGATGGCGGCGTTTGCCGAGGACGAAAAAAACCAGCTCATGAACTGTATAATTGTGGATGACGATGAGATGTCGCGGACGATAGTCCGGCATTTTGTCGAGCAGACCAAATCTCTGAACCTTGTGGGTATGTGCGCCAACGGCATCGAGGCCGTGAACCTGCTGCGCACTGACCCGGTGGATGTGATTTTTCTGGACGTGGAAATGCCGGAAATGACGGGCATCGAGCTGGTCAAGTCGCTGACCGTGAAGCCGCAGGTGGTCATCATCACTTCGCGTTCCGATTACGCGGTCGAGGCGTTTGAATACAGCATTTCCGATTACCTGGTCAAGCCGATCACGTACGCGCGGTTTTTGAAATCCGTTGAACGGGTGCGCGAAAACATCGGGCATCAAGGCGGCGGGCATCAGCCCGCGCCCTCCCAAGACCTATACATCAAAACCGATTCCAAAATCATCAAGGTCAGCCTCAACGAGTTACTGTACGTGGAGGCCCTTGCCGATTACGTGGTGCTGCATACGGCAACCGCCCGCTACATCGTGCATTCGACCATGAAAGGCATTGAACGCAAACTTTCCGACGGGGCGTTTGTGCGCATCCACCGCTCCCACATCATCAACACCAACAAAATCGAGTCCATCGAAGACTTGTCGGTGGTCATCAACAAGAAATACATTCCCATCGGAGCCTCGTACAAGGAGAATTTTTTGAAGCGGCTGAATATCCTCTGACATTCCGGCGCGTGTCACGCCCGGATGCCGCGCCCTTCCAAACGCCGCAACACCAGCAGGCGCAGCCGCACCATGGCAACCGCGCACAGCACGCCCACACCCGCCCCGGCCAACACGTCGAGCGGGTAATGCACGCCCACGTAAATGCGGCTGTAAGACACCAGCACCGCCCACGGAAACAACAGAACCACCCAACGCCCGTGTTGGCACAACAGCAAACACGCGCTGGTGGCCAAGGCAAACGTGGTGGAGGCGTGCGACGACACAAAACCGTACTGACCGCCGCAACCGCGCAGCACATACACCAACCGCTTGATTTCCAAGGTGTGGCATGGACGGAAACGCATGAACAACGGCTTCATCAGGCCGGAAGCCACGTAGTCGGCTAGGCCCACGGCGGCGGCAATGGCAAGGATAATCAGGAGGGCGCGGCTTTGGTGGCGCACGGCAATCCACGCGAGCAAGGCGGCGTAGAGCGGAATCCAGAAAAACTGGTCGCTGGCCCAATACATGACCGGATCCAGCCACGCCGCGTGCCGGTAGTTGAGCCACAGGAACAGTTCGGTATCCCACGCTTCTATTGTTTCAACCACGATCCGGTATTTGGTATGGCGGTGACCCGATTAGGGCAACCCGCAAAATAGTATCCTTTGAAAAGCCCAAACCCGGCCAAAAACCATGGTCTCAGGCTTGCGCGGGCATCACCCATTCCACGCCTTTTCTTAGCAAGTCCAGCGTTTCGGCCTCCCGGCTTCCCGGTTTTGCCCGGTAATCATAGTGCCATTCGGCCACGGGCGGCAGGCTCATCAAAATGGATTCGGTGCGGCCATCGGTGTCCAGCCCGAACTTGGTTCCCTTGTCATACACCAAATTAAACTCCACGTAGCGGCCCCGGCGCACCATCTGCCACTGTTTTTCAGCTTCCCCGTACGGAATTTGCGCGTTCTTGTGCATCAGGTAGGTATAGAGCAGCGCGAATGACTCGCCGACATCCTGCACGAAATCAAACACTTGTTCCTTGGTGAATCCTTCATCGGCCGACAACCGGTCGAAAAAAATGCCGCCGATGCCGCGCGTTTCCTGCCGGTGTTTGATGTAGAAATAATTGTCGGCCCAAGCCTTGAAACGGGCGTAAAAGCCGGGATGATGGCGGTCGCAGACGGCTTTCATGGCCGAATGGAAGTGCCGCGCATCGGTGGCATCCACGTAGTGCGGCGTAAGGTCAATGCCACCGCCAAACCACCACACGCCATTGGACATTTCAAAGTAGCGCACGTTCATGTGGATAATCGGCACCATCGGGCTGACCGGATGCATGACCACTGACACGCCGGTGGCGTAAAAATCGGCCTCCTCCAGCTTGAAAGCCCGCAAGATGGCGGGCGGCGTGGCTCCGTGCACCGCCGAAAACGCTACGCCGCCCTTGGCCAGCACGCCGCCATCCTGGATAATGCGCGTGCGGCCACCGCCGCCGCCCTCCCGGTTCCAGGCATCCTCGTGAAACACGGCCTTGCCATCCGCTTTCTCCAAGGCGTGGCATATCCGGCCTTGCAAGCCCTGAAACCACTGGGCAATATGTTCTTTTGTCAGCATCGGGGTTGGAAAGTAATGGCAAACAGGCATCCGCACAGAATAGTATCTTTTGGAAAGGCCAAACCCGGCACCGAGGGGTTTGACCTTCCCAAAAGATACTATTCTGACTTCCTGTTCTCCTGCAAACTATTGGTTGTGAGCGGTCAGTTTTCCTGTATCACGAATTTCACCGTACCGGTGGAAACCGCTGCCGGGCTGTCGTTGTCGTCTTTGGGCGTGAACGTGCCCGACTGCACGTAGCGTTTGCAAACCGCCGCATCTTCGGGCGACAGCGTGGATTCCACTTGCCGCACCGAAATCACCTTGCCGTCCTCGTCAATCTTCACTTCAAACACCACGTAGCCCGCGCCTTGCAGTTTGTCGGGGTCGGGCCGGCCGATGCGGGCATTCCAGCCCCGGATGTTGGAGTTCACGCCCGTGCCCACACCACCCGCGTCACCGCCGCCCGTACCGGGCTTGCCGCTGTAGTTCTTGGAACCCATGATGCCGCGCGGGTCGCCTTTGTCGCCGAGTTTGCCTTGGTCGTCGCCGTTGTTGTTGCCCGCCATTTTGCCGCTGGTGCCGTTGTTCACGCCTCCGGCTCCGGTCTTATCGGTTTTCTTGAACAAGGCCCGCTGATCTACCTGCGGCTTGGGTTTTTCCTCGGTCTTGGGGGCGGGCGGCGTTGGGGTTACGGGTTTGGGCTTCTCAACCGGCTTTTTCACGGGCGTTTCGGCCACGGGTTTTTCCTTGGGTTTTTCTTTTTTGGGTTCGGGCAGTGCCTTCACTTCCTCCACGGCATCCTCGTCGTCGGTGGTCACCACCGCATCATCTTCAGCTTTGGGGGCGGCTTGCGGCTGCGCCGGGGCGGGTGGGGCGATTTCGGGCTGCGGCATCGGATCCACGGGCGGATTGCCAGCCTTGGCCTCCGGGTTGGGCGGGTTGTTGTTGGGCGGCGCGTACGATTCCACATCGCCACTGCCTTCATTGTCAAAGCCGTAGCTCACCTCCACGCCACCTTCCGCAATTTCGGACGGCAGCGGGTCGGGGACGATCATGACAATCCACAGGAAACAGATTATCAGCAGCGCGATGTACAGCGTGGAGGTGATGATCAGTGCCGTGCGGCGGTTTTCCTTTTCTTCGGTCAGGGTGCTTGCAGCCATGGGTTTTGCCGGTGTTTGCGGGTTTGCAAAAATAGTATCTTTTTAAAAGTGCAAACCCCGCCATTGTTGAAAACGGCGGGGTTTGCGCTTTTATTTTCCGCCACGCGGTGATTCGGTAATTACATTTGGCGGCCGGTATGGTCAGTTTTCAAACACCCACGCGGCCGGATATTGCTTTTTCATTTCCTGGGCCTTGGCTTCGGCGGCGGCACGGCTACCGTAGTCGGCCACCGAAACCTTAATCAGGCCGTTGATTCCGCGCGACAGTGTTTTGGCTCCGGCCATGCCTTCGGCCAGCAGTTGGCGGCGGAATTTTCCCGCATTCTTCTCAACCGAGAATCCGTTGACCACCACGTAATACCGGGTTTTGGCAACGGTTTTCTTCGGTTCGGCCTTGGCGGGGGTTTCGGCTTTCCGGGAGATACTATTTTCCGCTTTCGTTTCCG
>JANPIL010000017.1:0-9072 GCA_031424975.1 Sphingobacteriales bacterium
CCGCCATTTTCTGGTCGCGGGCCAGCAGAATCGCTTTCACTTGCGGCTGCTGCTCGGCGGTCAGGGAAAGTGCTTTGGTCAGGCGGGTGGTTTGGGCTTCGGCGCGTTCCTCTGGGGGGCGCGGCTCGCCGCGGGTGGCAGCCGCCTCCTGGCCAAACGTGGCCAGTGTGGCGGTTAAAAACAAGGCGATAGCAACAATCAGGTTTTTCATAGTTGAAAAGTGAAGTTTATATGTGAAAGTATGTGGTTTGGAGTGTGCCGCTGCACAAAGGTTTAACCGGACGCTATTGTTTCCGGATGACCCGCAAATCAAAGCCATTGTGCAAGAGTAATTTCGGCGGGGGTTTGGCCATTTTCAAGGATACTATTTTTTACCCCGACCGGAAATGCGGTTGGACACGCGGCGCAATCACAATTCCAGCAGGAACGCGCCGTCTTCGTGTACGTTGTGGCAGGCGGTTTGGTTGTCAACAAATGCCTTTTTGAGCCGTTTGGACAGGTAAAACTTATTGGAGGCATCCAGAATCACGGTACCGAATATTTTCTCCGGCAGCTTTTTTATGTTGCGCAGGCTGTTGTTCTGCACAATCAGGTAATCCATTTTTTGCCTCGGGAAATTTTGCGGCGGTATGGATTGGTGCAAAATGCAGAAACGCCTGCCGTGCCACACGAACACCGAGTAGCCGCGCATCCGCTTGAATGCCAGTATATTTGCACCGGCTGTTGGCGAGTCATTTTGTTTCGTTGAATCCTTTCCGGAAAATAGTATCTTTTGGAAAGGCAAAACCCGCCGCCTGCCCCAGTGGTTGCGCAAGTGGAAAAGTACGCGGTTGTCATTGGCCGCCAACGCCGAATCCATCACGAATATGTGCGTTTGGTTGTCAATCACGTCGAGCGTGGCATGGCCCGGAATGGCGTACACCGCCAGCAAATGCTGCTCGCGGAAACGGAACTTGCCGTACAACTGGCTTGCCGACACGCCCAGCAATAGCAACGCGGCCACGCCCCAGTAACGCAGCCGGGGCTGGTAGAAAAACACGAAAACCGCCACTGTGAGCAAATACAGCAACGTGAGTTCCCACACGTTCACGTGGATGCCCTGAATCAGCGCACCGGGTGTCTGTTCGGTCAGGAAGGCGCATTGGTTCAGCAGCCACGTGATTCCTTGCAGCATAACGGCCAGCAGGTCAGATACATACGGAACCCACGCGAATGCCAGCAATGCCAGGCCGCCGTACAGCACGCCCGTGGAAACGGGGATGACAATGGCGTTGGCCAGCAGGAAATACGTGGGGAACTGGTGGAAATAAAACAGCGTGAGCGGGAAAACGGCAATCTGCGCCGCCAGACTCACGCAAGTCATTTCCCAGAGTTTATCGGCAAACCAACTTTGGAAATCAAACCAGCGGTACAGTTTGGGATGCAGGTACACAATGCCCGCCACCGCCAGGTACGACAACTGGAAACCGACATCCTGCAACAGATATGGATTGTAGCACAACAACCCGAAAGCCGAAATGCCCAGCGTATTGAACAAATTGCCTTCGCGGCGCACCGCCTCGCCGATGATGACAAACGAAAACATGATTACCGCCCGCAGCACTGAAGCCGAAAGCCCGGTCACAAACGCGTAGAACCACAAAACCAGCAAGGCCGTGATGGCAAAAACCCAGCCGCCGAAACGGACTTTTTTCAAACGCCCCAGCATCAGCACAATCAACTGGAACACAATGATGACGTGCGCCCCCGACACGGCCAGCACGTGCATGGCTCCGGCGGCGGCGTAGGCGTTTTTGAGTTCGTTGTCCAGCCCGTCGCGGATGCCCAGCACCAGGCCCGTCACAATGGCGTATTCCTGCGGGTTACGGATGTGGTGCCGGAATACGCTATCGGCCCATGACCGCACGCGCAACGAAGCCGCCACAACCGGGTTGCCGCCGCCGTGCCCGTACACCGCAAAGCCTCCCGGCTTCACAAACTGTTGGAAATGAACCTGTTGCAACCCCAGATACTGCCGGTAGTCAAACTCGTCGGGGTTGGCGGGCTTGCTGATGGGCTGCGGCGTGCCCCGGATGATGAGTTGGTCGCCGTAGGCGGGCTTGGGCGCGTCCTTTGAACTGTACACCAGCACTTTGCCGCAGGCGGGCCTGAACAATCGTCCGGCTTCCGGCGAGAAAGCATTTTCCGGCGGATGGCCTGGCAACAACTCGTTTTTGCCGGGCAGCAGGGCGGTTATTTCAACGGTGGCGCGGTAGTTTTTGGCCCGCACCTGCACTTCAGACACCACGGTTGCGGTGTAATACGCCACGCTGTCGGTTTGGAGCAGGTGCGTGGCGCGGTTGGCGGCGGTGCTGCGGTGGGTTGCCAGCCAGCCAAATGAGGCGGTGGCCAGCCAAGCCAGCAAACCGAACACAACATGCAGCCGGGGTTTGGCCTTTTTGAAAGATACTATTTTCCAGACGGTGAAATACACAAGCAGCGACGTGCCAAAAACCGCCACCGCCCATATTGCCGCCACCTCCGGTTTCCACCAATAGGCCAGGATCCCGGAAATCAGGAACAGGGTGAAACGGATGAAAACGTACGGTGTCCAGCGGAACATGGCTTGCGGTTTGGAAATATTCTGGCAATAAATAGCTTGAAAATGAATGGAATATTCGGCCTACTGGCGCGGGATTCTCATCCCGTGCCACTGGCGCGAGGTTCCTACCTCGTGCCGCCCATGTTCCGAGATTCCCTGCCTGTCCGGCAGGCAGGCTATCTCGGCGGCGTTGGTTTCACTTGCGGCTCCAGCAAATGGGGATTTCGCTCCAATGGAACACCTTTCTGTTTTTCACTCAATCAGGATTATGTCCAGCGGCAACTTTTCATCAGCGTGGTATTTTCTGGCCGAGCTGTATGTCCAATCGCATGGATTATTCACAAAACCCGCCTTTACGGGATTGTCGTGTATGTAATCCAGTTTTTGCGCTGTCATTTCCGGCGTGAACAACTCAATGGGATGGCTGTGATGCTGCCAAAACTGATAGATTTCATTGGAGGCGATTTTCCTGCCAGCCCTAGCAAACATCCAAAGCATCCAGTCTTTCCGGCTTTCGTCAAGATTATCCTGAATGGCTTTCAGGATACGTTTGGCAGTGAATTGCTTCATGTCCCGTATTGTTTCCGGCAAGGGTCGGCCTCGGGTGCTGACAATCAGATGCGCGTGGTTGGTCATGAGGCAGTAGGCGTGAAGATCCATGTCTTTTTTCTCCTGACAGAATCTCAGGCTTTCAAGAAAAATGTCTTTGTATTCATTGCGCGTGAACACATCAATCCAATTGACCGTGCTGAAAGTGACAAAATAAAGTTCGTCGAGGCTTTTTATCCGGTATTTTTCGCTCATAAATCGTTTGCTGTTACGCCGAGATAGGAATCTCGGCACATGGGCGGCACGAGGTAAGAACCTCGCGCCAGTAGGTCGGATGTTCGCGCCAGTGGCCAATCCCGCGCCGGTGATTTCGCATCAACGCACCTGCGGTGCACCTGCGGTTTGGCCTGTGCGTAAAAATATCAAACCTTTCACGCCCCGAAATTGTAATTGCAACGGGAAGCATACATTTGTACCGGATGCGCCGCAAAATGCCGCACCACCCATATTTCAAACAAAGCCCCGAAGGGGCATTATCCACCAACACGGGGTATAGCCCTGTGAACGGGGTGCCGCCCTGTAAAGCCACATAACCTTATGACCAACAAAATCTGCCTCGTAACCGGAGCCAACTCGGGCATCGGCAAAATCACCGCCCGCGAACTCGCCAAACAAGGCATGGACATCATTATGGTGTGCCGCAACGAAGCCAAAGGCCGCCAAGCCCGTGAAGAGATCATGCCGCTGGCCAAGGGCAAAGTGGACTTGCTCACCGGTGACCTGGCAAGCCAGGAATCGGTGGTGCAACTGGCACGGCAAGTGCGCGACCAGTACGGCCGGCTGGATGTGCTGGTAAACAACGCCGGTCTGATTGTGGACAACCTCGCCCACACGCCCGAAGGCTACGAAAGCACGTTCGGCATCAACCATCTGGGCACCTTCCTGCTCACCAACTTGCTCTTGGATTTGGTGAAAAAAGGGGAGGAGCCGCGCATTGTCACCGTTTCGTCGGCGGCGCACCAGTGGGGCAAATGGGATTTGAACGATGTGGCCCGGCCAAAGAAATTCAGCAGCCTGACGGCCTACGGCAACTCCAAGCTGGCCAACATCCTGTTTTCCAATGAATTGGCCCGGCGCGTAAAGGAGTTTGGCATCACCTCCAACAGCCTGCATCCCGGCGCGGTGCAGACCAACTTCGGGGTGGGGGTGGGCAGTATGTTCACGTGGATGTTCAACTTGGCAAGGCCGTTTTTCATCACGCCCGAACAGGGGGCCGAAACGAGCATTTACTTGGCCTCCTCGCCGGAAGTGCGTGGCATCACCGGCCAGTATTTCGATAAGAAACGCCCCAAAACACCCTCCAAAACCGCGCAAAGCGAAGTTAACGCCCGGATGCTGTGGGAAAAAAGCGCGGAGTGGACAAAACTCGATGAGCGGCTGAAGCAGTTTTAGCGGCGTTTACCGTTTCCGGTTTACCGTTCTTAGTTTACCGTTCAAAACGTAGAGACGTTGCACCGCAACGTCTCCGCCCGCCGTAAAATAGTATCTTTTAAAAACGCCAAACCTACTCAATGGCACAACTGAAATCAGGCTGCCGGACACGTTTGGATATGTAGCACGAAACCGATAGGTTTGGATAATGGCATCATTTTGCTGACTTGCCTGTGACGGGTTTAGCCCAAAGTGGAAGTAAAAGCAATCAATTGCGACTTACTCGCCATTTCGGAGGTATAGGCGCAACCAGTTGCGTTTACACGAATGTTAGCGGTCAGCTTAAAAAACGACACTACATTGAGAAAGACAATAATCATAATGACAATTTTTTGCTGGACGACTTTATCGTTTGGACAGAAATTTATGATTAAAAATGGTGACACATTACCCTACCAAGAAAAAATGGTTATCCAAACCGACACAGTTTACTTTGGTGACCAAACATATTATCCAGGCGATACACTTTATGAAGGGGCTTGCCAAACATTTGAAAAAATAAACGGACAAATAGTTAATCAATCAGACGGCCACTGTTTACGACAAGGACTATGGACAATTACAGATAGTTTAGGAAACTACCGGACTGGCATTTATCACGATAATAACAAAATTGGCATTTGGAAGCGATTTGACAAAAGCGGAAAACTTCTCAAAGAGACAGAAGAAGTTTCTGTCGGCAAGGACACTTACAAGGTTAAAGAAATAGATTACACAAGCGGACAACCTGTAACTTTTATTGACAAGCCATTCCTTGCATTTTATATTAAGAATCTTATTACCATAATGATTATTTTTTTCGTGACTTTTTTTGGAAGAGTTTTCATTAACAGCAGTATTTACAACATTGAAAATGGGACAGATTTCTCACCAATCTATTTTCATTTCGGACCATTGGTTACTAAAAACTTTGGACACAGTTTGCTTTGCACTTTTACATTTTGGTTTTCTGACTACAAACCAGAAAACAGACGGCTTGTAATTATAAGTAACACAATGTCCGCAATCGCATTAACAATTTTCTTCGGCATAATAATCGGACTTGCAGTAACAGGGGAAATATGACACGTTTAAACGACAGAAAAGAAAGCAGAACCGCTAACAGTACCTACAAAAAATTGGCGGCTCAGTGGTTAAATTAAGGTCTGTGCTTTGTGTCAAGTTTAGTGGTGGCAGACAGTTTTCGTCTCCGAAATCGCCAACTTCTTGTAGCTGTTGAGTCTAAGTCCTCAGTTTTCAAATCACCCGGTTTTGTGCTGTTGTGTACAAAGTGCGAAAGAAATAAAAGAACACACCGAAAATAGTATCTCTCAAAAGCCCCAAACCCGGCTGCGGTTGCTGTTCGCCTTTTTCCGTGGACTGCCGACTATGGACTGTGGACTATGCGTGAATTATGCTCCAACTCAACCTGCCCGCCTACAACTATCAGGTAATCCGCAAACAGGAAAAGCTGTACATCTTTGACGTGTTGCGCCGTAAATACATTTTCCTTACCCCCGAGGAATGGGTGCGGCAACATTTTGTGCATTTTTTGCTGGATCGGTACAGTTATCCCAAGTCGCTGATCAAGGCCGAAAGCAGCCTGGCCTACAACAGCCTGCCCAAACGTGCCGACCTGCTCGTTTTCGACCGGGCGGGCCAGCCGTTCATGCTCATTGAATGCAAGGACACGCTGGTGCCGCTCAACGAAACGGTGTTCCAGCAGGCGGCGCACTACAACCACGTTGTGCGGGCGGCTTATTTGGTGCTTGTCAACGGGTTGGAGTGGTTCTGCTACCGCACCGACCACGCGGCGGGCGTGTCTGAACTACTGGCCGATTTGCCGGTTTTCCCCGAATAACCCAACCCCTCCCCGTCAGGGAGGGGAGTTTTGACTTCCCTTCGGAGGTTGGGTGATGGGGTTTGGGCTTTTCAAAACATACTATTTCGGGGCCTGTTCGTCACACCGATTGCGCAACCGCCCGCCCGGCACGCGCCTTGCGTTGCTTCCATTTGTTTGCCAAGCGGCTGATGGCAATCCGGTAGATATCCGCATCAAACAGGCGCGAATCGTTGCGGGCTTGCCGCAGGAAAAAGAAGCCGATGGCAAACAGCACCGCATCGGCAAGCCACGCCCCGAAAGCCACCTGTACTACGCCTTCGCGGGCCCACTTCTCGCCCATGAGTGTGAGCACGTAGAACAGGATGAAAAACCCGATGGCCACCAGCACCGGCACGCCCAAGCCGCCCTTGCGGATGATGGCACCCAGTGGAGCGCCAATCAGGAACATGGCCAGGCACGCCACCGACTGCGTGAAACGCCGGTGTCGCTCAATTTCAAACTTGCGAAGTTCCTTCACCGAGTTGTCCAGTTGGTAGATATTGCTTTCGATGTTTGTTTTCACGTTGCTGGCCTGCGTGACACCCAATTCCAGCACAGCCACCCGCTTGTATATGGGGGCTTTCCGCAGGGCGGTGCGGGCCGAATCCAGCCATTTACCGGCAGTCACGGCTTTGGCGGTGGCCGTGTCCACGCGGCGCAGGTGCTGGCTGTAGTATTGGGGCATACCCGATTCGGTGGATACTTCCTGTTTGCGCATATTCTTGGCAAGCGAATCGGTGGCGGTGCGCAGCTCGGCGAAGTTTTTCATCAGCCGGTCGTACTTGAACAGGTTTTGGTCGGTGGTGTCCATGTCAAACGAAGCCAGGCTGAATACCATTTTGGTGTGCTTGAAACTGATGCGCCGAAACTGCGATTTCTGGTCGGTGCGCACATCGTTCACGTAGTCGTCGTAGCTGGTTCCGTTAAAGAGTTCAAACACCAAGTACTTGCCGTTCAAGATGTTATACATCTGGGCCGAGTCGGCGATGGTCACGCTGGAGTTGCCGTTGCCTTGGCGGTGGTCGTAAATCATCATTTCCTTGAGGCTGCCATCCGGATATTTCTTGTTGGCCTTCAGGCTCACGCCATCCAGTCCGCTGTAAAAAATGCCCTCTTTCAGTGCCAGCGACGGCTTTTTCTGGCGCACATCATATAACAGGCTGTAGGCGTTCAGGTTGGCTTTGGGAACGATGTTGTTGTTGAACCAAAATGCGAAAAGCGTGAGGCCGACGGCAAACAGGAAAACCGGTTTCAGGGCGCGTACCAGCGAGATGCCCGAACCCTTGATAGCCGTCAGTTCGTTGTATTCGCCCAGGTTCCCGAACGAAATCAGCGCGGAAAGCAGCATGGCCAGCGGAAAAGCCACCTGCGAGGTATTGATGGCAAAATAGAACAGCAGTTTGGCATACACGCCCAGCCCCAGCCCCTTGCCCACAATCTCATCGAAATACTTGACCAGCGTCTGGGTCACGAAAATGAAAACCACCACGGCATACGTAAGCAAAAACGGGCCGAGAAAGGCATTAAGGACTAATTTGTGGATTTTCTTCATGAAGGTTCTGACGTTTGTCGTTGGGTGCGCGGCTGGCAGGGAGCGACAAAAACCGTTCCCAAAAGCGGCGGTTTGCCAACGGTTCGGCAGGAGGATGTGCAAAGGTAAGGAAAATAGTATCTTTTCGGAAGGCAAAACCCCGCCCGTTTGGGTTGGGAAACGCGGGCCATGCGTCAGCCACCCACGGTTTCGCGCAGCGAGGCCATCAGGTTTTCCCAAAGTTCGTGCAGGTCGCCGGCCTCGTTGGCATCCGAGTAATCGGTGATTTTCAGGAACGACGATTGCGTCATCTCGTTCATATCCAGCTTGAACTCGATGAAGTTGGGGTCGTCGGCATCGCGTTGGTCATCGTCCAGAAACTCGAACCTGACGTATTTGTTGAGGCGTTGGGCCGTGATTTTGGCGTAGTGCGGGCTGCCGTCCCAAGTGAAGTTGTAGATTTTGCCGCCGTTTATCGAAACATCATCGGCAAACCACTGTGCCAGCCCCGCCGGAGTGGTGAAGTAGGGGAAAAGCATCCTGGACGATGCCCTCAACTCGTATTCGGCGGTAAACCTGTGCTTTTCCATTATCTATCGGGAGGGTTAGTAGATACCGGCTCACGCCCATGTTGCAAATACTTAAAAAAAACCTTGTAAAACAACGCGCGGAATTTCTACCTTTGCGACCTGATTTTTTCGGCGGGGTAGCTCAGATGGTTAGAGCGTAGGATTCATAACCCTAAGGTCGGCAGTTCGATCCTGCTTCCCGCTACCAATGTTAATAAAATCCCCGCAAATATCGGTTTTTGCGGGGATTTTTTATTTCACCGGTTGGTGTACTCAACCGGCTGATTCGGCCAAAGCGAAATTTTCGGGGGTTTGGCTCCCGCTCAATGCGGGACTTTCAGTTTTTCAAAAGGTACTAGTGTTTTTCCAAAGTAGAGTTTAGAGTGATATTATTAGCTTTGTGGCATGAGCCAATATGCTACACCGTTCGTCTTGTCGGAAGCCGACCAGACAACACTCACTCAGTTAATGGGCAAAGGCAAAGAGTCGG
>JANPIL010000018.1:0-6587 GCA_031424975.1 Sphingobacteriales bacterium
AACTCTACGAAAACCAGTATGCCCCGGCAGTGATGCGCTGGTCGTATCCGGGGGCGCTGTCGCCAAAAGACCAGCGGCTCTACAAGACCATGTACGACGGCATCGCCCAGCTTGCGCCAATCCGCAATGTGCCGCCCGCCAGCCCCGAATCGCCGTTGACCGAAGCCGAAGCGGTGTGCAATTATGCCCTGAGCAAGGGCGGCCTGGCTTTCTACGGCGACAACATGATGATTGGGGCCGACGTGGGTGGCAGTACCTGCAACGTGTTGCTGGTGGCCCGCGAAAAGGATGAGGCGGGCAGCTACGCGCCCCGGTTGGTGAAACAAAGTTCGCTGCGGCTGTCGGCGGGCAAGCTGGCCGAAGTCACGCTCAAATCGTCGCAGGTGCGCGAGGCGATTTACTATTTCGCCACCTCCGGGCAGACGAACATGAAGGTTATGGGCATCGAAGAGATGCGCAACAACCCCAGCGTGTCGCCGTATTATCTGAACACGATCCTGGACCGGTTGCGCGGCGATGATTTCGACAAGTTCTACAAGTCGCTGGCGCAATCCGGCTCGCCGTACGTGAACAAGGCCGAAGCCCGCGCCATCTTCGCCATCCCGACGTTCATTTGCGGCATCATCCTGTTTTACGCCGGAAAACTGGCCTCCAAAACCATTAAGGAACGCAACTTGGGCAGCATCAACACCTTTGAGTTCTTTCCGTTTGGCAAGGGCGGGCGGATGTTCGACTGGCTGGAAAGTTTCATTGGCAAGCCCGACACGCTGGCGTACTACAACAAATGCTTCAAGGCCGGTTTTGGCGAAGGTTCGGACATGATCAAACTCGTGAAGCGCGACGAAATCCGGCAGGACAACAAATCGGAAGTATCGTTTGGCCTGTCCGCTGAACGCAAGGTGGTGTTGGACGAATTGAAGCGCGACCGGGAGGATATTTTCGGTGAGGAAGGCTTTGTGTTCAACGGGCAGGCACTGGCCGCCAGCGACTCGGTGACCACGCAGCACTTGGAGAAAATAGAGCAATTCGACCAGATTCCGGCTACTTTCGTCAACTTCGAGCAATTCCTGGATGTGTTCCTGAGCCTGGCCGGCCCCAACGATGCGGGCATCATCGGCAATGCGCAGGAGTTGAAAAACAAGCTGCCCGAAATCCGGCGCATGCTGATCAACTACGTCACCTACGACCCGGAATACATCAACGCCAAAAGTTCCGGCCAGTTCGACTACAAGCACTCCATTCTGGTACTCATCGCCATGTGTTTCCTGGACCGGATTCTGGTGCCAAGCCTGTTCAAAAGCTAAAAGGCCAGGTGAATAAAGCCCCCCAACCCCCGAAGGCGGAGTTCTGCCTGTTTTCCATTGGGGGTTTGGGCTTTTGAAAAGATACTATTCTGTACCTCTGATTTTTGATGATTGTATTGATTCACCTGATTATGATTCACGCTGATTGTCTGCTCTGATGAAAACCAATTAGCGTTAAATAATGTGAACTATGGGATATGGTACGCCCGTCTCGGCTACGGCTGGGATGTGCTGCGGTCAATCCACCTAACTTTCATCAAAAGAAAATCGGTTCCCTCCACGCGTACTTTATATACCCCTATGCTGCGCAACTACCTCACTATTGCTTCCCGAAATCTGCAGAGAAACTTGTTGTCTACCCTTATTAACGTGGTGGGTCTGGGCTTAGGCATCGTATGCAGCTTACTCATCCTGCTGTGGGTGCAGGATGAGTTACGATTCGATGCCTTTCATACGCAAGGGGAGGCACTTTACCGGGTGAAGGCCCTGCAACTCCACCAGCAGGGTGCTTTCGCCACCGATGCGACCCCAGCGATGCTGGCGGCATCACTAGAGCAGGAGTTTGGTGAGGTGTCGCAGTCACTGGTAATGTCCTGGGAAGAAAGGTGGCTCCTGCGGGCCGGCAACACCGCTGACTACGAGACGGGCACCTTGGCCAACGAGGCACTTTTCTCCATGCTCAGCTTCCCGCTGCTCGAAGGCAATCCGCAGACGGTGCTCTCTTCACCCACCAGCATTGTGCTTTCGGAAAAACTGGCTAAAAAATACTTCGGGGAGGCCGACCCGGTGGGTAAAACGGTGCGGCTCGACAACCGGCTTGACTTTATGGTGAGCGGCATTTTTAAGGACGTTCCGCGTCACTCTTCCCTACAGTTTGATTACGTGATTCCGTTTGCCCTACTGCAAAAGGAAGCTTGGGCCCGAGACTGGAATGCCATCGGTCCCGAGACGTTTGTACGGTTGCGCCACGATGCGGATGCCGGGGAACTGGGCCGCAAAATCAGGCATTACCTGGATGATAAGCGAACGGAGATCAGCAAAATGGAACTCTTCCTGCAGCCGTTTGAGGAAATGTACTTGCATTCCAACTATTTGGCCAGCAAGCAGACCGGCGGCCGGATTACCTACGTCTATCTTTTTTCAGCCCTGGCCCTGTTTATCATAGTCATTGCCTCCATCAACTTCATTAACCTTTCCACGACCCAATCGCTGAGGCGGGCAAAAGAGGTAGGCATACGCAAAGCCGTGGGGGCCGGGAAAGGGATACTGGTGGGCCAGTTCCTGACCGAGTCGCTGCTTGTCACCTGCCTGTCGGCACTCCTGGCGGTGGGGGTGGTCGGGTTACTGTTGCCCCAATTCAATGCGCTTACGGGCAAGCAGATGGTGCTGGAGTTGCATTCTGTTGGGTTCTGGAAGCTGTTTCTGTCAGTCACTCTCCTGACGGGAATGCTGGCGGGGGTTTACCCGGCCTTTTTCCTGGCTTCCTTTCAACCCATCCGGGTGTTAAAGGGAACTTTCCGGTTCAACCCCCGGGCGGCCCTGCTGCGCAAGGGGTTGGTAGTATTCCAGTTCAGTTTGTCGGTGATCCTCATTGTGGGTACGCTGGTGATTGTCCGGCAAACGGACTTCATCGGGCAAAAACACTTGGGGATGGACCGGGAGAACTTGGCGCGCACTTTTATTGCTGGTAGCCTGGCTAAAAATTACGCCCCACTCCGGCAAGAATTGCTGCAATCTTCTGCCATCCGGTCGGTGAGTTTTTCCGGGCAGCCTTTGTTTGACTTCAATTTCCGTACGTCGGAAGTGGAGTGGTCCGGCAAGCCGGCTGCCACCGTCACCATGTTTTCCCACTCTGGGGCCGGTTATGACTATACTCGCACCATGGGCATTGGCCTCAAAGAGGGGCGCGACTTTTCCCCCGACTTTCCTACTGATACCGCTTCGGTGCTCATCAATGAAGCCGCCGCCAAAGCGATGGGCTTCGCCGAGCCGGTCGGCAAAACAATCACCATTGCGGGTATCTGGAAACGGAGAATCATTGGTGTCATGCACAACTTCCACGTACGGTCATTGCACCAGCCCATCGAACCCCTTCTCATCTCTCTGGAACCCGAACCCGGTTGGGGTGAAATCCTAGTAAAAATATCCCCGGGACAAACCCCGAAAGCAATGAAGGTGCTGGAAAAAGCCTGTCACAAATACAATCCCGGCTTTCCTTTCCGTTACACGTTTGCCGACCAAACCTTCGGGCGGCTCTATCAGAGTGAAATGGTGATGAAGCAACTGGCGTGGTATTTTGCGGCCTTGGCCATGCTGATCGCCTGCTTGGGCTTACTGGGCCTGGCTACTTTTACGGTCCAGCAACGACAGAAGGAGATTAGCATCCGGAAAGTACTGGGTGCTTCGGTCATCGGGATTGTTCTGTTACTTGCTAGAGATTTCCTCAAATTAGTCCTGCTGGCCGCTGCCATTGCCTCTCCCTTGGCTTGGTACGGGATGCACCGGTGGTTGGAGAACTTTGCCTACCGGGTTCAACTTGAATGGTGGCTGTTTGCCTTAGCCGCCTTAAGTGTTCTGTTAGTTGCCTTCGTTACGGTAAGTTCGCTGGCCATTAAAGCAGCAATAGACAACCCGCTTAAAAGCTTGAAAACGGAGTAAACCGCAGCTAAGCCGTCTGCAAGCCAAGAACTAACCGTAACGAAAAAGGTTCCAATAATGGAACCAGGTAATTAATAGTTAAGTACTCGCTGGTATTTAGTTTATATTATTTTCTAAACGAAAAATGACTTGTAAATAACTGACAGTCAATTAATTGAATAGATTTTTTTGCCAAAGACTAAAGACTATTTACTCATGGCTGGGCACTTATCAGCAACATTTTCATTGGAAACAAAGACGTTGCACTGCAACGTCTCTACGGTTGTGAATGGTAAACCGGAAACGGCAAACGTTGTTCCGGTTTGGGCTTTTCAAAAGATACTATTTTCATTCCCCATCATTTTCCGGTTCCCATGTATCTTTTAGGTTACGACATTGGCAGTTCTTTCGTCAAGGCATCGGTCATTGATGCGCAAACCGGCGAGCTTTTGGCGGCGGCTTCGGCTCCGGCCACCGAAATGCCCATGATTTCGCACCAGCCCGGCTGGGCCGAGCAGGAACCCGAAACGTGGTGGGCAAATGCCAAAGCCGCCACGCAACTGCTGCGCCAACAGGTTGACTTGAAGCAAGTTACCGCCATTGGCATTTCTTACCAGATGCACGGATTGGTGGTGATGGACAAACACCAACGCGTGCTGCGGCCCTCCATCATCTGGTGCGACAGCCGGGCAGTAGCCATTGGCGAGGAGGCTTTTGCCAGCCTCGGCAAGGAAAAAACCTTGTCGCATTTGTTCAACTCGCCGGGAAATTTCACAGCCTCCAAACTGCGCTGGGTGCAGCAGAACGAACCCGGACTATACGAGCAGATTGACAAGTTCATGCTGCCCGGCGACTACCTGGCCTTCAAGCCGACGGGCGAAGTCTGCACCACGGCTTCGGGCTTGTCGGAAGGAATTCTGTGGGATTTCCAAGAGGAAAAACCGGCGGGTTTGGTGCTCGATTTTTATACTATTTCGCCCGGCCTGCTGCCCGTTATTGTACCCACTTTTGGCTTGCAAGGCTCAGTGAGTCAAGCCGTTGCTGGCGAGCTGGGCTTACCAGCCGGCATTCCGGTGGCTTACCGCGCCGGAGACCAGCCGAACAATGCGTTTTCGCTGAATGTATTGGAACCGGGCGAAATAGCAGCCACCGCCGGCACATCGGGCGTAGTATATGGCATTACTGACCAGAAACAGTACGATCCGGCTTTGCGCGTAAATTCATTTCTGCACGTCAACCACCAGGCTCGAAACCCGCGCTACGGCACGTTGCTGTGCGTCAATGGTACGGGCAGCCTGAACAGTTGGCTGCGCAAAAATGCGGGCGGCGGCATCAGCTACGAACAGATGAACCAACTGGCCGCCTCCGCCCCGGTGGGCAGCGCAGGCTTGGTAACGCTGCCTTTCGGCAACGGAGCCGAACGCGTACTGGAAAACCGCCATCCGGGAGCTTCGGTGCAAAACCTGAATTTCAACACGCACACGCAGGCGCATTTGCTGCGTTCGGCACAGGAAGGCATCGTGTTCGCGCTGAATTACGGTGTGGACGTGATGAAGACACTGGGCGTGCAACCCGGCAAAATCCGGGCGGGCGATGCCAATATGTTCCTCAGTCCGCTGTTTGGCGAGGCGTTTGCCACCATTACCGGCGCAACCGTGGAACTCTACAACACGGATGGGGCGCAGGGCGCGGCGCGGGCTGCCGGAGTGGGGGCCGGGATTTATAAAAATGCTTCCGAGGCATTCCAAAACCTGAAAACCACGCGCATCATCGAGCCGAACTTGGCTTTGAAAAGCGACTATGAAAGTGCCTACGTAAAGTGGCTGGGCTGTCTGGAACGGATGCTGGCGGGAATTTGACCCCAGACTTTCCTTTTCGGGAAACCGGAAATAGTATGTTTCAAAAAGCTGAAAGCCCCGTCTTTAGCGGGGGCCAAACCCGTTTGCTTGTCATTTCGACGCAGGAGAAAATCGGATAGCCAACTTTGGCAGAGTTCCAAACTCTGCCAAAGTTGACCGTAAGTCAAGGCCGGATTCCTCGTTCCCCGGAATTACAAATTGAAAATAGTACGCCACGGCGCATAAATATCTTTCAAAATGCCCAAACCCGGCTCCCCCCGCTGACGACCGGCACTTTCACGGCGCAGGTTACCGCCAAGTATGTATCGCCGCCCATCTTTTCAACAGAACAATATTTTTTGGATTATCTTTACCACCCAACAAAACCACCACCAACCGTACAAAAACCATGAGCGAACAGTATCAGAATGCGGTAGTGACCAAATACAATATTTTCAACAGCCTGTTTTTGAGTTTGCCGTTCCGCCATATTTTCCGCACCGGCACGCTGCTGCCCCTGCTCACCCAGCAAAGCGAGGAAGGCTTGGCGGCGGGCAAGAGTCCGCAGCAAATAATGGAGCATTTTTTCGGCGAGTTGCTTGAAAATGCCACTGAAGCTGAACGCGTGGACTTGCTTTTCAACCTCATCCAATACATCGAGCGGCAAGTGGTTTTGTTCGATTCGGTGGAGGATGCCGCCTTTGACCAGACCCACCAGTGGAACGGCAAAGGCTCCATTGCCCACCTGCTCACCCGCATTGAGGGCGATGCGATGCGCCAGAAACTGCTCGACAAACTGTCGGGCTAT
>JANPIL010000019.1:0-11982 GCA_031424975.1 Sphingobacteriales bacterium
GCTGCCTGCCACTTCCACAAAAGCGGAGCGGCCATTTTCCATTTTCCATTCCAAATCCACGAGTTTCACGGCTTTCAACTGACCGTTTTCGTCGCCCATGAATTCTTTGGTTTGGATGGCCCAGTGGCGGTCGCAGCCTTCTTCGTGCGAACTTGAGGTGCGCAGCATCATGGGCCAGTGCGGCCATGGCGTGTTTTCGGCGCGTTCCTTGGGCGGCATGGGCATCAGTTCTATTTGCGTCACGGATGTTGCGCCGTGCCGGTTGGATGTTCCCACGCAGTCCGAACCGGTGTCGCCACCGCCAATTACAAACACGTTTTTGCCGCTTGCCAACAACTCACCGTTGCCGTATTCCGCGCCGCGATGGTCGGCACTGACGGCTTTGGTGGCAACACGTTTGTTTTGCTGGCTCAAAAATTCCATCGCCGGATAAATACCTTTCAACTCGCGTCCTGGAATGGGCAAATCGCGGGGAACGGTGGAGCCGCCGCAGAGCAAAACCGCGTCAAACTCATCGTGGAGCGACTTGGCGCGAATGTTCACGCCCACGTTGGCGTTGGTCCTGAACATGATTCCTTCCTCTTCCATGACCCGCAAACGCCGGTCAATCACGTGCTTGTCCAGCTTGAAATCGGGAATTCCGTAGCGCAGCAGCCCACCAATGGCATCGGCGCGTTCAAAAACGGTGACCCAATGCCCGGCCTTGTTCAGTTGCGCCGCCGCCGCCAAGCCCGCCGGTCCCGAACCGATCACGGCGATTTTCCTGCCGGTGCGGTACTTGGGCGGGTTGGCTTTTACGTAGCCTTTGGCAAAGGCCGTTTCGATGATGTGCCGCTCAATGGCCTCAATGGCAACGGGCGGCTTGTTGATGCCCAGCACGCACGACGACTCGCACGGCGCGGGACAAATGCGCCCCGTGAATTCGGGAAAATTGTTGGTCGAGGCCAGGATTTCGTGCGCCAGCTCCCAGTTTTGCTCATACACGGCATCGTTGAATTCCGGGATGATGTTGCCCAGCGGACAGCCGTTGTGGCAAAACGGTACGCCGCAGTTCATGCAGCGGGCGGCTTGCTGTTCGGCTTTTTCGGCGGGCAGCGTCAGTTCCACTTCCTTGTAATCCTTCATCCGCTCCTCGACTTTGCGCTTGGCCGGCAAGTCGCGCGGGTATTCCATGAATCCGGTGGGTTTGCCCATATCTTTTCAATGCGTGAATGGCTGAATTTTGAATGATTTAATAAGGGGTTTGGTGTTTTTGGGAGATACTATCTTTTGGGAGTAAGTAATGTCATAATACCATTTTTGCGAGTAAGTACTGTCTTAGTGCCATCAATTTCTCCGTAAATAGGGTAAAAAGATTTCCCTGATGTCAAGTTAACAGTAATTGTATTCACGTTCCTTTCACTTATTTTCCATGTCTGTTTGTAACCTATCGAAAAAATGATTTCTATTTCCTGCTTCTCGCTATTGAAAGACCAAGAAAATGTTACTTCCTCGGATTCCGGAGGCCTGCACAAATTGGGTGCGGGCTTGTCATTTTGATAGTTTTGACAAAACACCTTTCTTACTCCCTGAGTTGTGGAAGTAAATTTATATGTCGTTTCACACTTTCTTAATAAACTGTTATACAAAGGATCATTTTCATCAATAGGATAATAACCATAACCACAGGCAGGAGGCAGAAAGCCTAACTTCTGCCACTTACCATCATAAAGAGAAAGATTGGATTCAACCCAAGTATCTTCCAACAGAATATTTGTAATTGGCACAGGTCCTTTTTTATCACAAGAGAACAAGACAATTCCGACGAAGATGAAAAATATGAATCTGAGCATATTGAGTTTAAAATAGGGTTCAGACTTTTTGAGAAATAATATTTTCACAATTTTGCAATTCCCATTCTGTTTCAAGATGAAAAACTGGTTCAAGCGTCCCCGCTTGAATTTTTGACAGGTTTTGTCCTTTCAAAAGATACTATTTTCAAACACACTTCCATATACTCCGACGCAGCAGGAATCCGGCATTTAATTATCCGAAATCCCAAATTCAATGAGTGAATAAGGGGTTTGGGCTTTTCAAAACATACTATTTTTCAAAGTTTTTCAATTTCTCCAATGCTTAAACCAGTTACATCCGCGATTAACTCGTTTGAAAGTCTCTTCGTTTTCATCTGTCGGGCGATCTCCCTTTTGGTTTCCGCTCTGGTTTCTAATTTCGTTTCTTCTTTAGCCTCCTCTACTGCCGTATCCATTGCATTCTTCCAGTCTCGATAGTATTTTAGGCTGTCCTGATAATTTTGTTGTTCCTCCGGATTGTATTTGGCGATTTCCGCTGATTCAAACAGTTTTTGGAATATCTTCTCCTGAAATTTTTCCGGAACCCGATCCAAACGTGCCAGATTCTTAATCACATACATCCACTTGTCGTAATGCGTTTCGAGTTCGGTTTCGGTTTTGTTAAATTTGGGCATTTCCAGATAAATGAAACGCAGCTTGTCGGAAAAAACCTTTTGTGTCTTCGCTTCAATAAGTTGCACATCATGCCGAGATTTTGTCGGGTTGTGAATGTCGTCAAACACGAAATCCATGATGGAAACCGTATACACCGCTTTCAATTCAAAATCCCAATCGCCGCGCTGCGCCTGTTCCTGAATGGCGAAGGTTGAGTAATATAAGCTTCGGTCTTTGAAGAATTTTTGCCGCGCTTTCTGCAATTCCACGATAAATTTCTCGCCCCGTTCATTCTGGCAGTACAAGTCAAAAATTGCTTTCCTGTCCAAATCCGAACCTCCCAACTGCTCGTTTTTCATGAAAGTCAGTTCCACAATCCGGCCCCGGTCTTCTATGAGTTCGCCAAGAAAATCTTTCAATAAATCCTTATTGGATTCCTCGCCAAACAGTTTCTTGAATCCGAAATCCGTGAATGGATTGATGTATTTCTCTATCATGGTGTTTTCGGCGTTTTTGCACGGCAAAGGTACGGATTCCAAAACGCCAAAGCCGGGTTTGGGCTTTTCAAAACATACTATTTACTTAGCCCCCTCTTTCGGAGGGGGTTGGGGGGAGGCTACACATTCACCATTCCCTGAAAGTCGCCGTACACGATTTCCTTGTTCTGTATCTGTTCGGCAAGGCTGATGTTACGTGCGGCCAACGCTTTTTTGAAATCCGAAGGCAGCACTTTTACAAACTGGCCGATTATTGTTTGCCAATTGTCCAGCACATGGTTCGCCATTTCTGATTGGGTGAAAGCCGCGTGGTTTTCCACGTACATCCGGATAATGTTCTCGTCTTCGGCGGTCAGCGTTTCCAGTGCCACCATTTCGGTGTTGATGTTGGCGGCCACGTCTTGGTTTTTGTTCCAGACATAGGCCACACCGCCGCTCATGCCCGCCGCAAAATTGCGCCCGATGCCGCCCAGAATCACCACCATGCCACCGGTCATGTATTCGCAACCGTGGTCGCCGATGCCTTCCACCACGGCTTTCACCCCGGAGTTGCGCACGCAGAACCTTTCGCCAGCCATGCCCCGAATGTATGCCTCGCCAGCCGTTGCGCCGTAAAAGGCCACATTGCCGACAATGCTGTTTTCAGACGGCACAAACCGGGCGTTGCGGTCGGAGTAGAGCACTAATCTGGCTCCCGACAAGCCTTTGCCGAAGTAGTCGTTAGCATCGCCTTCCAGTTCCAAGGTCAAGCCTTTGGCGGCAAACGCGCCGAAACTCTGCCCGGCAGTACCGTTGAATTTGTAGTGGATTGTGTCGGTTGGCAGGCCGTCGGCGCGGTATTTTTTCGAGATTTCATTGGAAAGCATCGTCCCCAGGGCGCGGTCGGTGTTTTGGATTTCAAATTCGCCTTTGGTGGTTGTGCGGTTTTCCAACGCCGATTTGGCCTGCCGGATCAGTTCCATATCCAGCACCGCATCAATGCCGTGATCCTGTTCTTCCTGCTTGTACAAGCCTACTTCCAAGCTCACCGGCGGCTTGAACAAAATGGCATTGAGATTCAGGTTTTTGTGCTTCCAATGCGTCAGGTTTTCGCGGGCTTCGAGCCGGTCGCTTTGCCCAATCATCTCATTTACGGTGCGGAAACCGAGTTCGGCCATGATTTCGCGGAGTTCCTGCGCCAAAAACGTAAACATATTCACCACGTGTTCGGGTTTGCCGGTAAACAGGGCGCGCAGTTCCTTGTTTTGCGTTGCCACACCCACCGGACACGTATTCAAGTGGCATTTGCGCATCATGATGCAACCGGCGGTGACCAATGCCGCTGTAGCCACGCCAAATTCCTCAGCTCCGAGCAGGGCTGCCACGGCAATGTCGCGCCCCGTGCGGATTTGTCCGTCGGCTTGCACCGTTATCCGGCTGCGGAGCTTGTTTTTCACCAGCGTCTGGTGCGTTTCGGCCAGACCCAACTCCCACGGCAAACCCGCGTGGCGGATGGAACTGAGCGGCGAGGCTCCCGTGCCACCATCGTGCCCGGCAATCAGCACTACGTCGGCGTGGGCTTTGGCAACCCCGGCAGCAATGGTTCCCACACCCGCTTCCGATACCAGTTTCACACTGACACGGGCGGCGCGGTTGGCATTCTTAAGGTCGAAAATCAATTGCGCCAAGTCCTCAATCGAATAAATGTCGTGGTGCGGCGGCGGCGAAATCAAGCCTACGCCGGGCGTGGAATGGCGTGTTTTGCCAATCCAGTCGTCCACTTTATGGCCGGGCAATTGTCCGCCTTCGCCGGGTTTGGCACCCTGCGCCATTTTTATCTGCAATTCCTGCGCATTGGCCAAGTAATAGCTTGTCACACCAAAACGCCCGGAAGCCACCTGCTTGATGGCCGAATTCATCCAGTCGCCATTGTCGAGCTTATCAAAACGCCGTTCGTCTTCGCCGCCTTCGCCGCTGTTGCTTTTGCCGCCAATGCGGTTCATGGCAATGGCCAGCGTGGTGTGGGCTTCCCACGAAATGGAGCCGAAAGACATGGCTCCGGTAGCAAACCGCTTGAAAATGCTTTCAATCGGCTCCACTTCCTCGATTGAAATGGATTTTCCGGGCTTGAATTTCAGCATTCCGCGCAGCGTCAGGGCTTTTTGCGTCTGGTCGTCAATCAGCTTGGAATATTTTTTAAATAGCTGGTAATCATTTCTTTTGCTTGATTCTTGTAGCAAATGAATGGTTTGCGGATTGAAAATATGCTGTTCGCCGCGTTGCTTCCATTGGTAGATTCCGCCCACTTCCAGCCGCTGGTTCGGAATCGGATCGGTGGGGAAAGCCAGCCGGTGTTTGATCAGGGTTTCGCGGGCAATGTCGTCGAGCTTCAGGCCGCCAATCCGCGAAACGGTTCGGGTGAAATACGGGTCAATTACTTCGGGATGGATGCCCAACGCCTCGAAAATCTGCGCCCCTTGGTACGACTGCAACGTGGAGATGCCCATCTTGGCGAATATTTTCAACAGTTCCTTGCCAACGGCCTTGATGTAGTTCTTGTTCAGTTCCTTGTCGGTCAGTTCGGTTTCGAGCAAGCCTTTTTCCTTGCGGTTCGCAATCGTTTCAAACGCCAGGTACGGATTGATGCCCGACGCGCCAAAGCCGATCAGCGTGGCGAAATGGTGCGTTTCCCACACATCGCCCGCTTCGATGATAATGCCCACATTGTCGCGCAGGCCCCGGCGAATCAAATGGTGGTGTACGGCCGCCATGGCCAGCAGCGACGGAATCTGGGCGTGGCTGCTGTCAAAACTGCGGTCAGACAGGATGAGGATGGAGAATCCGTCTTCCACGGCATCTTCGGCGTAGCGGCAAATCCGTTCCAGGCCGCGTTCCAGCGCACCGGCTTTGCCATTGGCATTGAAATACGTGTAAATGGTTTTTGACTGGAAACCCTTGTGGTCGATGTACCGGATTTTTTCCAGTTCCTTGTTGCTCAGCACGGGTTGCGGCAGTTCCAGCAGGTGGCAGTGTTCGGGCGTTTCGGTGAGCAGGTTTTTGGACACGCCCACGAACGAAATCAGCGACATCACCATCCGCTCCCGAATCGGGTCAATGGGCGGGTTGGTTACCTGCGCAAACAGTTGCTTGAAGTAGCTCGACAAATGCTGGCTCTGATCGGACAATACGGCCAGCGGCGTGTCCAGACCCATTGAGCCTAAGGCTTCCAGTCCGGTCATGGCCATTGGGCCAATCACGTATTTCATGTCTTCGGACGTGTATCCGGCGGCGATTTGCCGTTTGAGCAGCGCTTTTTCGTCAAGCGGACGGAATTTGCCGCCCGGCTCCGGCACGTCGGCCAGCTTGATTTTATTGTTTTTCAGCCATTCGCCGTAGGGTTGGCGCGAGGCAATCTGCTCCTTCACTTCCTCGTCCGACAGTATCCGGCCTTGCTCCATGTCCACGATGAACATTTTGCCCGGCTGCAAACGGCCTTTCTTGATGATTTTCGATTGGTCAATCTCCAACACGCCCGACTCGGAAGCCATGATTACTTGGTCGTCGCTGGTGACGCAATAACGCGAGGGCCGCAGGCCGTTCCGGTCCAGTGTGGCTCCCACAATCTTGCCGTCGGTGAAGGTAATCGAGGCCGGGCCGTCCCACGGTTCCATCATGGAGGCGTGGAATTCGTAAAATGCCTTGCGCACCGGATCCATCTGCTCATTGCCGTCCCACGCTTCGGGAATCAGCATCATCATCACGTGCGGCAGCGAACGGCCGCTGAGTACGAGCATTTCGATCACATTGTCCAGATTAGCCGAATCCGATTGGCCAGGAATGCAAATCGGGCGCAGCATTTCCAGTTCCTCTTTGGAGAAATGTTCCGACCAAAATTCGGTTTCGGCGGCGGTGAACCACGTCACGTTGCCTTTCACGGTGTTGATTTCGCCGTTGTGGGCAATGTACCGGAACGGCTGCGCCAGTTTCCACGACGGGAACGTGTTGGTCGAAAACCGCGAATGCAGCACCGTGAGGGCCGATACCACGTTCTCGTTGTGCAAATCCGGGAAATACGGCCGCACCTGCCCGGTGGTGAGTTGTCCTTTATACACGATGGTCTTGTAGGAAAGCGACGCGAAGTAAAAACCGCCTTTCAATCCTTGCACCGTTTCGTTGATGACGCGCGTGGCGTAGTTGCGCAACACAAACAACCGGCTTTCAAACGCGTCGGGGTTGGCGATGTGGGCCGGACGCTTGATGAAAACCTGTTCCATTTGCGGCTCCACGGCCTGCGCACCTTCACCGATCTCGCCGTTTTCGGTCGGCACCACGCGGTAACCGATCAAGTCGAGTTTCAGCAGCTTTATCTTGCGGTTCAGGATGGTACGGCATTCCTCGCGCAGTTTCTCGTCGTGCGGAAAAAACACCATTCCCACGCCGTACTCGCCGTAAGGCGGCAGGTGCAGGCCCAGTTTGGTGAGTTCGTCCAGAAAAAACTCGTGCGGCACTTGGATCAGGATTCCCGCGCCGTCGCCGGTGTTGGCCTCGCAGCCGCACGCGCCCCGATGTTCCATGCGGGTGAGCATCTTTATGCCGTCCTCCACAATCTGGTGCGACTTGCGCCCCTTGATGTTGGCAATGAAGCCGATACCGCAGGCATCATGTTCAAATTCGGGACGGTACAGGCCTTCTGGTAGTTGTTCGTAGGTCTTGCTCATGTGGATTGTATTGTTATAATGCAATTTTTTATGAAAATAGTATCTTTCAAAAAGACTAAACCAAAGTAAAACCCGAAAAATCGGTTTTTTTCAAAACAATGTACCAAATCAAATGCCATTTCGGATTTTACTTTTGCGTATAAACTGATGCGCGAAATAAAAAGTTATTGAAAGCAGCGAAGAAAAGTACACAAATATTTGATTCTGGTCAATACATACACCCGTTTTTTTGATTCCCCAATCAAAAAATTTTTATTAAATCCTGAAAAAGTCTAATAAAAGGATTTTTAGCCTGTTTTCTCCCACCCATGGCACCGCCTGCCAGTGAAAAAGCCATTCGCAACCCCATGCAAACGGCAAAAGCCAGCGCGAAACCAAATAGTATGTTGCAAAAAGGCAAAACCCCGCTACGGATGGAGCTTCCAAACAACCGATACGTTTTTTGAAGGTTCACGTGCATTTTATAGGGCTTTTTGGTTAAAAAACATCATTTTAAACTAAAAATACGTATATTTTTAACATAAAATTTGCTTTTACTTTGAAAACTCATCACTTTGGCATCAGATTTCGGGCTTGTTCTTGTTTTGGTGGCTTTTTTGCGCAACTGGCTTCTGAAAATGAACCCGCAACCGAAATCCGCATCCATTTCAACCACATTCATCTTTTCCACGCTTAAATTTTACCCTAACAAAACCATGAAAAAACTTATCTATCTGACACTTGCCTTCGCCGCCATCGTCTTCAAGACCCAAGCGCAGGATGCCGACTCAACCAAAGGCTCGTTCACCTTCTCGGGCTATCTGGACACCTATTACATGGCCAATTTCAACAATCCGGCCTCGCGCAGCAATTTGGGAGGGGGTTTTGGCGGCGAAGGTGATCCGCTCGTGGGCAATGCCCGCGCTTTCGACCAGCGTGCCGGGCAATTCTCGCTGGGCCTGGTGCAAACAAAAATGGTGCATACCACCCGCAAGACCGAAGCAGTGATTGACCTGACCTTCGGCCCCAACGCCGATTTGGGCAACTATGGCAACGTGATCGGGCCATTGGGCGGTGCAACCTCCACTTCGCTGGCCATCAAGCAGGCGTATTTCACCTATAAGGCAACCGACAAGCTGTCTTTCACGGCAGGCCAATTCGGAACGCACATCGGTTACGAGGTGATTGACGCGCCCATCAACTACAATTATTCGCTGTCCAACCTGTTCAACAACGGGCCATTCTACCACATCGGCGCAAAAGCCAATTATGCATTCTCTGATAAGGCGGCCCTGATGGTGGGTGTGGTCAATAACATAGACAACCTAAACGATCAGAACCGCGCTAAAGCCGTTATCAGCCAGTTGTTTGTAAAGCCCGCCGAAGGCTGGAATGTGTACCTGAACTGGATTGGCAGCAACGAGGCTCCCAGCCAAGCCAATGGTAAAAACGTGGAAGGTGCCTATTATTCACTGTTTGACCTGACAACTTCCTACCAATTCACCGAACAATTCCTGATTGGCATCAATGCAGCCACGGGCAGTGAAAAGGCGGCTTCCGGCTTAGATGCCCGGACGTGGGGCGGCGCGGCGGTTTACAGCAACTACGCCATCACCGATGGGTTTGGCTTGGGTGTGCGCTACGAATATTTTGACAATACCAGCGGTGTGCGTTTCCTGACTAACGGCGAAGGTGGCGGCACCACGGTCAATTCATTCACAGTGACCAGCAACATCACTCTGGCTGACGGTCATTTCCTGCTGAAACCTGAGTTCCGCATTGACAGCTACCCTAAACTGTCCGGTACGGGCAGAACCCAGAAATTTGACGACAGCAACGGCAACTTCACCAAAAACACGCAGTCCACGTTGGGCTTGGCCGCCATTTACAAATTCTGATTTGACAAGATTCTGCTCTCACGTTTTATCCGCCGGTTTGTGGTCGCCAGAATAGTATCTTTTAAAAAGCCCAAACCCGCCCTGTTTTTTGCGGTGCTGTGCGCGGGTCTGCAATGGACTTGCGCACAGCCCACCGCGCCGGGCAAACTGGTATTTGAGGAAACCGTCAAAGCCGACTCGCTGCCCAAAGACAGCCTCCACCAAAACGCCAAACGCTGGCTGGCTTCCCGTTCGTTTGCGGTTGCCACCGATTCGGCATCGGGCGAAATCCGGTTGCTGGCCGCCAACGCGCAGTTTCCGGTGTATGCGGCGGGTTACGTGTCCAAAAAATTGAGCGGCATGGTGCATTGCGCCTTGCGAATTGAGATGAAAGACGGCAGATACCGCTACCGGTTCGGCAGTTTTGTGTTCCATTATTATAAGGAAGACCGTAATTATAAAATAGTACCTACCGGAAAGACCAAACCCCTCGAAGAGAAAACGGCTTCCGGCTGGCAGAAAACCTGGGATGCGCACCAGCGAACCGTGCAAGCGACCATAGCACGCTGGACGGCGGACTTGAAAACGGAAATGGCCCGGCAAACCACACCGCAACCCAAAGCCGCACCACCGCCCGAAAAATGGTAGCCAACCGCAGATTCAGCTTCATTTTCAGCGTTTTACGAAATACCCTATTAAAAAACGTTGCTCTTTCAGAATAAAATAACAGATTTTTGCAAAAAGACCTTGTTTTTTACTTGCTATTCCGATAAAAGTATTTTATTTTTGTTGAAGGCCTTAAAAAACAAACACAAGCTATTGATGTACAACCGTTCCCCAACCATTCACCTTAAACAATTACACTGATGAATCGAAAAGCCTACGTACCGCTCATTATCCTGCTGGCAGTGAGTTTTCTGGCGGTCTTCATGCCCGCTGTGCCCAAATCCATCATTACCGAAGGGCTCAATGGCGGCGACATTGCGTGGATGCTCACCGCCACCGCATTCGTATAGCTGATGACCCCCGGCCTCGCCTATTTCTACGGCGGCATGGTCAACAGCCGCAACGTGATCTCGACCATGCTGCAAAGCTTCGTTTCCATGGGCGTGATTAGCATCCTGTGGATTGTGGTGGGTTTCAGCCTTGCCTTCGGTGAAAGCAAAGGCGGCTTCATTGGCGACCCCCGCACGTTTTTCATGTTCAATGGCGTGTTGGATGGCAAACCGTGGCCGTTGGCCGCCACCATCCCGTTGGCGTTGTTCGCGTTTTTCCAACTCAAGTTCGCCATCATCACCCCCGCGCTGATTACCGGTTCGTTTGCCGAGCGGGTCAATTTCAAAAGCTACATCCTGTTCATCGTGCTGTTCAGCCTTTTCGTGTATTCGCCATTGGCCCACTGGACTTGGCATCCCGAAGGCTTCCTGTTCAAGATGGGCGTGCTTGACTTTGCTGGTGGCACCGTAGTGCACATGTCGGCGGGCTGGGCTGCCTTGGCCGCCGCTATTTTCCTGAAGAAACGCAAGTCGCTGACTGAAAACGAAGTAAACCCGCCCGCCAACATCCCGTTTGTGCTGCTGGGCACGGGCTTGCTGTGGTTCGGCTGGTTCGGCTTCAACGCTGGTTCGGCCGTTGGTGCGGGCACGTTGGCCGTAAGTGCATTTGCCACTACCAACATCGCCGCTGCGGCAGCTGGTTTGTCGTGGGCGTTGTTTGATGTGGCCAAAGGCAAAAAACTGTCTGCGCTGGGCTTTTGCATCGGTGCGGTGGTGGGCTTGGTTGCCATTACGCCAGCGGCCGGTTTCGTCACCATCCCGACCAGTATTTTCATCGGCACGGTGGCCGGTATCGTGAGCAACGTGGTTGCGCATTGGAAAGCCAAGTCGGGCCGCATTGACGACACGCTGGACGTGTTTCCGTGCCACGGCGTGGGCGGCATGGTGGGCATGATCATGACGGGCATCTTCGCTTCGGGTGCCATCAACTCGGTGGTCACTGCCGATGGTGCGGCTGGCGAAGGCTTGGCTTTCGGCACTACCGGCCTGTTCTTTGTCCACCTGATTGCGCTGGCCATTGTTTCGGGCTTCGCCTTCGGTGCATCGTATCTGCTGCTGGTCATTACCAATGCCATCATCCCGATGCGCGTGAGTGCCGAGGAGGAACGCGTAGGCTTGGACGTGAGCCAGCACGACGAAGTATTGATGGAAGCCTGAAAAAAATAGTATCTTCCAAAACAACAAAACCCCGCCAAACGGCGGGGTTTTGTTGTTTAAAGACCTCACCCCCGGCCCCTCTCCTGCTGAGATGGGCCGGGGGTGAGGTTGTTTCAATCCTCGTACCGCTTGAAAATCGCCGTGGCGTTGTGGCCGCCGAAGCCGAACGTATTGCTCATCACGTACCGCAGCGGACGTTTTTCGGCCTTGCCAAGCACAATGTTCAGCCCCTGCGGAATGGCGGCATCCAGGTTTTGCGTATTGATGGTGGG
>JANPIL010000020.1:0-8808 GCA_031424975.1 Sphingobacteriales bacterium
ATGATGAAGCCGCCCATGGTGGGTGTGCCTTTTTTTTCCATCTGCCCCTGCAAACCCAAATCGCGGATGGATTCGCCGATTTGCAGCCGCCGCAGGTAATCAATGAGGCTTTTGCCGTACACCGCCCCCACCGACATGGCAATGACCAAGGCAATGCTGGCGCGGAACGAAAGATACCGGAACACCCCGGCTCCCGACAAGTCGAATTGTTGATTCAGGTATTCAAACAAGTAATAAAGCATTGCTTAATGTTTGATTGACAAATGGTTGAATGGCTTTTCGGAGCCGTTTTACGTTTTCGGTTTACCGTTTAAAAACGTTTGACGTTCAAAACGGTAGAGACGTGTGGTGCAACATCTTTCACGTCGCAAGATAGTATCTTTCAAAAACGCCAAACCTGCTTGTTTTCCCGAAAGCCTTTCGGCAGACAGGAAAGCCGTCGCCCGTTGCCGGTCTGAAACACAGTGTCTGACCTGAGTTGCGGCTTTACCAAAACAGTATCTTTCAAAATGCCCAAACCTGCCGTTTGTCCTTAACGGTTCAGGAAATAATGCCTGAATTTTTCCAGTTCTTCCAGTTCCTGCCTGACGCGCCGCTCAAAAATCTTATCGCCCACTTTTTCGCGCAACACCGAAATGCCCACATCAATCAGGCGCAAGCCCGTTTCAGTGAGGAAAATGTTGTCGTACGTCTCGCCCGACGTGCCGGAAGGGCGTTCCAAATCGCCGTGGACGAAGCCTTTCCGGTGCAGTTCCTTCACCTCATCCTCAAAAACCTCCAGCCACAGTTCGCGTTTCGCCACTTCATGCGCCCGGAAATCAATCGGATACAAACGCTCCATCATCAGCATTTCACTGTTGGTTTCATTGTCAATATCCAAACGCAAGAACTTGACCACCAATGAATTGATGCGGTTGGCCACTTGCATTTTTTCCGCCTCCGAACCAATGTCCGACCGCGTGTCGCCCGCAAACAGCTTCCCCGCTTCGGTTGCCGAGAGGGCAATCACCTTGTTGTTGTTTCCGGCAGAAAGCAGGCGCGGATATTTCATGCGGCCGGCATTGATTGGAAAATTTCGGCCAGCATCTTTTTATCGTCAAACGGATGTTTTACGCCCTTGATTTCCTGGTAGTTTTCGTGGCCTTTGCCCGCCACCAAAATAGTATCTCCCGGAAGTGCCAAACCCACCGCTTTCACAATGGCCTCGTGGCGGTCGGCAATGGTTTCCACGCGGTGGCGATCCGTGATTTTCACGCCCTTCTCCATGTCCGACAGAATCGCTTCCGGGTCTTCAAAACGCGGATTGTCGGAAGTCAGGATTGTGTAATCGCTCAACTTGCAGGCAATTTCGGCCATTACTTGGCGTTTGGCCGCGTCACGGTTGCCGCCGCAGCCCACCACCGTAATCACCTTGCCGTTTTCCTTGAGTTCCCAGATTGTTTCCAGCACGTTTTCCAGCGCGTCGGGCGTGTGGGCATAATCCACGATGCCGATGATGCCGTTGGCCGAACGCATCTGGTCAAACCGGCCCGGCGCGGCTTGCAAGTCAGACAATTGGGTCAGGATTTCCTCCGGGTTTTCACCGAGCAAAACGGCCGTTGCATACACGCCCAGCAGGTTGTAGGCATTGAACTCGCCAATCAGTTTGAACCAGACTTCCCGGCCTTCCATTTCCATTTGCAGCCCGTGCAGGCTATTGGAAACCAATTTGCCTTTGAACGGGGCCGGATTGCGCAGCGAAAAACTGTATTTGCGGGCTTCCGTGTTTTGCAGCATTACCAAACCGCGCTTGTCGTCGAGGTTGGTCAAGGCAAAGGCGGCTTCGGGAAGTTCGTCGAACAGTGTTTTCTTGGCCTTGATGTAGTTGTCAAACGTGTGGTGAAAGTCCAGATGGTCGTGCGTGATGTTGGTGAAAACGGCTCCGGCCAAGTGTAATCCAGCGGTGCGCTGTTGCACAATGGCGTGCGAACTGGCCTCCATGAATGCGTGCGAGCAACCGGCCTTGACCATATCGGCCAGCAACGCCTGCAAGCTGATGGCATCGGGCGTGGTGTGCGTGGCTTCAAGTGGCTGGCCGTCAATGTAGTTGCACACCGTGGAAAGCATTCCGGTGCGGTAGCCAAGCTGCCTGAACAATTGGTATAGGAGCGTGACGGTAGTGGTTTTGCCGTTGGTGCCAGTGACCGCCACCAGCTTGAGCCGCCGGGATGGATTATCATAAAAATTGGCGGCCACAAACCCCAAAGCCTTGGCACTGTCGGCCACCTGCACATACGTCACCGACTCCGGGAGCGTGTCAGGCAGCGTTTCGCACAAAACCACGGTTGCGCCCAGTTCAATGGCTTTGGCGATAAACTGGTGGCCGTCGGTCTGGGTGCCGCGTACGGCGGCAAACAGGCAACCGGGCCGGGCTTGGCGTGAATCCAGGCAAATGGCATCAACGGTGCGGTCGGCATTGCCATGTACGCGTGGCAGCGACACGTTTTGGAGCAGGGCGGATAGGTTTTTCAACGTCAAAAGCGATGGTTGCCGCGAATTACACGAATTTTCGCCGATTTATGGCAAACACGCACATCGCAGCAATGGGGTTTCGGTAATGCCCGCCGCAATGGCCGTGGCGTTTCAGTCATGAAACAAGCCCCAGCCGTCGGGTATGTCGTTGTCTTTGTCAAAGCCGCGCACCCACGCCACAAAAAGCACCCGGAATTCTTCAACCGCGTCGCGGAGCACTTGCAAATCGGAGGCGGAGGCCAGCTTTTCGGCTTGCACCAACGCGGTTTGCGCCAGCAGTTCGCGGGCGTGAATCTTAATCACCACCGCATTTTCCATGCGTGGCGTGTACCGGTCGCCGCTTTCGGCGGCGGCAATCTTGGGCATGAGCATAAACGCGTTGGCAAGCATTTGCTCGCGGATCTGCAATTCGTCCTTTTCCTCATCAATCACCGCCACAATGGCTTCGGTAAGGCGCAGCACTTCCCCGGCCTTTCGCATGATGGGCAGTCGGCGCACATGGTCACGGTGCTGCTCCATTTCCTGGCGGGCTTCATCGCCGTCCCACGCGCCGTCGCCAAACCCAAAATCATCATCGTCGTCGTCAATATCCATAAGGCCGGGCCGAAAGTGTGAAAGCAAAAATAGCATCTTTAAACAGCATCTTTATGGATGCGGAACCGAAATTTCGGGATGCGGATAGGCGGGTTTGGGCTTTTTGAAAGATACTATTTTCCCTTGCCATGGCGGATAGGGAAGGCCGGGAATACGCTGTCCTCATCCTCCGGCCATTCGTGCCAAAATAGTATGTTTCAAAAACCCCAAACCCCCCGCCCGCCGTAGGTTTGTTTCTATTACCGGAAAACAACCGTCTGCCCCCGGAATCCAACATTTCATCTAACTTAATGGTAGTTGTTCCGTAAACCAAAGTAATTTTGCACTTTATCAAGTCGCGCTGCCAATAGTCCTGACCGGGCTTCTGGCATTTTGGTCGAACTTCGCTAATCAAACCCAACAAACCATGAAACATTTTCTCTGCCTCTCGTTGCTGTTTTTCGGTTGTTTGGCGTTGGGCCAACCCGTTCGTGCGCAAGCAAAATTCAGCGTCAGCGGCTACGTCAGGGATGCCAAAAGCGGTGAAACGCTGATTGGCGTGACGGTTTTTGTACGCGGCACCAACACCGGCACGCTCACCAACGAATACGGTTTCTACTCGCTCACGCTGCCCGGCGGCGACTATGACCTGGGCGTTTCGTACGTGGGTTTCCAGACATTCGCCAAGCAAATCTCGCTTACGGCCAACCAGAAACTGGATGTGGAACTGGCCGATGAGGGCGTGCAGTTGCAGGAAGTGGTGGTGACCGCCGAACGCGCCGATGCCAATGTGAAAGACGTGGCCATGAGCGTGAACAAGTTGGATATCAAGACCATACAGAAGATTCCGGCGTTTTTGGGCGAGGTGGACGTAATCCGCAGCATCCAATTATTACCCGGCGTTAGCACCGTGGGCGAAGGCGCAACGGGTTTCAACGTGCGGGGCGGCGGCATTGACCAGAACCTGGTGCTGATAGACGAGGCTCCGGTGTATAATTCGGCGCATTTGTTCGGTTTTTTCTCCGTTTTCAATCCGGATATTGTCAAGGATGTGAAACTGATCAAGGGCGGCATTCCGGCGCAGTACGGCGGACGGCTGTCTTCGATTCTGGATGTGCGCACCAAGGAAGGCAACAACAAACGCTTTTCGGGGCAGGGCGGCGTGGGAGCCATTTTCAGCCGGTTGTCCATCGAGGCCCCGATCATCAAGGACAAGGCTTCGTTCGTGGTTGGTGTGCGGCGTTCGTATATTGATGTGCTGGCAAAGCCGTTTTTGACTGGCGATCTGAAAGGCAGCCAGTTTTATTTCTATGACCTCACGGCTAAACTCAACTACATTATCAATGCGAAAAACACGGTTTTCCTGTCGGGCTATTTCGGGCGCGATGTGTTTGGCTCGCCGGACTTCCGCTTCAACTGGGGCAACAGCACGGCCACGCTGCGTTGGAACCACGTGTTCAACAACAAGGTGTTCATGAACCTGACCGCGTTTTACAGCAACTACGACTATTTCATCGGCTTTCAGGATGAGGTGCAGAATACCCGTTTCGACTGGAACTCCAACATCATCAATTACAGCCTGAAACCCGATTTCACGTACTACCTGAACACCCGCAACACCGTGCGTTTTGGCGTGCAAAGCATTGTGTATGACTTCCGCCCCGGCAACGCCGAGGCACAGAGCCAGCAAGGCACAAATCCCATTAACCTGGATCCGAAATATGCCTTGGAAAGCGGTGTTTATGCCGACAACGAGCAGAAAATCGGCGAGAAACTGACCTTGCAATACGGCTTGCGGTATTCGGTGTTCCAGTATTTGGGAAGCGGCAACGCGTACATCTACGACCAGCCCGCCGACGGAACGCCGCGCACACCAACCGCCATACAAGAATACGGACGCGGGAAAGTGATTAAGAACTACGGCAACTGGGAGCCGCGTTTTTCGGCCAACCTTACCCTCAACGACCGCAGCTCCCTTAAAGCCAGCTACAACCGCATGGTGCAATACATCCATTTGGTTTCCAACACCGCCGCCTCCACGCCATTGGATATTTGGACACCCAGCACCAACAACATAAAACCGCAGATTGCCGACCAGATGGTGGTGGGCTATTTCCAGAACTTTGCCGACAACGGCTACGAGTTTTCGGTAGAGGCCTACTACAAGGATTTGCAAAACCAACTGGACTACGTGGACAACGCCAATTTGCTGCTGAACCCGAACCTGGAAGGCGATTTGATTCAGGGCATCGGCCGGGCCTACGGATTGGAGTTTTTCCTGCGCAAATCTAAAGGCCGCCTCACCGGGTTTCTGAGCTACACGCTTTCGCGCACCGAACGGCGGCTGCCCAACACCAGCATCAGCCGGGGCGAGTGGTTCCTGAACCGCTTTGATCGGCCGCACAACCTGAGCATCACCGCCGATTACGCCCTTACCGGCCTTTGGAGCATTGCGGCCAATTTTGTGTTGCAGTCGCCCACGCCAGCCACGTTGTACACCAACCGCGCCGAACTGCGCGACTTGCCCGTACTGCCCACCCTGCCCGATGAGCGGCGCAATACCTTCCGCGACCCCAAGTATGCCTACCACCGGCTGGACTTGTCGGCAACCAAGAAAAACCGGCAAAAGGAAGGCCGCCGCTGGGAAAGCTACTGGGTTTTTTCGGTGTACAATGCTTACAACCGGCGCAATCCGTTTTCCATTTATTTCCAGCAAAACCCCAAATACACTGGCCCGTCGGAAAATGCTGGCAATGCGGGCGTGAACCCCACGCAAGCCATCCGTTATTCCATCATCGGCTCGGTGGTTCCGGCAGTTTCGTACAATTTCAAGTTTTAGGGAGCGGATTTTTTGCCTCACAACGACCGTGTAAAATAGTATCGTTGAAAAACCCCAAACCCGCCCATCAGCCATCCAAAACTTTAAGCCCATGAGATTTTTCCAGAACTTTTTACGTGCCGCGTTTGCGGCGGTAGTACTCGCCGCGTGCGAGGATGTGGTGCAAGTGGACGTGACTCCAGCCAATGCGCAACTGGTGGTTGATGCCTTCCTGACCAACCGCGACACCACGCAAACCATCCGGCTCACCCAAACCGTACCCTATTTTTCGGAGGGAAAGGTTCCGGTGGTGAGCGGTGCGGAAATACTCCTGGTAAACCAGACTACCGGCCGTGAGTTTGTTTTTGCGGATACCAAAATCGATGGGATTTATGCCTGGCAGCCGCTGGGAAGCGATAGCATCGGGGCTATCGGCCACTCGTTTCAATTGACCGTGCGCCACCAAAACGAAACATTCATGGCCCAAAGCCGTCTGAGCCGCACAACCGTAGCGGACTCGGTTACCTACGACCTCCGGGAAGCGGGGCAAGACCCTGAAGAGCAGAAAAAAGGCTACTATTCCACATTTTACGGGCGCGATGCCGTGGGGGGAAGGGATTATTACTGGATCCGTTCGTACAAGAACAACGCCTACCAATCGCGCGTGTTCAATTTTGCCGTTGACGGTTTTGGCGGGGAAACCGATGGCGGCGATGGCTTTCCGTTCATACCGCCGCTGCAAAACCTGACCGATGGCCGGAATCCGGCGCAAGTGGGCGATAAGGTGCGAGTCGAGATTTGGTCCATCACCCGCGAAACTTTCGCTTTTCTGGAGCAGGCGCAACGGCAAATCACCAATGGCGGGCTGTTTGCGGTGACACCCGAAAACGTGCGCACCAACCTCAAAAACACCAATCCGGCTTCCAAAACCAAGGCGGTTGGCTGGTTCAGCACGTCGGTGGTTTCGGGTCTGGAAGTAGTGGTGAAGGAAAAGTAAAAAAGAAAGCCCCCTCCTTCGGAGGGGGTCGGGGGAGGCTTTTCAGTTCAGCGCATCCCAGATCAAATCTTTCATCTGCGGGATTCCCAAGCCCGTGACCGACGAAAGGGCAACGCTCGGAATGTTGGCGGGCAGTTTTTTGAGTAGCTTCAAACGGGTTTTCTCATCCACCAAGTCGCACTGCGAAAGCGCGATGATGCGCTGCTTGTCCAGCAGTTCGGGGTTGTACTGTTGCAGTTCGTTGAGCAGGATTTTGTATTCCTCGGCCACATTTTCAGATGTGGCGGCAATCATGAACAGCAAAATAGAGTTGCGTTCGATATGGCGCAAAAACCTGATTCCCAAGCCCCTGCCTTCCGCCGCCCCCTCAATAATGCCCGGAATGTCGGCCATCACAAACGATTGGTGGTTGCGGTACGACACCACGCCCAAGTTGGGCACCAAGGTGGTGAACGGATAATCGGCAATCTCGGGTTTGGCCGCCGACACGGTTGCGAGCAACGTGGACTTCCCCGCATTCGGGAAGCCTACCAAACCCACATCGGCCAGCAGTTTCAGTTCCATCACCACCCAGTCGGCGCGGCCTTCCTCGCCGGGCTGGGCTTTGCGCGGGGCTTGATTGGTAGGTGTTTTGAAGTGCGTATTGCCCATGCCGCCGCGTCCGCCCGCAAAAACGATGATTTCCTGCTTGTCGTGCGTTATTTCGCCCAGCACTTCATCCGTGTCGGCCAGCTTTATCACTGTTCCGATCGGTGCTTCAAGCACTTCATCTTTTCCCTGCGCCCCCGAGCTGCGGTTGCGGTCGCCACGTATGCCGTCCACGGCCACCACGTGCTTGCGGTATTTCAAGTGCAGCAGTGTCCATAATTGTTTGTTACCGCGCACCACCACATGGCCGCCCCGGCCACCATCACCACCATCGGGGCCGCCTTTTTCCACGTGTTTTTCGCGGCGGAAGTGCATGGAACCCGCCCCGCCCGTGCCGGATTTGAGGTGGATTTTGACATAATCTATGAAATTGGAAGACATTTTCGAAGTGCGGATTTCGGAATTTGGGATTTGGGATTTTCATTTCCCATCCAAACCTCCCGTGAAACAAAAAGACCACAAAAGTAGCGTTCTTTTGTGGTCTTTGGAAATCGGCTCCCGAAAGGAACGATTGGAATAGTATGTTTCAAAAAGGCGAAACCTGCGGTTTCGTGCACAAGCTAAAGCGTGTGCTACTGCCTACTGGCTCACCACCGCGTCTATCTGTTCGCACAGATCTTGGAAAACAACCTTGATGTCGCCGATGCCGTTTACTTGCACAACCTTGCCCTGCGCCTCGTAGTACGGCAGCACATAAATGGTTTTGGTAAAATACTCATCTATGCGCTTGAGCAGTTTTTCGGCTTCGTCATCGGCGCGGCCACTGGTTTTCTGGCGTTCGGCAATGCGGTGTTTCACTTCGGCTTCGGTCACATTCATCCTTACCACCAGGTTTATGCTTTCGCCCTTGGCGGCCAAAAACGCATCCAGTGCCTCGGCTTGCGGAACAGTACGCGGAAAGCCGTCGAAAATAAACCCTTTGGCGTGCGGATTCTTCTGCACTTCCTCCTCGAGCATATCAATCGTGATTGAGTCGGGCACCAGCATTCCGTCGGCCATGATTTGTTTCACGCGCCTACCCAGCTCGGTTTCGCCCTTCACGTGCATCCGAAACATATCGCCGGTTGAAATGTGGCATAACTGGTATTTTTCCACCAGTTTGTCAGACTGTGTGCCTTTGCCCGCGCCGGGCGGCCCGAAAAGTATGATATTCAGCATTCGTGCGTTTTTGTTTACCGTCCCAACTTCGCGGATGCCAACCAGCTTTGCCAACGAATGTGAAACGAAATAGTATGTTTTCAAAATCGAAAACCTTGCAAGT
>JANPIL010000021.1:0-2865 GCA_031424975.1 Sphingobacteriales bacterium
TATTCGGAGACGGCACGAAAAACGGGGTTGAACACCATTCCGTTCTTAGTGGTTCATAAGTCCGTTCCCGGCGATACGCTTTCTCCCGGCGGCATAGTTTTGAAACACTCCTATCATGTTAAATAGAATCCGGTAATGTCAGAGAAAGTCCGGACTTTGCCCGCTACCCGGCCAGCAGTCGTTTCACCATCTCCGACACCGCGCGGCCGTCGGCTTGGCCGGCCAGTTCCTTGGTAGCGGCTCCCATCACCTTGCCAATGTCGGCGGGGCTGGCGGCTCCCGTGCGGCTGATGATTTCCCTGAGTCTGGCTTCCAGTTCACCGGCCGAAAGTTGCTTGGGCAAGTAGCGTTCAATGATGGCCAGTTCGGCCAACTCCTTGGTAGCCAAGTCTTCACGGTTTTGCTGCTGGAATATCTCCGCCGATTCGCGGCGTTGCTTGGCGGCTTTGGTCAGCAGCTTCAGTTCGTCTTCCGGCTTCACTTCGCCGTGGCTGCCATCCTTGGTTTCCTCCAGCAAAATCAATGATTTAATGGAACGCAAGGCCGTCAGCGTATCTTTTTCCTTGGCAAGCATCGCCTGCTTGATGTCGGCATCTATCTGGGTTTTCAGTGACATGGTTGTGGGGTTTGGAAATGATTCGTTTGTGCAAGTATAGATTTTTCCCGCCGGAAATCCGTGCGGCGCGGAAATAGTATGGCTGGAAAATGCGAAACCCGTTCCGGCCCGGAGCTTGGCAAGGCAATCCGGTTCCGGCAAATCCTTTTTTATGCGGCGGGCGGGTTTGGGCTTCCGAAAAGATACTATTTTTGCAAAAATACTTTCCATGTCCGCAAACACAAAAACGCCATTAACGGCCATCCAGTCCAAACTGCCCAATGTCGGCACCACGGTTTTTACCGTCATGTCGCAATTGGCGCAGCAGCATAACGCCATAAACCTGGGCCAAGGCTTCCCCGATTTTCCGTGTTCCCCTGAATTAGTAGGGCTGGTGGCGCAAGCCATGCGCGACGGACACAACCAATACGCACCCATGCCCGGCCTGATGGCGCTGCGCGAACAGATTGCCGCCAAAACCGAACAGCTCTACGGCCACGCACCCGATCCCGAAACGGAAATCACCGTGACTTCGGGCGGCACCGAGGCGTTGTTTGCCGCCATCAGTGCCGTGGTGCGCCCCGGCGATGAAGTGCTGGTGGTTGAGCCGTGCTACGACAGTTATGTGCCCGCCATTGAACTCAACGGCGGCATTCCGGTGAGCATCCCGCTCAAACCGGGCGATTTTTCCCTCGATTTCGACCTGCTCAAATCAAAAATATCGCCGCGCACCCGCGCCTTGATGATCAATACGCCGCACAACCCGACCGGCACGATTCTGCGGCAATCCGACATCCGGCAACTCGCCGCGTTGCTGCGCGATACCGATATTTTCCTGATCAGCGACGAGGTGTATGAACACATTATTTTTGATGGCGAGCCGCACCACAGCGTGCTGCGCGAGCCGGACTTGCGCAACCGGACTTTTGTGGTTTCTTCTTTCGGAAAAACCTATCACGTAACTGGCTGGAAACTGGGCTATTGCATTGCCCCGAAAGAACTGACCAAGGAGTTTCGCAAGATACACCAGTACCTGACTTTCTCGTCGTTCACGCCGCTGCAACACGCCTTGGCCGAATACCTGAAACAACCCGAACACTACCGGCAACTGCCGGAATTCTACCAGCAGAAGCGCGATTTTTTCTTTGGTCTGATGCGCCAAACCCGCTTTTCGTTCCGGCCCTGCGCGGGCAGTTATTTTGCGCTGGCCTCGTATGCGCACCTGACCGACGAGCCGGATTACGATTACGCCATCCGCCTGACCAAGGAAACCGGCGTGGCAGCCGTGCCGCTTTCGGTTTTTTACCAAGACAAGACGGATGGAAAACTGCTGCGTTTCTGCTTTGCCAAAACCGAGGACACACTCGAACGCGCCGCCGAACGGCTGGTGAAAATATAAAGGCTGGCGCAATGAAGACCGGCGCGGTAATAACTGGCGCGGGATTCTTATCCCGTGCCGCCCATGTTCCGAGATTCCTATCTCGGCGTGCCAAGTGAACTGTAACGGAAGCGAAAACAAAATTCCCATGGAAAACCTGCGCGTCACCTTAGTCCAGACCGATTTGCATTGGGAAAACCCGACGGCCAACCTGCATTCGCTGGAAGAGAAAATCCGCGATCTAACCTATCCGACCGACTTGGTGGTGCTGCCCGAAATGTTCACCACCGGCTTCACCATGAATGCCGCCGCTGTGGCCGAACCCATGAACCTGACCACCTTCAAGTGGCTGAAAATGATGGCCGCCCACACGGGAGCCGTGGTGGCGGGCAGCTACGTGGTGCGCGAAAACGGACATTTTTTCAACCGCCTGCTCTGGATGCGGCCCGACGGCAGCTACGAAACCTACGACAAACGCCACCTGTTCCGCATGGCGCACGAACACGAAACCTACTCGCCCGGCCAAAACAACATCTTCCCGACCATCAAAAGCTGGCGTTTCCTGCCCCTGATCTGCTACGACCTGCGCTTTCCGGTCTGGAGCCGGCAAAAGCCCCCCCCGAAGCCTCCCCCAACCCCCTCCGAAGGAGGGGGCTTTCTGGCTCCCCCTTCGGAGGGGGCTGGGGGGGCTTCGGGGGAGGCTGCCCAGTACGATTGCCTAATATATATTGCCAACTGGCCCGAAGCCCGGCAGCATCATTGGGAAACGCTGCTGCAAGCCCGCGCCATTGAAAACCTGAGTTACGTGGTGGGCGTGAACCGTGTGGGAACGGATGGTAAGGGAACCTTGTACGGCGGCGGCTCAATGGCGGTAAGTCCGCGCGGCGAACGG
>JANPIL010000022.1:0-3763 GCA_031424975.1 Sphingobacteriales bacterium
GATGCGGCAAAACTGAAAACCGTGATTGCCAACGCCAAGGCACTGGGCGTGAAGTTTGTGGTCTGCTACTGGATTCCGCACACGGGCACCGATTTTACCTTGCAAGACACCGAAAAGGCCATCAAGGTATTCAACGAATCGGGCAAGGTGCTGGCCGCCAACGGCTTGTCGCTGCTGTATCACAACCACGGCTACGAATTCAGGCCTTACAAAGACCGTTACCTGCTTGATGAACTCATTACAAGAACCAACCCGGCGCACGTGAATTTCGAGATGGACATCTTATGGACGTATCATCCGGGACACAACCCGGCGGCGTGGCTGAAAAAATACCCGGCCCGCTGGAAAGCCATGCACCTCAAAGACCGCCGCAAAGGCACGCCCGGCAACCAGTTTGGCCAGATGGACGTGGACAATGACATCACACTCGGCCAAGGCGACCTGAACATGGAAGACATCGTTAGGCAGGCACGGGCCAACAAAATCGAGCATTTCTACATCGAGGACGAATCGCCCCGCTCATTGGAGCAAGTGCCGCAGAGCATTGCGTTCCTGCGCAAGTTGTTCTGAGTGCTTTGGAAAAGCCATAAAAAAACCTTTCGGATAATAGATCCGAAAGGTTTTCCTTCTTCATCACAAACCTAAACCACTCTTGAGTTTACAGTTTTGAAAACAGGCGGTTACTTAGGCAGTGCCACGCCATTGATTACGTGAATCACGCCGTTTGACTGGTTCACGTCGGCAATGGTAACCTTGGCCACGTTGCCCGACTCATCGGTGACGGAAATGCCTTTGGCACCGTCCATCTTTGCCGTGATTGTGCCGCCGCTTACGGTTTTCAAGGCTGCTTTCCCTTTGCCGTCCTTGATGGCTTTCATGATGTCTTTGGCGGTGTATTTGCCAGCCACCACGTGGTAGGTCAGGATCTTGCTGAGTTGATCCTTGTTCTCAGGCTTCAACAGTGTTTCTACCGTGCCGGCAGGCAGTTTGTCGAAAGCCGCGTTGGTCGGCGCAAACACCGTGAATGGGCCGGTTCCGCTGAGGGTTTCCACTAATCCGGCGGCTTTTACAGCGGCCACCAAAGTGGTGTGGTCTTTGGAGTTTACGGCGTTTTCAATGATGTTCTTGCTTGGGTACATGGCCGCGCCACCTACCATTACTGTTTTTTCCTTGGCATTGCCGCTCATTTGGGCTGAAACATTGCCGGATACTGTGGCAGCCAACAGGGCCGCGCAAATGATGAATGATTTTTTCATGGTGTTTTAAATTGTTTTTGGGTGAATTGGTCTACGGGCATACCTACGCGATATGCCTTGCAAGTGGATTGAAGCAGGTCTTGAAAAAACCTACTTAATCTATAACCGTTTGACAGACAGAAAGTTTGAAATAGTTTTTTTTCGTTTTCAGCCAAAAGCTGCAAACCACCGGGCTGAAGCCCACCGGTTTTCGGGAATAGTATCTTTCAAAAAGCAAAAACCTCTCGTTTCTGGGAGGCCTGCCAGCATAGTATCTTTTTAAAGTGCCAAACCTGCCTGTGCGGAAAGCCCAGGATTCCGAAACCGGTTTTGGGCTTGGCAAAGTGGGCTTGGGCGAGCAAATGCACGGATTCTTGGCGGTGTGCTCCTCATTATGTTGATGATTTTGCCAGCGGTTCATTGTGTCTTTGCCAAAAAACTGGTTGAACCTTGACAATCGGGCATAAAAAAAGAGGCTTTCGCCTCTTTGTGTGATCCCGCTGGGATTAAAAGTTTCTTCCCACGGTTTCCTCATACTTCCTCAACAAAGCTTCAGAATACAGTTTTCGTTGCCACTTCTTCCATGATTTTCCCTCAAAAATTGCCACCATTTTGCCACTTTTAGGTGCGTATTCTAAGAGAATTGCCACTAGATTGCCACGTTTTTGCCACCGGTTTGCCGCCGCTATCTTCTCTCATGATTTTCCCTCATCGGTGCTTACCCCCTTTAATGAGCCAGTTGCAAATGGAGTCTATGCCGTCTGTCGGAGTTCAAGCGGTGTCATACAAGTTCAATGCCTGTGAGGTAGTCTGATTTAGGCAGACATGATTAGTGCAAGTTTGGGATTGATTTCTGGTGAAACATTTCCTCGAACTCAGCCGGTGAGCTGAGGTGGTCTGATTTGGGCGGACACGGTTAGTGCAAGTTTGAGATTGGTTTTTGGTGAAACAGTTCTTCAAATTCCGCTGGCGATTGGTAGTTCAAACTCGAATGGAGCCGCTTCAAATTGTAATAGGATTCAATGTATTCAAAAATTTCAACATGAGCGTCTTCGACATTATCGAAAATGCCGCCTTCCAACAATTCACACTTGAACCGCCCGAAATACGATTCCATGAAAGCGTTGTCGTAAGGGTTGCCGGCTCCGCTCATACTCTGCCGGAAATGCTTCCCGGCCAACAATCTCCGAAACGCTTTTCCCTCGTACTGTCCGCCGCGGTCAGAATGGATGAGCATTTGCTTTGGTGGGCGGCGGGTGTGGATACCTTTTTTCAAGGCTTTCACAATCAGTTCCTCCCTCATGTGTGTTTCCAGTTGCCAACCCACGATTCTCCTTGAAAACAAGTCCATCCACACGGCCAGATACGCCCACCTGCCCCCCGAGAGCGGGACGTAAGTGATGTCCCCCACCCATCCCATGCGGTAGCCATCAACCCGGTTGGTTTCCGTTGGCACCGGCTCGGTGGCCAGCAAGTTAATGGCTACCGCATGGGATGGGCTGGGCCGGGTTGTATTGCGGCTCTGTGTCGTCTTGGGAACGAAAGAACCTGCTACGTGCGCAGCATCGGCTGGGCTGAATGGCTTTCAAACCGTATTGCCGCATGATCTTGCGCACTTTGTGACGGCCCAGGACATGGCCTTCCTTCTTAAGCTGGGCGACAATCCTACGGCTGCCATACCGCCGCAGGTTCTCCCAAAACCGCTTTCCCACCAACAGGCCCACCTCCAAATCGGAAGTCTGGTGGGTTGCTCCGGATTGAAAAGCATAGAATCCGCTCCGGCTCACGCCCATCACCCGGCAGAGAAAACCGACGGGAAACATGGCTTTCCAAGCCCCAATGAAAAGGTAAACCCGCCTTATGTCTGTCGGCTGAAAATGGACACCTGATACCTGTGGAACATGGGCTGCAGGCTTTTTTTAAAATGTCGCGCTCCATTTCAACCTGTTTGAGTCTGGCCCTCAGTTCCGCCAACTCAGCCGGGAAAACAGGTTGGATTTCAACACCCGTTTGGCCTTGCCGCCGCCAACGGTGCAGCAGGTTCTCACCCACTCCAAAAGTGTGGGAAACTTCGCTCACTGGTTGTCCATTGGCAATCAGGGTCAGCAGTTGCTGTTTGAATTCGGCATCGTACTTGCGCCTCTCTTTTCTTTTAGCGGCATTGACAGGGGTCTTTTTCATACAAGTGCTAAGTTAAGCACTTCCCGTGTCCCGATTTTTGGGACCATCTCAAACTGAAATGCGCATCATAAGTCCGGCGCGGCACTTGTGCCTGCCAAATGATTTCCTTGGTGTCGAAAATCGTTTTTCCCTTCACAACCGGACTTCGGGTGATTGTAATTTCCACCCATTGCTCTATTTCCATTTCGCAGAAATTTTTGAGGTTGAAAAACCGGGAGGTTTGCCCTCCCGGCCTCTGCCACGGCAGACGGGTGTCCGCCGTGGCGGGAAAGATACTATTTGCAAAATCGGTCACGACGGAATGAAAGCCATGAACGGCTCCGGGGCGGCTTCCGGGCCGTGGAAAC
>JANPIL010000023.1:0-6897 GCA_031424975.1 Sphingobacteriales bacterium
GAGGGGGCTTTCAACTCCCCCTCCTTCGGAGGGGGTTGGGGGGAGGTCATTGAAGTTTTCACCACCCGCGTGGATACGATTTACGGCGTAAGTTTTTTGGTCTTGGCTCCTGAGCATGAGTTGGTTGCGGGCTTGACCACGCCGGAACAGCGGGCGGAAGTGGAAGCGTATGTGAAGTGGGCGGCTTCGCGGTCGGATGTGGACCGGATGTCGGAAGTGAAGAAGGTTTCGGGCGTTTTCACGGGCAGCTATGCCATCAATCCCGTCAATGAACAGCCCGTGCCAATTTACCTAGCCGACTATGTGCTGGCGGGCTACGGAACCGGCGCGGTGATGGGCGTACCTTCCGGAGACCAACGCGACTGGAACTTTGCCACGCATTTCGGCCTGCAAATCATCCCGATTCTGGACAGCCAGCGCGACATGGACAAGCAGGCCGATGCCACCAAAGAAGGCCATTATATAAACTCCGGTTTGATTGATGGCTTGGAATACAAACAAGCCACGGAAACGCTGATCCGATGGCTGGAAGACAAAAACATGGGCAAAGGCAAGGTGCAATACCGACTGCGCAATGCGGTGTTCAGCCGTCAGCGGTATTGGGGCGAGCCGGTTCCGGTGTATTACAAAGATGGCCTGCCGTACCTGATTGACGAAAGCGATTTGCCGCTGGTGCTGCCCGAAATTGACAAATACCTGCCCACCGAGACGGGCGAACCGCCGCTGGGACGCGCCGAAAATTGGAAATATAAGGGAAAACATGAATATGAACTGAGCACCATGCCCGGCTGGGCGGGATCGAGCTGGTATTTTTACCGCTACATGGATCCGCAAAACAGCACGGAATTTGCATCCAAAACCGCCGTGGAGTACTGGCAGGACGTGGATTTGTACGTGGGCGGCTCCGAGCACGCCACAGGGCACTTACTGTATTCGCGGTTTTGGAACCACTTCCTGTATGATTTGGGCTTGGTGCCGAAGAAAGAATATGCGAAGAAGCTGATTAATCAGGGGATGATTTTGGGGCGGAGCAATTTTGTGTACAGGAGTTCATATGCTTTTTTGGATAAAAGGAGCAGAGCGATAAATGATGCTCCTCATATATTTGTTTCTAAGAACAAAACCTCTTTGAATAAAGACATAAGTGAACAAAGAATTTACTGCGGCCAACTTAATATTGGAGATTTGATAATTAGTTTGGCTGAAAAAAAATACGGGATTACAGATGGAGTATATAGTAAAAGTAATTTTGTATCAGAAATACATGTTGATGTAAACATTGTTGAAAACGACGAATTGGATATTGAAGCTTTCAAAAAGTTACGGCCTGAATATGCTGATGCAGAGTTTATTTTGGAAGACGATGGCAAATACATCTGCGGTTGGGAAGTGGAAAAGATGTCCAAATCCAAGTACAACGTTGTCAATCCCGATGACATTGTAGAACGGTACGGTGCGGACACGCTGCGGATGTACGAAATGTTTCTGGGCCCGCTGACGGAAGCAAAACCTTGGAACACCAACGGCATCAGCGGCGTGCATAACTTTTTGCGCAAATTCTGGCGGCTGTTTTACGACGACCAGGGCAACTGGATTGTGACCGAACCTGAACCCACGCGCGATGAGTTGAAAACGCTGCACAAAACAATCAAAAAAGTAACGGACGATGTGGAAAACTACTCGTTCAACACAACCGTCAGCGCGTTCATGATCTGCGTCAATGAATTGTCGGCGTTGAAATGCCACAAACGCGCCGTTCTGAGCGATTTGGCGGTGATTTTGTCGCCGTTTGCGCCGCACATTACCGAGGAATTATGGGAAAAACTGGGCAACGCCACCAGTGTGACTCAAGCCGCGTATCCGGTTTTCAACGCCGAATACCTGACGGAAAACAGCTTTGAATATCCGATTTCAATTAATGGCAAAGTGCGGGCTAAGATGACTTTCCCGGCAGAGGCTTTGCCCGCCGACATTGAGAAAGCGGTGCTGGCCGAAGAAACCGTGCAGAAATGGCTGGAAGGAAAACCTCCGAAAAAGATAATTGTGGTGCCGAAGCGGATTGTGAACTTGGTGGTTTGAAGCATAAAACAGTATGTTTCAAAAAGCCCAATCCCCCCAATCCCGAAAGGGCTTTTAAAATTCCCCTTAGGGGTTGGGGGCCAAAAATAGTATCCCCGCTAAAGACGGGGCTTTTAGCTTTCACAAACGCCAAACCCCTGAAGTCATAGGCTCCAAGGGTTTGGCGTTCGTACTTGCGGATATATCGGAATATCAGAAACGATGCGGAACCTTGCCTCCGGCCTGGCTGTCGGTAGGCTTGCGGTTTACGCGGGATTTGGGGCTTTGCTGCAACTTTACAATATTCTCGTTTTTGTGAAAGTACACGTTGCAATTGGGCAGCATCTCCCGGATGCGGTCTTGTTCGGCATCGGGAATCAAATTGCCGGACAAGTTGAGGATTCTCAGGTTTTTCAACTGCGCCATTTCAGACGGCAGGGTTTCCAATTCGTTCTCGCTCAAATCCAGTTCGCGGAGAAATGACAGGTTCCTGATGCCCGCCGCAAGGTTCCGGATTTTATTTTGCCGCACATCCAGAAACAGCAGGGCTTGGTTGCGTGCAAAAATCCCGTTCAAATCGGTCAGCCGGTTGTTGCTTGCGTTCAGCCGTATCAAATCCGTGAAACTGCCTACTTGCTCCGGAATTGTTTTCATATTCGTGCCGCTGATGTCCAGACAAAATACTTCTTCCGCTTTCAAGTCGGCCTGTAATTCCGACACGCACGCACCGGCAAAGCCTTCGCTGATAGTTGCCAACGCCTCGGTCTTGCCCAAACGAACCGCCTGCAACAAGTCACTGTAGTGTTCGGTATCGGTGTAGCCTTGCTGTTGGGCCAGCCATTCTTTGGCATTGGCACGTTGCAGGTAAGCATCGGCATGTTTGGAATCAAGGCTCACGGCTTTGGTGAAATTGCCGATGGCCGCCAAAAACTGCCGTTGCTCCAATTTTTCCATGCCGGCCTTGTATAATTCTTCAGCCGATGGTGGCGTGGTGGCCATGCCGAGCCACAGGCAAACGGTGAAAGCGATTGAGGTGGTTTTTTTCATGGTTCAGCTTGGAGATGGAGATAAAAATAGTATCGGGAATTGGGATGAAACCCGGCATTTTCCACCGGCTATTTTTACAGGTTTATCCGGTGGGCGGCTGTAAAAGTGACCACCCCGCACACGACTATAACCGGTATAAACTTACATGGCGGCGCGTTGGGGGCACAGCAACTTGGCTGGTTGAGCAGCCACAAACGCGCGTGGCTCAGGGCGGCGAAAATTAAAACTTGCCCGAATGAAATTTATTCCCCTATTTTAGTTTTGCTGCGGGCGGCTTCACCGTTTGCCGGCAAAAATTCCTTTATTCATCCGTCCACCAATTTTTCCAGCAGCCATGTCAGTGATTTATCTCAAAAAAGACTTTACCGATGGCATGGTTTATTACAAGATAGAACCCATAGCCAATCCCGAAGACGAGTACATCTACGATGCCACGGAAATTGCGGTGGAAGACGAGACCCGTTCGCGCGATGAATTTGAACTGACGCAGGAAGATTTGGACGAAATGCACCACGATGGTTTCCAGCCGATTACCGAATCCGAATTCAGCACGGTGGAATCCGAACAGCGCAGTCTGGACATTTGAAATCATGCCGCGCTTGGCTGATGCCAAGGGTTACCTTTTGCCCAATCTGTCATTAAGGCAGCGAATGCAGGTGAATGCCGCGTTGCCGGAGGCAACCAACTGGCCGCTAACTGTTTGCGCGTATCCAATCACAAACAATCAATTTTAAACAACCATTTATCCATGAAAAGAATAGGCGTTATCGTAATTATCGTGGTGGCCGCTATCGCCCTGTTGGGTGGCTGCAGTACTTATAACGGATTGGTAGGCAAGGAAGAAACCGTAAATGGCACTTGGGCGCAAGTGCAAAACCAGTACCAACGCCGCGCCGACCTGATCCCGAACTTGGTCAACACCGTGAAAGGCGTGGCTAACTTTGAGAAAGGTACTTTGGAAGCGGTAATCCAAGCCCGTGCAAATGCCACCCGCCCCGAAATAAACCTCAATGCCGACCAACTGACCCCCGAAAACGTGCAGCGTTTCCAGCAGGCGCAAGATGGCTTGAGTTCGTCGCTGTCGCGGCTTTTGGTGGTGGCCGAGCAGTATCCGGTATTGAAGGCAAACCAAAACTTTTTGGAATTGCAGGCGCAACTGGAAGGCACCGAAAACCGCATCACAGTGGCGCGGCAGGGTTTCAACGGCTCGGTGCAGGACTACAACACCAGCCGCCGCACGTTTCCGGCCAGCATTTTTGCCGGTATTTTCGGCTTCCAGGCAAAAGGATATTTTCAAGCCCAAGCCGGTGCGGACAAAGCCCCGACGGTTCAGTTTTAAGTTGCCGCACCCCCGTTAAAACCGCCCAGCAAGCCAATGCCCTACGCGTGTGGGGCATTGGCATTGGCCTTGGGTTTTGCCATTTGAAAACATACTATTTTCGGTTCATGGAAAATCCGAAAACACGTTCCGCAACCCAAACAACCGCCCATGCAGTCGCCAATCAGGTTTACCGACGAAGAAAAACAGCGGATTGTTTCGGCCATCCAATCGGCGGAACGCAACACGTCTGGCGAGATGAAAGTACACGTGGAAAGCAACTGCCCCTCGGAGCCGATGCCACGTGCGCAGGAGGTTTTTGTGCAACTTGAATTGCACCGCACCAAGCAGCAAAACGGCGTTTTGTTCTACATCGCGCTGGACGACCATAAGTTTGCCATCTTGGGCGATAGCGGAATCAACGCCGCCGTGCCGGGCGATTTTTGGGAAACCACCAAAGACCTGATGCGCAGCCACTTCCGCCAAAATCAACTTGTAGAGGGCATCTGCGCGGGCATTGAAAAGGCGGGCGAACAGTTGAAAGCACACTTCCCGTTTGACTCCGGCGATGTGAATGAACTCTCGGACGACATATCCTTTGGTAGCTGACTTGGTGGTGGGCCGGGTTGTGGCAGCATGAAAACAGTATCTTTCAAAAAGCTGAAAGCCCCGTTTACGCCTCTGGCGGAACTTTTAGCTTTAGTGGGGGCTAAACCCGCCGCTTCCGGCCAATGCGTTTCCGCTTTCCGAATCTTTTCCGGCTTCGGCATCAATCATCCAATCTTTTTTTTCTCGGTGAAAACTTACATCTGGCCGTACCTGCTATTTCTTGTTTCCTTTCTGGCGCAGGCGCAAAGCACCATTCCCGATGTGCCAAGCCCGCCCCGGCTGGTCAATGACTTTGCCGGTGTGCTCAGTGCTTCGGACAAGGAAAACTTGGAGCAGAAACTGCGCCGCTACAACGACTCCACCTCCACGCAATTCACCATCGTCATCATCCGCACGTATGGCGAATATGAACGTGGCGACTACACTTTCCAGTTGGCCAACAAGTGGAAAATAGGGCAGAAAGGCAAGAACAATGGCCTGCTCATTACCGTGGCCGTGGACGACCGCCGCTATTTCATCGCCACCGGCTACGGACTCGAAGGCTCCATCCCGGATGCCATTGCCCGGCGCGTGGGCGAACAATATTTGAAGCCAAATTTCCGCGAGAACAATTACTACAAGGGTCTGGACGAAGTTACCACGTATCTGGCCAGCCTGCCCGCTGGAGAGTTCAAGGCCGCGCCACGAGCCAAACCGGAGTCGGGCGGTGGCTGGTTCACGTTTGTGATCATCGGCCTTATCTTGTTCTTCATCATCATTCCCATCTTCCGGCAGATGCGCGGCGGCGGACGAAACAACCGTGGCAACCGGGGCGGCGGTGGCATGTTCATACCGCCGCTGATTTTCGGCAGTGGCGGCAGTTCCAGCGGCTGGGGCAGTGGAGGAGGAGGAGGCAGCGATTTTGGCGGCTTCGGCGGCGGCTCGTTTGGCGGCGGCGGCGCGGGCGGCGACTGGTGAGCCTATCATGGACAATGGATTCTTAAAACATTTCAAGCGGTGAAGCCTGCCCTGTAGGACCAATATGCGAGGGATAATTAAAAGTATGCTTATTGGCATTTTGCTTTTGCAATTATGCACGGGCTGCACGTCAACTGGTGAATCGAAGGGAATAGACAAAATTCTCGGTATGTATGGTGGCAGTGCTACGTGGTCGAAAGGCATTGTCGCCTCCACAGATAAGAACGAACTTTATGGAAAATTCTTCGAGGTTCGTGTAAGCGGTGCGGATATCGGGGATGATATGAATCTGCCAGCCTCCAACTGCGCCCTGCTGATGTACCAATCCTTTTCCGATGCGGAAAAAAACGCTTATTCATTTGTGCGTATAATCATCACCAAAGGCGGGAAAGAATTTCGGCATGATTTTCCAAAGGACAGATTAGGAGTTGTTGAAAAAGAACTGGTCAAGTTAAACCAAGTGGTCAAACTATTGAAAGGGCAGAAGTATGAAGCGTTGCTGGGAATGTTCGACACTTCGGCTGTGAAGGATGCGAATAAGGGGTCGTTCGAAAAAGAACAATTCGAGATAGATTCTACCTTTGGAAAAATAAACGATTATGCAACACAGGGATTTATGTTTTTCAACGAGGACATTAACGGGGAAATCAAAGAGGTTCTTAAACTGTCAGCAATACTGATCCGGGAAAAACAAAATACGAATTTTAACATTGTGGTTGATTCGCAAAAGAGCGAGAAAAGTTTATGGGGTATGAGTTTTAACTTATAGGACTTGTTTAGTTGAATTTTGTCCTTAGGTTAATCAGACTCGATGCCAAATACAACCAGGATTTGAAGTTCTGCGCTTTGTATTCAAACCGTATCAAGATTCGTTTGTAGCTGTCCATCCAGGCAAAAACAGTCTCTAT
>JANPIL010000024.1:0-9050 GCA_031424975.1 Sphingobacteriales bacterium
CATCCGTTGTGCGCAGTTGGGCATGAAAACGGCCATCATTGAAAAATACGCCACGCTGGGCGGCACTTGCCTGAATGTGGGCTGCATACCGTCCAAGGCGTTGCTTGACTCGTCGGAGCATTACCACAATGCCGCGCACACTTTTGCGCAGCACGGCATTTCGCTAAAGGATTTGCAAGTGGATTTCCCGCAGATGCTCAAGCGCAAGGATGAAGTGGTGTCGCAGACCACCAAAGGCGTGGAGTTCCTGATGAACAAGAACAAGATCACCGTCTTTCAGGGCGTGGGTTCGTTTGCCGATAAGAATAGTATCAAGATAGAGGGCCAAACCTCCGGCACGCAGCAAATCACGGGCAAGCACATCATCATCGCGACCGGCTCCAAACCGGCCTCGCTGCCCGGCGTGGCCATTGACAAGCAGCGCATCATCAGTTCGACCGAGGCCCTGAAACTGCCCGAAATCCCGAAGCACCTGATCGTGATCGGGGCCGGCGTGATCGGGGCCGAAATGGGTTCGGTGTATGCGCGGCTGGGTTCCAAGGTCAGCTTTGTGGAGTACGCCGCAACGATGATCCCGACCATGGACGGCACGATGGGCAAGGAATTGCAGAAAGCCGTGCGCAAGCTCGGAGCCGAATTTTATTTCAACCACAAGGTGACGGGCGTGGAAAACAAGGGCGACAAAGTGCTGGTACGCGCCGAAAACAACAAGGGCGGCCTGCTCGAACTCGAAGCCGATTATTGCCTGGTTGCCATTGGCCGCCGCCCCTACACTGATGGTTTGGCTCTGGAAAACGCCGGACTCAAAGCCGATGAACGCGGCCGCATTGCCGTAAACGAACACATGCAAACCGATGCGTCCCACATCTACGCCATTGGCGACGTAATCCGGGGGGCAATGCTGGCGCACAAGGCCGAGGAAGAGGGTGTTTTCGTGGCCGAAACCATTGCCGGGCAGCATCCGCACATCAATTACCTGCTCATTCCGAACGTGGTGTACACGTGGCCCGAAGTGGCGGCGGTGGGCTACACCGAAGAGGAACTGAAAACCAAGGGAACACCCTACAAGTCGGGCAGCTTCCCGTTCAAGGCGCTGGGCAGGGCACGCGCCAGCATGGACATTGACGGCGTGGTGAAAGTGCTGGCACACGCCGAAACCGACGAGATACTGGGCGTACACATGATTGGGCCGCGCACCGCCGACATGATTGCCGAGGCCGTGGTGGCCATGGAATTCCGCGCCGCCGCCGAAGACATCGGCATGATGAGCCACGCGCACCCCACCTATACCGAAGCATTCAAGGAAGCGGCCCTGGCGGCTTCGGGCAACCGGGCACTGAACATCTGACGTTTGCGCGGGTTTGCGCAAGCTGAGGATGGTACAAGTGTGGCCGAAATATAAATCGGGTAAGAAAATGGCGGAAATTGAAACGGGCAAGCCTTGGCAAAAGGGCTTGCCCGTTTTGTTGTAATCCGGGTTTGAGGCTTGAGTGGTGATTTTAACCTGCTGTTAATCAGGATTTTGTGTTTAAAAAATAGTATCTTTTAAAAATCCCGAACCCGGTTGTTCCGGATGCGGTGCCGCAGCCGGAACAACGTCCCGCCGGTTGTTTCAAGTACCGCATCCCGATAGACTTGCGCATTCCCTGCCCGCGCAAACCACGACCTTACACGCTGTTTGGCCGTTGGCGATGCGCCACTGATTACGTTTCCGCAAGCAATGCGGATATTTCAGGAAACTACGCACCAAAAGATCAAATAATCCAAAAAAATTACCAAACAGTATGAGTATTAGGGATCTTTCAATCAGGAAAAAATTAGTCGGGGGCTTTTCGCTACTCACCTTAACGTTTGTCATAAACGCGGCGGTCAGTTTCTACTCCACGAACAGGAACGCGGCCATCATCAGGAAAAACACCGAAGTGACCCAACCTTCAAACGTAGCCTACCGTGACCTGCGCAACATCATCACCAGTTCCAAGGGTTACATCTCCAGTTGGGTTTACCAGCAAAACAACCAAGCCGACAAGGATGCCTTGCGCAAACTCCAATCGGTGGATTATCCGAGGGTGAAGAAAAACCTGAACCGGCTTAAAAAACACTGGCTGAAGATCCACCAGCAGCAGGTCAACAATATATTGGCGCGGTACGATGCAATTGAGAAAGCCGAAAAACAAATCATGGCCGATTTGGCCACGTTTGAGGATTATGACAAGGATGGCGGCAACGCCAAGATGATGAGCACCATGCTTCTGGACACCGACATTATTCCGCCAGCGCAAGACCTGCTTAAAGAACTAAACGCCATAATCATCGCAACCACCAAGGAAGCTACCCGGTCTGATGCGCAGTTGCTCGAAAGTTTTGCCTCCAACCGCCGGATGCAGTTGGTTTCGACGGTTATCGTATTGCTGTTGGCCGTGGTTTGTACCATCGCCCTGAGCCGCGACATTGTAATGCCCATCAACCATGTGCGCAACATTGTGCAGAAACTGAGCCTGGGCGAACTGCCCGAACAACAGAACCGAAAGTTCAACAAAGACGAGATGGGCGAGATGGCCGCCGCCGTGGAAACCTTGGCCAACGGATTGCGCGGCACGTCGCTGTTTGCGGAAAGCATTGGCCGGGGAAACTATGCCGTTGAATACCAGCCTCTGGGCGAGAAAGACGTGCTGGGTAACGCCCTGATAGAAATGCGCGACAACCTGAAACGCGTGGCCGATGACGACAAACGCCGCAACTGGGCAACCGAGGGCATGGCCATATTTGGCGAGAAACTGCGCAAAAGCACCGCCAGCATTGAGGAACTCAGCGATGAAATCCTTGCCGGGCTGGTCAAATACACCAAAGCCAACCAAGGCGGCCTCTACATTGTGGACAATGAAAACCAGCACTCAGAGCCTTTCCTGAAATTGAAAGCCTGCTATGCCTGGGACAAGAAGAAATTTGTGGATCAGAAAATACACATTGGCGAGGGACTGGCCGGCCAGGTGTGGCAGGAAGGCGAACACGTGTACATTACCGAAGTGCCGCACGACTACATTACCATTACATCAGGTTTGGGCGAGGCCAATCCGCGCAGCGTGCTGATCACGCCGCTCAAAGTAAACGAGCAAGTGTATGGCGTGTTGGAAATGGCTTCGTTCGGTGAGTTTGCCGAACACGAAATAGAATTTGTGGCCAAAATCGGCGAAAGCATCGCCTCCACGCTCTCATCGGCACAAGTGAATATCCGCACCCAAGAAATGTACCGCGAATCCACGATGCTCACCGAGCAGATGCGCGCCCAGGAAGAGGAGATGCGCCAGAACATGGAGGAGCTTATGGCCACCCAAGAGGAATTGCAACGCAAGCAGAACGAGATGGAAACCGCGAACAGCCACTTGAAAAGCCGCGAGGAAGAGATGCGGAAGGCATTGGAAATGGCGCAGCAGCGAGAAAGGGACGCGGTGGGTAACCGCACTGTTTTGCAACGCATCATTGACACGCTGCCAAGGGCGGTTTTCTGGAAAGACACCAAACTGAATTACTTGGGCTGCAACCAGATGTTTGCCGAAGTTGCGGGCAAGAAAAATCCCGCCGAACTGGTTGGCAAAAGCGACTACGATATGCAATGGAGCCGAGCCAACTCGGATATGTTCCGTGCCGACGACCTTGAGGTGATAAAGACGCTGAAAGCCAAAGTGGATGTCGAGGAATCGCAGACGCATCCGGGCGGCGAAATCATTTGGCTCAATACCACCAAAGTGCCGCTGCTGACCGATGCTGATGAACTGATTGGCGTACTCGGGATGTTTGAGGACATCACGCAGCGCAAAAAGGAGATGACCCGGCTTCGGGAAAGCACCGAAAAAATGCAGACCCAGGAAGAAATCATGCGCCAGACTATGCAGGAGATGGCCGCCATTCGCGAAGAAATGCAACGCGTGCAAGAACAAGCCGCCGAACGCGAACGCACACTGCAAGCCGAACTTGAGGCGGCAAAACCGGAAAGCAAAAGGCGGTCGCGGTAAAAGCTAAAGTGAAGCCAACCGGAAACCTGGCGGGGCGTGGAAAGGAAACTTTCGCGCCCTTTTTTAATTTTTGCCGTTTTGTCGCAAAACCGGGTTTTGGCTTTTGAAAAGATACTATTTTTGGGCGGTCAATGGCGGCTACGGTGTTTGCCAAGTGCCGCCCCGAAATAGCAGCCCCATGAAAGCATCTTCCTTGAAATACGCCGCCGTGGTTTTGGCGGCGCACCTGCTTTTTGCCGCCTGCGATACGGGCAAAAAAATCGACAGCCGGAAAGTGGCCGAGGAAATGCGGAGCCGCAAACTCAAACGCGTCACCGCCGCCCGCGTCATTGAACACACGCTGGCCGAAGGCATTGAAGCTACCCGCCAACTCGATTCAACCCTGCTGCAACGCCTGCAAGCTGCCCTATCGCAAACCGACCTTGTGCGGGCCGCCGCCGTGTGCAACCCGCAAGCCTTTGCGGGCACACTCGAAAAATCGTACGCGGTGCGCATCCGGCGGCTGGCCCTGCGTGCCGATGGCGGCAAACTGGCCCTGAGCGACAAGCAGCGCCAGATATGGGAAGCCTACCGCTACAATGCCCAGCAGCACTTGCCCATGGATGCCAATGTGCAGCGCGACGGTCAGGACTATCTGCTTTGCACCACGCCCATCCTGATGGCCAGCAACACCTGCCTGCGATGCCACGGCAAAGTGGGCAAAGACCTGACAAACAACGATTTTCGGATGTTGCGTGCGGCGTACCCGGCCATGGACAGCCTGACCAACCACGCCCCCGGCCAGCCGATAGGCATCTGGAACCTGCTTTTCGACAAATCCAAGCTGGTGCTGCGCATGGAAGGCAAGTGATGGCCACTGCCGCCGCCGTGCAAAGTCCGCCCTGCCGATTGGTTTCACCCGATTTAGGCGTAACTTTGCTTACAGCCCCCGTTTCAGAACGGGCGGCGGGCAGTGGCACACGCTCGGGCTTGCGCGAAAAACCGCAGGTTTTGCCCTTTTGAAAGATACTATTTTCCTGGCGGTTGACCGTCAACGAGGTGGCTCCCGCGTTTTTTTTCCTGCGTGCCGCAGCCTGCAAACCACTTGCCGTCAACCGTCACAACCAAACAAAAAACGAATGGCAATACTCGGAACGTTACTCAAGCGGGGTATCAAGCTCCGCAAGATGATAGAACAGGAGCAGGTCAAGCCCTACGAACTGCAACGCGACGAACTGGCCGTACTGCTCGACAGGGCCAAAAACACGGCTTTCGGCAAGGCATACGATTTCCAGCAGATACTCCACGAAGTTTCCTTCAACCGCGACCCGCACGCCTTTTATGAGAAATACAAGCAGAACGTGCCGGTTTATACCTACAACAAGTTGTTTCAGGAATGGTGGCATCGCACTTCGGAAGGCAAGAAGAACGTGTGCTGGCCCGGCAAGGTCAAGTATTTCGCGCTGAGTTCGGGCACTTCCGAATCGTCGTCCAAGCACATTCCCGTCACCAAGGCCATGATCAAGGCCATCCAGAAAACCAGCATCCGCCAAATCCTTTCGCTGGCGCATTACCCCGACCTGCCCGGCAAGCTGTTTACCACCGGAATGCTGGCCTTGGGTGGCAGCACCCACCTCAACTACAACGGAACGTATTTTGAAGGCGACCTGAGCGGCATCAATGCCAGCCGCATCCCGTTCTGGTTCCAGCACTTCTACAAGCCCGGAGCCGAAATATCCAGCATCACCGACTGGAATACCAAACTGGAGGAGATTGTGGAGCAGGCTCCCAATTGGAACATCGGCTTTCTGGCCGGTGTGCCCGCGTGGGTGCAGATACTGATGGAAAAGATAATAGAGCGGTATCAGCTCAAGACCATCCACGACATCTGGCCCAACCTGATGGTGTACACGCACGGCGGCGTGTCGTTTGAGCCGTACCGCATCGGCTTTGAGAAACTGCTGGCCCACCCGCTCATCTATATCGAGACGTATTTGGCCTCCGAAGGGTTTTTCGCGTACCAAGCCCTGCCCGGCCGCCACTCCATGCGCATGGTGCTAAACAATGGCATTTTCTACGAATTCGTGCCGTTTGACGAGGCAAACTTCGATGCCAGCGGCGAACTCGTGGACAAACCCGAAACGGTGATGATCGACCAAGTGGAGGAAGGCCGCGAATACGCCCTGCTGCTGTCCACGTGTGCCGGTGCGTGGCGCTACCTGATTGGCGACGTGATCAAATTCGTCAATAAAAAGGAGTCCGAAATCGTGATTACCGGCCGCACCAAGCATTTCCTGAGTTTGTGCGGTGAGCATTTGTCGGTGGATAACATGAACAAGGCCGTGCGGCAAGTAGCCGATGAGTTGGGCATCACCATTCGCGAGTTCACGGTGGCCGGCATTCCGCACGGCAGCCTGTTTGCCCACCAATGGTACATTGGCACCGACGATGTGGCCGACCCCGAAGTGCTGCGCCAACGGATTGACGAGAAACTCAAGATTCTCAACGACGACTACCGCGTGGAGCGTGATGCGGCCCTGAAAGAGGTGTACGTGGAGGTGCTGCCCACCGAGGTGTTTTACCGGTGGATGCAGAAACGCGGTAAAATCGGCGGCCAGGCCAAGTTTCCGCGCGTCCTTAAAAAACAGCAGTACGATGAGTGGGAAGCGTATGTGAAACAAAAAACCGTGTAGGGGTTTACCGTTTACCTTTTACCGTTTACCGTTTACCGTTTACCGTTTACCGTTTACCGTTTACCGTTTTTTTTGGTTCAAAACCCGTAAAGTTACTGTTTTTGGAAGTGGCCTTTGCAAAATGGTATGTTTTCAAAACACAAAACCCGGTTTTTCGGCGGAAAACTGAAAACGGTAAACGCAAAATCATTTTCATGATATACGCACTATTGAAAGGCCTCCAACTCGGGCTGATCCTGTCGGTCACGTTCAGTTTGGGGCCGGTGTTTTTTTCGTTGCTGCAAACCGGCATCCAGCGCGGTTTCCGGTCGGGGGCGTTGATGGCCTTGGGCATTTCCATCAGCGATGTCATGTACGCCTTCATCTGCCAATTGGGGCTTTCGCAACTTGTGGAAAACCACAAGTCCATCATTACGCTGGCTGGCGGTGTCATCGCGGTTGTTTTCGGCATTGCGACGATGCTCAAGAAAGCTGGTGCCGTGGCCCACACCACCACCGAACCACAAACGCTTGGCACGTTCCGGTTTGTCAGCAAGGGTTTTTTGCTCAACTCCGTCAATCCGTCGGTGGTGCTGTTCTGGATCGGCATGGCTTCGGTGGCCTCCGCCCAGATCAAAGACAGCCACGCGGAGGCGTACGTTTTCCTCTTTGGCATTATCGCCGCGCTTTTCTCCGCCGACCTGCTGAAGCTGCACTTTGCCCGCCGCCTCAAAAGCTACCTCAACGACACTATTTTGAACTGGATGAACCGCATCGTCGGCACTGCCCTTGCGGTTTTCGGCGGGTGGCTCATCTATTCATCATTCCAGTGATGGTTTGGACTCGGAAAGCCGGACTTTTTGCGTAGATTCATCCTTGTAATCCTAAACCATAGTTCCCATGCCGGAAGTAGTTGAAAAAACCTTCGCCGCTGCGGAGTATTTCGAGATGGAAAAAGTCTCGCGGGTGCGCCACGAATTCGTACACGGAACCTTGATTGAAATGCCCGGAGAAAAGAAAAAAGCTAATGAAATAGCGGGCAACTGCTACTTCGCCCTGCGCCACGCCCTGAAAGGCAAAGGCCAGAAGATTTACGAACACGATGTGCGCGTGATGGTGGAGGCGGGCCGCATCTACCGCTACCCTGACTTGGTAGTGGCTCCCGAAACCGACCAGGACGACGAGTACAACGTGACCCAGCCGGGCCTGATTATTGAAGTGCTGTCGGAAAGCACCGAACAGACCGACCGTAACAAGAAGCTGAAGGAATACTGCCGCATTCCGTCGCTGCAATATTACCTTTTGGTCTCGCAAGACGAATGCTTGGTGGAAACTTACAGCCGGAAAGGGGAGGAATGGATTTATGATTTCCACACAAAACCGACCGAAATCATACAATTGGATTTTTACCGGGCAACCTTGGAATTGAGTGCAATCTATGAAAGCATAAAACTCGCGGGTTGAAAGTGCGGCGGGTTTGGCCTTTTCAAAACATACTATTTCCGTAATCCTGATTCCCATGAAAAACCTCCGTTTCTTCCTTCTTTTTATCGCTTTCGCGTGGCTCGGCAACGAGGCAATGGCGCAAGTGGAAAAAGACAACCTGCGCACTTTTAATGAGAAGCGCATCAAGACCAACCGCAACGCCATGACGGTGCTGGGCGGCTGGGCGGTGGGCAACTTCTTGGTCAGCGGCCTGCTCATTGGCCGCAGCGAGGGCAGCACCAAGGCGTTCCACCAGATGAACGTGGGCTGGAACCTGATCAACTTGGGCTTGGCGGGTTTTGGCTATTATAGCGCCACGCGGGCCGACCCGGCGGCGTTGGACTTGTACGCTTCGGTAAAAGACCAGTACGGCATTGAAAAGACTTTCCTGCTGAACGCGGGCCTGGACGTGGGCTATATGCTGGGCGGACTGTACCTGACCGAGCGGGCAAAAAACGCAAGCAAAAACCAAGAGCGGCTCACGGGTTTCGGGCGATCCATTGTGCTGCAAGGCGGATTCCTGTTTGTCTTCGATTTGGCCATGTATTTTATCGTCAACCACCACGGGCAGTTGCTGGAACCGCTACTCAAAAACGTGACGCTCACCGGCGGACTGACCGGCGTGGGTGTGCGGTGGGATTTTTAGGGCGGGTTTGGGCTTTTGGGAAGATACTATTTTGGAGGCAGGCGTTTTGATTCCCGAATCCGCAATCCGATTGCCGCACCCGGCAGTCAGTCTTCCAAGATGTTGTTCATAAACGTGCATTTCAAGGCCATCCACGCCACGAGGCACACCAACGCCCAGCGCAGGTATATCTGGTAGAAATCCTCGGTGTCCTTGTAGCGGGTTTCCACCACCGGGGCTTTTTCGTAGCGGTCAATCTGCTTGAAGATGTTTTGC
>JANPIL010000025.1:0-3269 GCA_031424975.1 Sphingobacteriales bacterium
GTTTTGGGCTACAATTTCGGCATATCCCATTTTCGTCCCGGCAATTTTCAGCAGCGTTTCTTGCAGCCGTAAGGTTAATGCCGAAAACGTATCCCCGCTATTTTCCAGCACCACGGGCAGCGCGTGGGCGTGTACGTGTGCCATTTGCCCGGCCAACTCAAAACTGACAGTGGCACTGCCTGGCTCGCGGGCGGAAACATAGAGCAGATGCACGTTTTGCATTTGGCAGGCGGTGGCATAGGCCAGAAGCTGGTACAAGTCTGCGGCCGGAATTTGCGGTGGCAACCTGCTGGCATCCAGCAACTTGTATTTTGTGTCAAGCACGGTGTTGTGCTTGGGCAGCCAGATATCCGGTTTCGCGTACACAAACGACCCGTGGTTGTCAACGGCCATGCGCACCGTACGCTGCCGCTCCATCTGCCATCCGGGAAAGTGCTTTTCGATGAAGCCAGCCACAAAATCCTCAAACACCCGCTCCATCGGCAGCAGGAAGGTAAAATTGGGATTGTCCATGCCACCGGAAACCCCGGTTTCTCCGCCCAGAAAAAAGCGGCACATTTCCAGCACTTGCCGGTGTTTTTCGGGCAGGCGGCTCAGGTGCGCCCCATCGCAATCGTCCGGCAAGAACACGGCATCGCTTACCTCATTTAACTGGTATTCAATAGATTGCAGAAGCAGGCGGTTCTCGGCGTTGCCCAGACTCAGCAGCCGCCGCGCGGTGTGTTTCACAATCTGGTTGAATCGGTTGTCGGTAGTGAACGGCTGCTGCTCGGTGTGGAAATGCTGCCACTGCCCGCGGGCCACCTGCCCGCTTAGATATTCGTTGACGGCGAGCTTTCCACGCAAAAAGGCCGTTTCGGCGGTGAGCGGCTGGTAGGTTTGGTACGGTTGCCCGGCCACCAGTTTGCCCGTGGCTGAGGCAAACAACCGAATCCACGTTTGCACGGTTTCGGGCATTGCCGATGGCGCGGCTTGCCATTGGAACGGAAACCGGATGCGCCAGCAGTAGGAAAGGTAAAAATCCAGATGCGCGAAAACAACACGCAAAACATCGGTTTGGCTTGCCGGGGGTTTGGCACTTTCAAAAGATACTATTTTGCCGGATGGCCGGAAAACCTTGGGCAGCAAGTAAAACGTAATGCCTTGAAAACGAATGATTCCGGTGTGGTTTTGGGCTTGCACGTACCGCCCGTCGAACCGCAGGTAGGGCTGGAAATCCGCACCGTCCGTACCGGGGTCGTCGGCATTCTGGCAGGGCCAATCCTGATGGTGCACGTGGCGGTTTTGCCAGACCTGCCGCAAGTGGCGCTTCAACTCCGCTGGCTCAATGGCATCGGGCAGAAGGCATTCGCCGCCGTATTCGTACAGCAGCATTACTTTGGGTGGGGTTGGAGAAAACGGCATGGTTCCCGTCAAATCGCTCGGTCCAGGTGCACGTATCCACCATCCACGTGGATGAGTTGGCCGGTGGTGTGGCTCGACCTGTCGGAGAGCAGAAACGCCACCATGCTGGCGATTTCCCCGGCGGTGGTCATGCGGTTTCCGAGCGGTATTTTCGCCGTAATTTCCGCCAGCTTCTCCTCGGGATTAGCAAGCGTCTTAATCCAAGTCTGGTACATCGGTGTCATGCACTCGGCCACAATCAGGGCATTGACCCGGATGCCGTGCCCCAGCAGTTCCACGGCCCATTCGCGGGTCAGGGCATTACGGCCCCCGTTGGCGGCGGCATAGGCCGAAGTGCCTCCCTGCCCGGTTTCGGCGGTTTTGGAGCCTATGTTCACAATGGAACCCTTTGATTCAATCAAATATGGCAGGGCATGGTGGGCCATCAGGTAATAATGGATGAGGTTTTTGTGGAGCGAGGCCACAAACGCCTCGTAGCTGCCATTGGCAAGGCCCACGCCATCATTGGCACCGGCATTGTTGACAAGCCCGTCAATGCGGCCAAATTTCTCAACTGCCAGCCGCACGGCTTTCGCGCATTCTTCGGGTTGCGAGAGTTCAGCGGCAATGCCGTATGCCTTGCCGCCATTGCTGGCGATGGCCTCGGCAACGCGTTGGTTGTCAGCCTCGTTGCGGCCAATGACCACGGCAACGGCTCCTTCGGCGGCCAGCACTTGGCATATTCCTTCGCCGATGCCTTTGGCTCCGCCGGTCACGAGGATGATTTTGTCTTGCAAGTCAAGGTTCATGGGCAAGGTGGTTGTTTGGCGTGTCAGGTTGAAACGGTTTTTCCCCGGTTGCTTCCCCCGGAAAAATAAAAACCCCTTAATTGCGCTAATTAAGGGGTTTCGGGCGGAGAGAGAGGTCTTTAAATTCTTACTCCAACCCATTGTTTACCAGCCTATTGCCGCCCCTTGGCGGCTTTGCAAGCGAATCTGTTTGGTTGCCGCAAAAAAAATCATGCGGCAATTGCGCAGTAGGCATATTCGTTGCTAACCAGCTTTCCCAGGCTCGCCGGAATGGGATCGGGAAGAAAGTCAAGCAGCTTCACTATTTTGTCTTTTAACGAGCGTATCTCTTTTTCCATCATCTGGTATTTTTCATCACTTGGAGCTTCAAGGTAGTCGCTGAGCATTGGTTTGAACATATCTCCCTCTCCTTTCAGGAGCCAGTCGCCGCTTACATCCGGGTATGTCTCCAATATTTTGCGCAATACCCTATAAGTTGGGTTGGCATTCGCGTCCAAGAGCATTGTGTTTAGTGTACCGTAATTGACACCTACCGATGCGGCGAATTCGTTTTGCCTACCCCTGGCATAATACTCCACAAGTGTGCGGATGCGTTGGCTGATTGTGTTCATTTTTGTTTTGAATTAAGTTGACAAGTCATTTTTCTGGATAGCATATTAGATAGTATATCCGAAAGGTTGCGGTTGGTCTGTATCAGTTCAGAGACCAGGTTTTTCAGGTACAGGTTTTCGGCCTCTATACGAGCAATGACCTGATTGCCGAATTTCCCTTCTTCCTTTGGCTGGATGGCAAGCGCGTCTTTAAACATTTCGCCTTGGCCCTTCAGTAGCCACTCACTGTTTATCTGCGGGTAGGCCACTGCGATTTTTTCCAGTATTTCGGCACTCGGAGTTGATTGTCTGGTTCCTATTATGGAGTTCAGAGTTCCCGGAATTACATTTGTTTTTTCCGCAAATTGTCTTTGCTTTCCTCGTGTCAAGTGCTGGATTAGCAGGTCAATGCGTTTGTTTACCGTCGTTTCTGTCGTTGTCATAGTGCCACCTCCTTTTGTATCCTGTCGTTGATTGCCTTGACGAC
>JANPIL010000026.1:0-9313 GCA_031424975.1 Sphingobacteriales bacterium
GGCCCGCGAGGTGCTGGGCTATGCCGCCGAAGCCGCCCGCGAAATGGGCGTTGCCGCCAACCCTAAATGGGCCGAAGTGGCCGCCGGACTGGTGATTTTGAAACTGGACAACGGCGTGACCCGCGAACACGCCACCTACAACGGCGAGGCCATCAAGCAGGCCGATGTGACGCTGCTGGCCTACCCGCTGAAAATAACCGCCGACCCCGCCCAGATACGCAAGGATGTGGACTATTACGAAGCCAGGATGGATCCCAACGGGCCGGCCATGGGTTTTGCCAACCTGTGCCTGCTGCACGCCCGCCTCGGTAACACCGACAAGGCTTACGGCCTCTTTTCCAAATCATACCTGCCCAACAAGGTGCCGCCCTTTGGCGTGCTGGCCGAAACGGCGGGCGGCACCAACCCGTACTTTGCCACCGGCGCGGGCGGTTTCCTCCAAACGCTGCTCTACGGCTTCGGTGGGCTGGACATCACCAACAAGGGCATTGGGCAGTTGAAGACGCGCCTGCCATCGGCGTGGAAATCGCTGACGCTGAAGGGGATTGGCACGGAACGCAAAACGTTTGCGGTGAAATAGTATCTTTCAAAAAGCCCAAACCTGCCCGAAAAACCTGCGGGGTTTTGAAAACCTCACAGGTTTAACCCCGTGACCCCAGCATCCTCTGTCGCGCGTTTTTAACGCGTGACGGCTGGCTTCGCGTTCGCAACGTGACCACATCATTCGAAACGGGCGAGAATACGAACGCATCGCGGATTATATTTTGAACAATCCTGCGAAATGGCAATAGGATGAATTTTATATATATTGCGTATTATCATCAAGAGAGTAAAGTATGCTGAGAAGTTGAGAAGGTATTTTGCATTTGTCAGAGGTGTTACAGATAAACTGCACCTTGCTAAACTTACAGCAATTTAGAGATAAAACATCCTATACATGTAAATCCATAATAATGATAAAAACTAAATGGTTTATCTACACCGTATTAGTTGGATTGATTCCTTTTCTAATTCGTTTTTTTATTTTTATTATTTCCAACAATAAAACCAGTGATTACATATTCAATGAGGTTGATTTAGTGACTTTTGGATTAGTATTAAATATCACTAATATTAATGAAATAGATGGTAAAGAGAATGTAGAATCCATCTGGCGCACTAAAAATATTGGCATATCAGTTGTCATGTTGATTTTATTTGCCGCATTTCTCGGAATTACATATTTCTCAGAAGATGATAAAATTAACGTAAACAGATTCAACCTGAAATCATGTGCAGTTATTCTTAGCATTGTTTCTGCATTATTAAGCTATTCAATATTTAATCGTTTAAATACTATGAAATCGCAACCATGAAAATCATAGATTATTTTGTTATTATTGTCACAGTTGTAGTCGCAGTTTTTGGCACATTAATTGCTCTCAAAAATTTAATCGAAACAAGAAAAAGGTATTATAAAAAATTTTTAAAAAATCGTAAAGAAAGAACGCGAAATGGACAAACTTAAATCTTTCGTTTATTTAAACAGTGACAAAGTATACTCAATTTCCTCACAACTGTTTGAAGGATTAACTGAATACGTAGTCAGGTCAGAAGGAGAAAAAACAGAAGAGGTAACTGAGCAAAAAGGCCCTATGGGCAGTGGAAGACTATTGGCCGATATCATAGAAAAGCAGTCAAGTCATACAGAAAAGAAATTCCTGCATGACTATTCGTATATTATATTTGAAACAAAGCTTTTAGAACTGGGAAAGGTTTTAAATATTAATCAAGAAAACGCGGCCAGTGAAATAGTCAAGATAGGCGACTATAGCTTCATTAAAATAACTGGAAGAGTTTGTTTTAATGACGCAAAGATTATAGAAGATACACTTGCAAATTTTAACGAGATAGGCTTCGCACTTGGTTATATAGGTGCTTCAAATGAGATAGAAGAATTAAAAGGACAAAAAAGAAATGCATCAAAAAAAATTCATGAAACTAAAGATCGAAATGTAAAAAGTAGGATGCAAAATATTTTGAATTCTAGAGCAGATTTACAAAAAATATTCAGAGGGTCAAACCTTCAAATTGATCCAGACAAATTAGCAAGTTTAGAATATATAGTAAACTATGGCTATAATCAACAGTTTGAAATATTGATGCCTTTTCATACACATGATACTTCAATACTTTTTAGCGGCATTTTGAATAGAAGTATGTTAAAAGAGGAGGAGCATATTATCATAAAAAAATATTCTCGTGAAACCGAGAAAGAATTTACAATATTTGGTATAGTAACACAGTCTCTTCCATCTTCCGAAAAGTTAATAATCTTCAATGAAGATGATGAGATTAATGCAAAAGAAGGAACCCAAGATAGAGACAAGTCTAAAATGAAGCAAGCTATTTGGAATTTAATTGCTCAATTAACAAATATGGAAAAAGCTTTCACGGGTAAGCTTGATTATGAATACATTATTGACCCTATAGCTGTATATAGAGAACTTTAAAGAATTATCCCTATTCAACCGCATCAACCAAAACGGGCGTGGTGCAGTTGAAGACGCGCCTGCCATCGGCATGGAAATCGTTGGTGCTGAAGGGGATTGGCACGGAACGCAAAATGTTTGCGGTGAAATAGTATCTTTCAAAAAGGCCAAACCCGCCCAAAAAACCTGAGGGGTTTTCAAAACCTCACAGGTTTAACCCCGTGACCAACAGCCCCGAAGGGGCGCAATCTGCCAACGCAGGGTGAAGCCCTGCGGAATACGCGCCGCCAACAAATGGCATTACCCTAACCGACCGCACACAAAAACATGGCCTTAAGCTGGAATGAGATAAAAGACCGGGCGTTGCATTTCTCGAAGGAATGGGCCGGAACCCACAACGAGGAAGCGGACGCGAAACCGTTTCTGGTTGAGTTTTTCAATGTTTTCGGCATCAGCAGCAAGCGGGTTTCGACGTTTGAGCACCGCGTGAAAAAACTGGACGACAAGGACGGCTACATTGACCTGCTTTGGAAAGGGACAATCCTGATTGAAATGAAAAGCCGGGGCAAAAACCTGGACAAAGCCTACCAGCAAGCCCGCGATTACCTGCACGGGCTGAAACAGCACGAACTGCCCAAATACATCTTGATTTCGGACTTCAACGATTTCCGGCTCTACGACCTTGAGGAAGACAAGACCATTGAGTTTAAACTTGATGGCCTGGTACACAATGTCCAGCATTTCGGGTATTTGCTGGGCTACCAGAAAAAGATTTACAAGGAACAGGATCCGGCCAACATAAAGGCGGCGGAACTGATGGGCAAACTGCACGACCGGCTGGAGGAAATCGGCTACACGGATCATCCGCTGGAAGTGTATCTGGTGCGCATCCTGTTCTGTCTGTTTGCCGAAGACACCACGATTTTCAACAAGCAACAATTCCAGGATTTTCTGGAACAACGCACCGGCGAGGACGGCAGCGACCTGGCCTCCAAACTGCAGGAACTGTTTCAGGTGCTGAACACGCCCAAGGAAAAGCGTTTCAAAAATCTGGACGAACAACTGGCCGACTTCCCGTATGTGAACGGCAAACTGTTTGAGGAAATACTGCCCACGGCCAGTTTTGACAGTAAAATGCGGCTGGCCCTGCTCGACTGCTGCTACATTGACTGGAGCAAGATTTCGCCCGCCATTTTCGGCTCCATGTTCCAGAGCGTGATGAACCCCAAGGAACGCCGCAACCTGGGGGCGCACTACACCAGCGAAACCAATATCCTGAAACTGATAAAACCGCTGTTTCTGGACCAACTCTGGGCGGAATTTGAAAGCATCAGGGAAAACAAAAACAAGCTCCAAGAGTACCACAAGCGCATAAGCAAGCTCAAATTCCTTGACCCGGCCTGCGGCTGCGGCAATTTCCTGGTCATTACCTACCGCGAGTTGCGGTTATTGGAACTGGCAATCCTGCGGGCCATCTACAGGTCGGGGCAAACGGTGATTGACGTGCGCGAAATAATCTGGCTCGATGTGGACATGATGTGCGGCATTGAATGCGAGGAGTTTCCGGCCCGCATTGCCGAAGTGGCCATGTGGCTCATGGATCACCAGATGAATATGCAGGTCAGCAATGAATTCGGACAGTATTTTGTGCGGCTTCCCCTGAAAAAATCCGCCAGGATTGTACACGCCGACGCGCTGGATACCGACTGGGAAACGGTGGTGCCCAAAAGCGAACTTTCGTTCATTCTCGGCAATCCGCCCTTTATCGGTTCCAAAATCATGAAACAGAGCCAGCGCGACCAGGTTGTGCGGCAATTTGGCAATGCCGACGGCAGCGGCGTGCTTGATTATGTGAGCGGCTGGTACATAAAGGCGGCCCGCTACATCCAAGACACCAAAATCAGGGTGGCATTTGTATCCACCAATTCAATTGTGCAGGGCGAACAGACGGGCATTTTGTGGGGGCAGATGCTGAACCGGTATGGCATTAAAATCCATTTTGCGCACCGGACATTTAAATGGAGCAACGAAGCCAAAGGAAATGCGGCGGTTTACTGCGTCATTGTCGGTTTTGCCGGTTATGACACCGACAGCAAGACCATTTTCGAGTATGCAAACATCCGGGGCGAGGCTCACGAACTGAAAGCCAAAAACATCAACCCGTATTTGGTTGATGCAGGAGATATTTTGATAGGCAAAAAATCAAATCCTATTTGTGATGTGCCAAAAATGAGCTTCGGAAATATGCCGCTGGATGGCGGCCACTTATTGTTGGATGAACAAGAAAAAAATTTATTGATATCCAAATTCCCGATGGCAAGCCAATTTCTCAAACCGACTATTGGATCGAACGAATATATAAATAACATAAAACGATGGTGTCTTTGGCTTGTTGATGTGGAACCAAGTTTATACAGACATATCCCACCCATTATTGAAAGAATTCAGAAGGTCAAACTGTTTAGGGAAAACAGTGTAGCTCCGTCAACACAAAAATTCGCCTCGACACCTAATCTGTTCAGAGACAAAAATCTTCCGCCGACCTATATCGTAATTCCGGGCGTTTCCTCTGAAAAAAGAAAATTCATTCCAATGGGTCTTTTGGATGAAAATACAGTTCCGACAAATCTGGTGCATATTATCCCCAACGGAACCCTGTTCCATTTCGGCATCCTGACTTCTATGATGCACATGGCTTGGGTGAAAACGGTTTGTGGCAGGCTGAAAAGTGATTTCCGCTATTCAAAGGACATCGTGTACAACAATTTCCCGTGGCCCCAAAACCCGGCCGGCAAACAGGTGAATGCCATTGAAACGGCGGCGCAAAAGGTACTGGACGCGCGGCTGGATTTTGCCAACAGTTCGCTGGCCGACCTCTACGACCCGCTAACCATGCCGCCCGCCTTAGTAAAGGCGCACCACGAACTGGACAAGGCCGTGGACTTGGCCTACCGTCCGCAGCCGTTTGCCACCGAGGCCAAACGCATGGAGTTCCTGTTTGAACTCTACGAAACCTGCACCGCAGATTTGTTTGCCCGGCAAAAACCCGCGAAAGTCAAAAAAGCCAAAGCGGAACAACCCACCTCTCCGCTGGCAAAATAGTATCTTCCCAAAAGCCCAAACCCCCTTTGTCATTCCGACGCAGGAGGAATCCGGTGCCAATCGCGCACCAAAGCCCGGACTTGTCCGCAAGTGGAGACCCGATTCCTCGTACCTCGGAATGACAAGAAAATAGTATCTTTTCCAAGGCCCAAACCCGCCACTTGCCGGGATTTTCAAATCCACTTGTCCCGGTTTTTCGCGGAGCGAAACACATCCATGGTTTGGCCTTTCCAAAACATACTGTTTTCCTCCTTCGTCGGAATGACAGAACGAATTGGGCGTTTTGAAAAGAAATTTTCCCGCTTGAATCATTTCTCCCTGTTCCACCAAAACCTTGCACTGTGCTGAAAACCAGCATTTTGTCTTTCCGACAGGTTGGCTTGCGGCAAAAAAAGACTTTACTTGCCCGCTGTCCGCACAAACAGCGCGGATGCAAAAACAGCACCGTATGTTCAATGGCAAAAGCACCCTGCAAGACACACGCAGGGACATTTTTCTGGCCGCAGGCTGTTTTGCGGCTTCCACAGCCATCACTTGGTGGTTCATAGCCGTGGGCAGGAACCTGTATTTTTCCCAGGACAAGATGCTGCTTTCCTGCGCCATTGCCGGTGCCAAGTGGGGCATCCAACTGTTGGCGGCCCTGCTGTGGCTGCCCGGCAAAAAGTGGGTCTTCATCCGGCGCATCGGCTTTGTGTGCCTCATCGGCTCGTGTGTGCTGCTGCCCTACTGCCTGGCCGCTGATATACGGCTGTCCGGACACGGTTTTGTGCTGTCGCTGATACTTGCGGTGGCGGTGATGATAGCCCTCTACCACCGGGCGGTACGGCGCACCACAATTTCGCAAAAGTGGTTCTGGGGCTGGACGGCCTGCCTGGCAACGGCCATCTCGCTGCAAGTGTTTGTCGTATTCGGCCTTGTGTGAACCGGATATGCCCGGGCTTGCAAGGTTCCGGGTGCACCGATGCCTTGCAAAATAGCATGTTTTCGCAAGGCCAAACCCGCCCGTTCCCTTGGTCTCGCCCGTCGGTTCCGGTCTGGTACGCGGTGTCCGGCCAGTGCGGCGGTTTTGTTGAAACAGTATCTTTCAAAATCCGCAAACCCGCCACTTGCCGGGGTTGACCAATCCGCTTGTCCCGGTTTTTCGTGGAGCGGTACCCATCCGGGGTTTGGCCTTTCCAAAACATACTATTTCCGGAACATCCTTTATTTATCCGGTAAAAAACTGCCTCTGTATTTGAACAAGCCGTGTTTCCGGCACATGAATTGAGGTGTGGCAGGCATCCACGAACACCGCCCGCACCCATGAAACGCGCCGCCATTTGCCTGTTGCTGGCTTTTTTGCCGGGCAAGGCTTTCTTTGCCCAAGCCCAAACCCCCGATTCGGTAACGCTGGTTTTCGAGGAAGGCAAACTCATCTTCCCCGGCAACACCGTTTCCATCGGGTTGGAGTTCGTCTCCAAAAACGGCGGCGTTTCCCGCACCCGTGGACTGTTGGGCGGCAAAATCCCGTGGCGCAAACTACACATTGAATCTTCCATAGACCCGCGCATCCGCAACGGCCTTATCCGCCTCCCGTCCGACCTGTCGCTGGTAAAATATAAAACCTTCACCCTGCGCGTGTATGACCGCAAGAAAAAACGCCTGCATTACCAAACCGCCGTTCCCTACCACTATCCCGTCCACCTCAAACCGCAGCTACCCGCCGGTTTCACCAAAGCCCCGGGTTTCCACGTCCCTTTCCGGCTTTCGCTGCAATGGAACAACGGAACCACCACGGAAGTCAACAACAAGAAAGGCAACCTGATGGCCCTCGACGATTTCAGCTACTACGTGGAAGGCGGCCAGGTTTCCAAGAACCGCCTGTGCATCTCGCCCGATGTGGATGCGTTTGCCGACCATACGGTAGCCATGCACGCCTACGCCAAAAAATTCACCATTCCGGAAAGCGACATGGTTTCGTTCATGCTCGATTACAAGGCGTGCTACACCGTTGCCAAATCGGCTTGGGATGGTTCGGGCGGCAGCCATGGCTTTTCGGGCCACGATGGCTCGTCGGGTTGCAACGGTACGGACGGCGGATGGGGCACACCCGGCTCCGATGGCGCACCGGGACACGACCTGGAAGTTGCCGTGGATGCCCATTTCGATGAACTCCTGCAAACAACGCTGGTGGATGTGCGGGTAACGGACTTGTTCACGGGTACGCACACGCGGTATCGCGTCAACTCGGAGCAAGGCAAAGTAGTGGTCACATCGCGGGGTGGCGATGGCGGCGGCGGCGGGCCTGGTGGCAGCGGCGGCGATGGCGGCAACGGCGCGGACGGTTCCGTGGAAAAAGTCAGGAAGAAAATCAACGACAGCACCTACGTGGAAGAAACCATCCGGCATCCGGGTTTGCCGGGCGGACACGGCGGCAATGGCGGCCATGGCGCACCCGGCGGCGATGGCGGTGATGGCGGCGACATCTATGTGCTGCATACCGAAGCCGCTCGTCCGTACCTGTACGTGGTGGAGGCGCGCAGTTTTGCGGGTTCGGGCGGTTGGGGCGGCGGCGGCGGTTCGGCGGGCAGTGGTGGCCGGGGCGGCAGCGGCGAACCCAGCGGCAGCAACGGCAACAGCGGAAGCTCGGGCCACGGCGGGCCATCCGGCAGCGATGGCCGCCGGGGGCGGGTAATCCATCATCCGGCTGGCAACTGACCGGGCGGCTTGCAGCGGCCCAATCCGATGCCGGGAGTTTGGCTGTTGAGAAAGATACTATTTCCGGGATTGTCCCGCTTGCGGGGGTTTGGGGCTTTTGAAAGATACTATTTTCCGCAACACAACTATTTGAAAGACTGGTACAAATCCCTCGTCCCTTCCACCGCAGCCACGATTTCAGCAGCATACGGATGATTTTGCCGGAAAATCAGTGAGGCATAGTAGTGACTGATGTTACGCAAGCATGGTATAACCGTCATTGCGAGGCCGTCATTGCGAGGAACGAAGCAATCTGCCCGGTTCCGTCGGCCTGAACCGTTCCCTTCCGGGCGTGTCCGGCTCGGGAACAGCCTTACGGGGCGGCTTTCGGCGCGTGTGCAAGTGGACGGATTGCTTCGTACCTCGCAATGACGGTTCTTTTATGCCTGCGTAACATCGGTTATGAAGTCAAAAGAGAACTCGTAAAGAAGGGAATCAAGGGCGGGGAAAGCCGAAAAATGGAAGGAGGACAGGAAAGTGGCAAAATAAGCAATCCCCGACTGGGTGGTAAAATGCAGGATGTTGTTTTCATCCCGCATTACCGGATATGTTTCAGACATCCAACGCCAGGAATCGGTAGCCTTTTTCTTTCAATTCAGCGGTTTTTCCGGCCTTGATGGCATTGTTTACCACCTTTTTGTTCGCAGCCGCTTGTACCACGGCTTTGGCAACCGCCTTTCCGGAGCCGGTGACTTTTACGGTTTTGCTCTTTGTTTTCATGGCATCAGGGTGTTGTGTTGCAACAAGGCTGTAACGCAAAAATAACCATATTCCGGCATGGAATCAATTGACCGTTAAAATATCAGAGGGGTTTGGCCTTTCTGAAACATACTATTTTCCGGCTTTCCGGCAAGCCGCGCAACACCTCAGCCCCGGCGGCTTTCGCCGGTGAGCCACCGCAGCCATCCGGCCATGTCTTCGCGGTGCCAGTCATCGGGAGCCTGCCACTCCCAGTTTCCCTGCCCGATGCCGGGCGTGTTCATCCGCGCCGACTCGTCCAGGTT
>JANPIL010000027.1:0-5298 GCA_031424975.1 Sphingobacteriales bacterium
ACCGGTTGATGGCGCACCCGAAACCCAACTGAACACGCAACTGATTGGCGAATTGATGCAGTTTGACCGCGTGTTGCTGTGCGGCCAAGCCAAATCGCATTGCGTGGCCACGAGCCTGAAACAAGCCATGCAATACGCCCCCGACTTGGCGCAAAAATTTGTGGTGCTGGAAGATGCCATGTCTGATGTGACGGGCTTGGGCCACTTGGGAGAACCGATTTATGCGCAAGCCCGGCAGCGGAGAATCGTGTTTGCGAAGACTTCGGAGGTGAACTGGTAAACGGCCTCCCCTAAATTCCCTCCGAAAGAGGGGACTTTTAAACAGGCGGGTTTGGCGTTTCCAGAAGATACTATTTTTAGTTTTTCTTTTTTGCTCCCTCTCCTTCGGGGAGGGCTGGGGTGGGGCCGTTTGTTTTTGATTAGTGGCCGTAAAACCGCATTTTTGCCACACAAACCACCCAACCGTAAGCCGCCATGAAAACAGTTGTCATCAGCTTTGTTTCCAGCTTTTTATTTTGCCACTTCATGTCCGCACAAACCCCGTTTGACTGGCAGGCCCATCGGGGCGGCCGGGGCATCATGCCCGAAAACAGCCTTCCGGCTTTCCAAAAAGCCTTGGATTTAGGCGTGGCCACGCTGGAAATGGACGTGGTGATCAGCAAGGACAAGCAGGTGGTGGTGTCGCACGAGCCGTTTTTTTCGGCGGAGATTTGCACGGATGCGCGGGGCAGGGAAATCGCCAAGAGCGACGAAAAGGGGAAATTCAACATTTATAACTTCGATTACGCCGAAATAAAATCGTTTGATTGCGGCTCGAAGGGCAACCGCAGCTTTCCGGAACAGCAGAAGACCAAAACCCGCAAGCCGCTGCTCTCCGAAGTGCTGGCGATGGCCGAAAAGTACTGCCGCGAAAAAAACCTGCCGCCCGTGCAATACAACATCGAAATCAAAAGCTCGACCGAGGGCGACAATGTTTTCCATCCCGCCGTGCCCGAATATTCCTTGCTGGTGCATCAGGCCATTGAAAAAAATGTTCCGCTGGAACGCGTAACCCTGCAATCATTTGATTTCCGGGTGCTGAAATACTGGCACGAAAAATATCCTTCCGTGCGGCTGGCGGCTTTGGTGGGAAACATAAAATCGGCGGAGGAAAACCTGAAGGAAATCGGCTTCACGCCGCAAATCTACAGTCCGTACTACAAATTGCTACTCAACAAGGGCAAAGTGGATAAGTTGCACGACTTGGGCATGAAAGTGATTCCGTGGACGGTGAACGAAACGGACGATATGCGCAAACTCAAGGATTGGGGTGTGGACGGCATCATCACCGATTATCCGAACCGGGTCAAGGAAATTTGAACCGGCGATTGAAGACAAAATAGTATGTTTCAAAAAGGCAAAACCTGCGGTTTTGGCACAAGCTGAAGCGTGTGCTACTGCGCCAGCCGACCAACGCGGACAGTTTATTGAGCCCGACAATCATGCAGGAATCGTTTCTCAATTTCCTCTGGCAGTTCCAGTATTTCAGCAAAATCGGACTGCAAACCGTTGGCGGACAGCCGCTTCAGGTTATCAGGCCCGGTTTGCTCAACACCGATGCCGGGCCTGATTTTTCCCATGCGCGGGTGGTCATCAACCACGTGGAGTGGGCGGGCAGCGTGGAAATGCACCTGCGGTCTTCGGATTGGCGGCAGCACCGCCATCAGGAAAACGCGGCCTACGAAAACGTGGTGCTGCACGTGGTTTGGCAGCACGACCAAGCCATCTGCCACCCGGACGGCACGGAAATACCGGTGCTGTGCTTGGAGCCTTTTACCGACGTGAAACTGCTGGACAACTACCGGGCATTGCTCGAAAACCTGGCTCCCGTGCCGTGCGCCCCACAATTCGGCGCGGTCAGCAACGTTCACAAACGGCAAGCGTTGGACAAGGCGTTGATGAACCGGTTGCAGGAAAAATCATTGGTTATCAGCGAATTGTACCGGAAAAATAACCACGATTGGGAAGAAACCACCTACCAGACACTGGCGCGCAACATGGGCTTCAAGATCAATGCCGAGCCGATGCTGGCTTTGGCACAGTCGCTGCCCTTGAAAATAATCCAGAAACACGCCGATTCGCTGCCGCAAGTAGAAGCCCTGCTGTTTGGCCAAGCGGGCTTGCTGCCCGCCAACAATGCCGATGCATACGTACAAGCCCTGCAACGCGAATACGGGTTTTTAAAACACAAATACCAACTTGAAAGCCCGCTGACGGCCGAGCAATGGAAATTTTTGCGGTTGCGCCCCGCCAATTTCCCCACGTTGCGGGTGGCGCAATTGGCGGCGTTGCTGCACCGGCGCAAAAATATTTTCTCGTCGTTCATGTCGCTGCAAAAACTGGAGGAGGCGTTTTCACTGCTGCGCACGGTTCCGTCAGATTATTGGCTGGAACACTACCATTTCGGCAAAGTGAGCAAGCACGAAGGACAATTGGGCCGGGAAAGCCAGAATAACATACTGATTAACAGCATTATACCCATAATTGTGGCGTATGCCGAAGCAAGGGATGAACCCAGCCACATTGAACGTGCCATCGGTCTGCTCGAAGCAATCCCGGCGGAGAACAACAAGATTACCCGCTTGTGGGAAAACGTCGGGCTGACTATCAAGACCGCCTTCGACTCGCAGGCCAGCCTTGAACTGTACCACCGTTTCTGCACCCCGCGCCGCTGCCTCGCGTGCCCGGTGGGAGCCTCGCTGCTGGTTCGGAAAGATTGAATATCCACCCTGCGTTGGCAGATTGCGCCCTTTCAGGGCTGTCGGGGAAAGCTTTTCCATTAACTATTTCCGGTTCCTGACGGTTTTTTGTGCGTAACTTGGGGCGGCAAAAAACCGGTTTCCCCTAATTTTGAAAACAGATTTCCTCATCATCGGGCAGGGCTTGGCGGGGTCAGTTCTGGCACTGGAACTGCTGGCGCGTGGCCAAAACGTACTGATCATCAGCGACCCGGCTGTGCCAGCGGCTTCGGCGGCGGCGGCGGGGCTGTATAACCCGATTACGGGCAGGCGCATGAGCAAGACGTGGCTGGCCGAGCCGCTTTTTGGCGAACTCGAAAAATATTATCCGGCCATGGAGCAAAACCTCGGCGGGCAGTTTTTCCATTCCAAGCCCATCTACCGCCCGTTTGCCTCGCTCGAAGAACAGAACACGTGGATTGCCGAAACCGCCCGCCCCGAGATGGCGCGTTTTGCCGAAATCAGCCGCGAAGACGCAAACCTGCGCGAAGCGGTACGCAACCCGCATGGCGGCATGGTTATACGGCACGCGGGCTATGTGGATGTGAAAACGTTTGTACGGGCCGCCCGTGAACGTTTCCTTGAGCTGGGAATTTTGCATGAGGAAACATTCGATTATGCGCGACTGCGGGTTTCAACTGCGGAAATCGGGTACGGGGTTTGGGCTTTTCAAAAGATACTATTTTGCGAGGGGCCGCACACGGCCGCCAACCCGCTGTTCAACTGGCTGCCTTTTCGCTTGGTCAAGGGCGAAGTGCTGCACGTGGCGATTGACGGTTTCCCAGCGGATTATATCATCAACCAGCATCTTTTCGTTATTCCAATGCCCGACGGCACGTACCGCGTGGGGGCCACCTACAACTGGCGCAACTTGGATTGGGAAAGCAGCGGGGAAGGCCGGAGCCAATTGGTGGAGAAACTGGCCGCGCTGGTAAACAAACCGTTCCGGGTGCTGGATCAGTGGGCGGGCATCCGGCCGGCCACCGCCGACCGCAGGCCGCTGCTGGGCCTGCACCCAACGCACGCCAATGTGGGCGTTTTCGGCGGCATGGGCAGCAAGGGTGTGTCGCTGGTGCCGTTTCTGGCACGGCATTTTACGGACTTTTTATTGTCGGGCCAACAAATCATGCCCGAAGTCAACATAAGCCGCTATATTTCGTTGTACGGGAAGGTTGCAAACCATGCGTGATTTCCGTATTTTGACCGGTCAAAAAAATGTCCGTGCCAAACCCGGCAAAGCTCCGGATTCTTGCCGGGTTTGGCGTTTTCCAACCATACTATTTCCAAAACCGTTTTCAGAGTCAAAAGCCACCTCCGCCAAAAGCCCAATGTTGTTCCCGGTTTCCATGAAAGCATTCTCCCGCATCGTTTTCCCCATCGTGTTGGCGGCCATTGTCTGTGGTTCGGCGCGTGCGCAGTCGGCACTGAATGTGTTCGGCAAGAACCGGATCCAGCACAAGCAATTCACTTGGAAAATGATTGCCACCACCAATTTCGAGGTGTATTATTACCAGGAAGGCAACGAGATTGCGTATTTTGCCGCCCGCCACGCCGAAGCCGACTTCAACCGCATTGCCGATGTGCTGGGCTACACGCCGTATTCCAAGACCAAGCTTTTCATCTATAACTCCATTGCCGACTTGCAGCAGAGCAACGTGGGCCTGAATGCCGACATGGTGCTGGTGGGCGGGCAAACCAACTTCGTGAAATCGCGGGTGGAGATTCCGTACACGGGCAGCACGGTGGCATTTAAAAAGGAATTGAGCCTGGGCATTGCGCAGATATTCATTACCGAGATGATGTTTGGCGGCAGCATCAAGGATATGGTGCAGAGTTCGTATTTGCTGTCGCTGCCCGAGTGGTTCATTTCGGGGGCCGCCTCGTACGTAGCCGAAGGCTGGGGCCCCGACATGGACGACTATATGCGCGACGAGGTGGTGCACAAAAACCTGCGCCGACCCGCCGTGCTGGCGGGCGAGGAGGCGCGGCTGGTGGGCCAGTCCATCTGGAACTACATTGCCGAGCGGTATGGCAAAGCCAACATTTCCAACATCCTGAACCTGACGCGCATCATCCGCAACGAGGAGAGCAGCATTGTCAGCACGCTGGGGGTGTATCCGTACAGTAATTTCCTGAAGGAATGGCGCAATTTCTATACATCCATGAACGCGCCGCTCATTAATACCTACACCATGCCCGTACCCGATGTGCGGATGCGCAAAAACAACGACAACCGGTTTTCGTACCACCAAGTGAAAATCAGTCCCGACGGCAAGTTGCTGGCCTATTCCGAGATGCACCGGGGCCGGTACCGCGTGTATGTGCGCAATCTGGCCACGGGCAAGCGCAAATCGGTGATGGCGGGCGGTTACAACACGGTCAGCCAGCGGTTTGATGAGCAAGTGCCGCTCATAAGCTGGCGCAACAGCAGCCAGTTGGTGGTGGTACACGTCAGGGAAGGCGAATATGCGGTCGGGGTTTACGAGGCCAACCGGAAATTCTTCGGCAAACCCGTCAGCCG
>JANPIL010000028.1:0-8830 GCA_031424975.1 Sphingobacteriales bacterium
ATTTCGCAAATCATCCGCACCGCAGATACCCTGACCGTTGACGGTAAAGCCCGCCCGCTGGGCTGGGAAGGTGCGCCGCCCAACAACACGTATTTCATGGATTACATCCGTTACCGCGCCAAGCAAAATCAGTTTGCCGAGGAGTTCCGCACCAAGTTCGGTTCGGACTTGAAAAAATATCTGGCGCATTTGAAGATGAAATACGGGAAATAAAAAGCCCCACCCCGGCCCTCCCCGAAGCTGAAAGCCACGACTTGGCGTGGGAGAAAAAAAATAGTATCTTTTGAAAACGCTAAACCCGGTCAAGTATCCGTACGGTTTGCGGCGGGCAGGTTTGGCGTTTCCGGAACATACTGTTTTCAAGGCTCTGTTTTGGCTCCCTCTCCTTCGGGGAGGGCCGGGGTGGGGCTTCTTCTTACCCACCGTTCAATCACTTCCGCGAAGTGGGTGTGTTCCAACACGTGAACCTTGTGCGCCACGGTTTCGGGCGTGTCGGTGGGCTGCACGGCGCACCGGGCCTGAAACAGGATTTCACCTTTGTCATATTCCTCATCCGCCAGGTGGATAGTGATGCCCGTTTCGGGTTCTCTGTGGGCCACTACCGCCTCGTGGACGCGCATCCCGTACATTCCCTTGCCGCCGAATTTGGGCAGCAACGCCGGATGGATGTTCACAATGCGGCCGGGGAAAGCCCGGATCAATGAAACCGGAACCAGCCACAAGAAACCCGCCAGCACGATGTAATCTATCTGGTGGTCAGTCAGTTGGTTAATCACCTCATTGGTTTCATAAAAATCCTGGCGGCTGAAAACGTGCGTCGGGATGAAGAAATTGGCGGCCCGCAGCAGCACCGGCGCGTCGGGCTTGTTGCTTAGCACGAGTGTTACGCGGATGGCCGGATGGTTGTCGAAATGCTCCATGATTTTCTGGGCATTCGTGCCCGAACCCGACGCAAAAATGGCAATCGAAATCATTGGTCAAGCGGTGAAGAGTGGCAGGTTTGGCATTTTCCAAAGATACTATTTCCGGAATGCCGGATGCGGATTTTGGAATGCGGAACAAAACCGGGTTTGGCGTTTTGCAAAGGTACTGTTTTGGTTCGTGTCACCCGGAAAATAGTATGTTTCAGAAACGCCAAACCTGTGAGGTTTTTAAAACCTCACAGGTTTTCTTGGCAAGTTGTCCGGGATTGGCAATTCCGGACGCGGGACTGTCGGCTTTGTAATCCGGGGCGGCCAACCGCAAAAACCGCCCGATAGCTTTCCAGTTAGATTTTTTTGGATATTTTTACGCTCTCCTAACAATCCGTCACCCACCATTAAATACTTCTCCTATGTCCGTCACTACCCAAAAGCCGCAAACCGGCACGCAGCCGCAGTTTTTCATTCTCATCATGGTATTCTTCTTTTGGGGTTTCGTGGCGGCTTCCAACGGCATTTTCATTCCTTTTTGCAAAACCCACTTCAAACTCAACCAATTCCAGTCGCAATTGATTGATACGGCCTTTTACGGGGCCTATTACATCGGCTCGCTGCTGCTGTACCTGTTTTCGGTGGCCAGCGGCATTGATATTTTGAACCGGATCGGTTACAAGAAAGGCATTATTCTGGGCTTGGTCATTTCCATTGTGGGGGCGTTGTGCATGATTCCGGCGGTAAACAGTGGCTCGTTCGGGCTGATTCTGGGAGCGTTTTTTGTGGTTGCCTTCGGTTTTTCGCTGCAACAGACTTCGGCACAGCCATTTGCCATTGCGTTGGGCGGTGCCGATTCGGGTTCGCACCGCCTCAACATGGCGGGCGGCGTTAATTCTTTCGGCACTACCATTGGGCCGTTGGCGGTGAGTTTTTTGCTGTTCGGCAATGTGCAGGAAGGCGCCAGTGCCGGTGCCGATATCAAGTCCATCAATGCGTTGTATTTGCTTCTGGCGGGTGTGTTTGCCTTGGTAGCCATCATTTTCGCCGTTTCCAAAATGCCCAAAGTCACCTCGGACGAGAAGTTTGAAAAAACCACCAAGGCCACCAATACGCTGCTGGTCATGACGGGGTTGTTGGCGGTGGTGATATTGCTGGGCGTGTTCACGGAAATCAGCAGTCTGGCGTTGGTGTCGGTCACCATTCTGGGTGTGCTTGCCATCCTGTTCTTCTCGTACAGCAGTGCCACCAAAGACAATGCGGGCTGGGGAGCCATAAAATTTCCGCAATTGATTCTGGGCATGATCGCCATTTTCGTGTACGTGGGCGTGGAAGTGACGATCCAGAGCAACATGGGGGCGTTGCTCCGGCTGCCCGAATTTGGCGGGATGGACGAGTCCAAAATCTCGCCGTTCATCTCGCTCTACTGGGGCAGCATGATGATTGGCCGCTGGATCGGCGCGATTTCGGTGTTCAACCTTGCCCGGACACCCAAAATCATTGCCACCATTGTGGTGCCGCTGGTGGCGTTTGGGGTTATCTTGGGCGTGAATACGCTGCGCGGCACGGACGTGAGCGACCTGTACGTGTATGTGGTGTGCATTGCCGTTTTAATTGTGACCATGTTTTGGGGGCAGGAAAAACCGACCAAAACCCTGCTGGCCGTAAGCGTGATGGGTGCACTGGCCATGCTGCTCGGCTTGCTGACTACCGGCAAACTGGCTGTGTTTGCGTTTATCAGCGGCGGGTTGTGTTGCTCGGTCATGTGGCCGTGCATTTTTTCGCTGTCGGTGGCCGGTTTGGGCAAATATACCAGCCAAGGCTCGGCATTCCTGGTCATGATGATTTTGGGTGGTGCGCTGATTCCGCCATTCCAAGGCGGCTTGGCCGATACTTCGGTGGGCATCCACTGGTCGTATATTGTGGCGGTGGTGTGCTTTGCGTACCTGGCCTGGTTTGCCATCCGCGTCAAGGGTGTATTGAAATCGCAGGGCATTGACTATGAGGCAACTGCCAGTGGCGGGCATTGATATGCTTGATGAAAATATTGAAGATGCGGAGCCAAAAACTCCGCATTTTTTGTGCCGCCATTTCGTAAAATAGTATGTTTCCAAAAGCCCAAACCCGAGGCCTCCCCCAACCCCCTCCGAAAGAGGGGGCTTAAAAACAGTATCTTTTACAAACGCCAAACCTGCCCGTGAACCAAAACAAAGAGAACAACGAAGGGAACATTGATTCGGCATTTGTTTCAATCCTGCCCCGTTTGCAACAACTGTCCGGCAAATGGTTTGTGATGGGTTCGTATGGCTTGAAATTGCAGGGAATGGATATTTCCTGCGATGACATTGATATTGTCACTTCGCACGCCGATGCCGAATGGCTGCGCGGGGAACTGCAACGGGAGTTTGAAGAGATTTTCGGCGACAATTCGCACGGAGGTCGCTTCCGTTCCACTTTCGTCCGCTTCCTGGTGAATGGCTATCGTGCTGAGATTCAAGGCAATCTGGAAGCGAAGACCGATAATCAATGGATTAACATTTATGCATCTTCCCGGCCAGTCACTGTCGGTTTCAAAGGCAGGCAAATTCCCGTACTCTCGTTAACCGACAGTGCGAAAATCTACGCGTTGTTCGGGCGGGAAAAGGATTTGCAAAAAGCATGGCTGATTGAGCGGTACTTGGCAGAAAGCACCTGAATGAACCGAATGAAATAGTATCTTTTCCAACGCCCAAACCTGCCACAAAGAAACCGGCGGGGTTTCCAAAACCCCGCCGGTTTGGCAAGGGAGCAGCTTAACGATAATTTAACATTGCGCCGTGCAACCATTCGGCGGTTTCGTGTGTCCGGTACAAAACGCTGACCCGATAAACCAAAAGACCCATGAAAAAAATCCTGACTAAAACTGCATGGAAACTGGCTCCGCTGGCGGTTTTACTGCTGCTTGCAGGCTGCTGCCCGTCGGACGACCGCCTGCTTCAAGGCCAACTCAACATCCGATTCTTGAAGGCACCACCCGCCGCCAAAATGGATACCGCAGTGGTGTTCAACCGCACGTATGCCATCGGTGGACGCGGTAACCTGACTGACAGCAGCCGGTTTATGGGAGGCCACTACGTTGGCGGCAATTTTATCAGCGGTTTTCCAGTGACGCTGGCCGCTGACCAGACCACGTACATTTTTGAGTCGGCCACCCGCACAGATACACTCACAATCAGCTACCAGCGTAGGCTCGCATACATTTCACGCCGCTGCGGGGCTGAGGTATATGTCAGTAATTTCCGGCTGTCGCAGCCCACCACCTTCAAAAAAGTAACCGTCTCTGATTATGAAGTTACAATCAACCTTTAAGCTGTGGCTGCTGTTGGCCGCCCAGTCGGTTTTGGGTCAGGAAGTGCCGCCGCTGAAACCAAGAATCGCACCGCCCGCCGGTGCTTGGATTGTGGGCATTGATGTGAGCCGGATGGTAGGCAACAATTTAACCAGCGAAGCGGGCTTGTATCTGGAGGGCGTTTTCAAATATAAAAACCCCAGCCAAACCCGGCAGCCCGCATTTACGGCCGCGCTGGGCTACGCCAAAACGCGGCATAAGGACACGCTTTACCGCAACATGGTAAATTACCGAGTGGAAGGCTGGTACGTGAAGGGCGGCTTGGAGTTTGGCAAACTGAACCTCGACCAGTTTACGGCCACGTTCGGGGCGCAGGTCGTGGCGAGCAGTTTCACCGACTCCGGGGATTTTTTCTTCCAGAACGGCTATTTTGGTACTGAAACCATTGTCTTCCGCCGCGCCAAATCGTTGCGGATGGGTGTGGAAGGTGTTTCAAACCTGTATTTTCCCCTCAGCCGCGGGTTTGTGCTGAACTTGCAATCACGGCTGTCTTACATATTTTTGACCAACCCAGCCCCGGCAACCAGCCAGCCGCCCATGCGTTACACGCCCGGTTTCGGGATTACGGGCCGGGGCGACATATCGGGCGGCATTTCCCTGCAACTCCTCTACCGTTTCGGTAGCTGACTTGCCTTGAACTTTGGCAGGGTTTTGAACGCTGCCAAAGTTAGGCGGTTTTTAAAATAGTATGTTTCAAAAAGGCGAAACCCGCCTTTTGTCCTGAATCGCGGATGGCCGCCGATGACACGGATTGCGCGGATAAAAAAAAAGCCTCCGCGCAATCTGCGGCATCCGTAAACATCCGAGATTCAAGACAACCGCCGCTCACCCCGATTTGCCAATCCGCCGGACTTGGAAAGTCTGCCTACCGTGTGGCCGTTTGCGCATCGTCGGCCATCACTTTGCCGCCTTTGATGCGGATAATGCGCCGCGTCTTGGCGGCCAGTTCCAAATCGTGGGTCACCAGCACCAGCGTGGTTCCGTGTTCGCGGTTCAGGTCAAAGAGCAGGTTTTCAACCGTATGGCTGGTTTCGTCGTCGAGATTACCGGTGGGTTCATCGGCAAAAAGCAACTGCGGGCGGTTGGAAAACGCCCGTGCCAACGACACGCGCTGCTGCTCGCCACCCGACAACTGGCTCGGATAGTGATGGCCGCGGTCGCCCAGGCCCACGCGGCCCAGCAATTCCTGCGCCTGCGGACGGGCGTTGCGCTGGCCGCGCAATTCCATGGGAACCATCACATTTTCCAAGGCCGTAAGCGTGGGCAGCAACTGGAAATTTTGGAAAATAAAGCCCACGTGCTGGTTGCGCACGGCGGCGCGGCGGTCTTCGCTCAGGTTATCCAAGCAGATTTCGTTCAGGTACACGCTGCCGGATGTGGCGCGGTCAAGCCCCGCGCACAAGCCCAGCAGCGTGGTTTTGCCACTGCCCGATGAGCCGACAATGGCCAGCGTGTCGCCGGGTTGCAGCGCGAAACTCACGTTTTCGAGTACGGTCAGTGTGTTGTTGCCGTTTTTGTACGATTTGGTCAGGTTTTCTACGCGCAGAATGGACATGGTTGAATGGATAAAGCCCCCCAGTCCCCGAAGAGGGAGTTTTGTTGCCTGTTCGGGAACAGGTTTGATGTTTTTAAAAGATACTATTTTGAACGTTTAATTTGATGGTCTGAGATTTTACATCTCATCGTCCTTCTGAAAGAATCTCGTGACAAACCGTGGCACGCCCAATTTTGGAAGCCGCCGTATCTGTCACAGCCTGTCCGCCGGGGCGGAGTTCCTTGCAGGAGGACGGGGAAACAGTACGCCACGGCGCATAAATATGTTCCGGAACGGCAAAACCTCCCTGACAAATAAGGCCCAAGCAATCTCTATTTCCGCTACGCAAACGGATGAGCGGAACGCAAATTTTTTGCCGCGCGGAAACTTTTTACGGTTTGATTGATTTAACCCACTGACGTAACACCAAAGCCCGACAACGGTTCAAACCCACCCACATGAAAAACACAACCAATCGTTTGCTGGTGCTGGCAACCGGCATTTTGCTGCTGTCTTCGTGCGCACAAAACGCTGACCGCCAAAAGGATAAGGCAGAAACAAGTTCCGACCCCATTGTTGCAAAGGCGGAAACCAGCGGTTCTGAAGAAGTTTCCAAGCCGCGCACCATCCTTTTTTTCGGCAACAGCCTCACGGCGGGCTACGGTTTGGATCCGGCGCAGGCGTTTCCGGCGTTGATCCAGCAAAAGATAGACTCGCTGGGCTTGCCTTACAAAACCGTGAACGCGGGCTTGAGTGGCGAAACCTCGGCGGGCGGCAAGGCCCGCATCGGTTGGGTGCTGCGCCAGCCCGCCGATATTTTCGTACTCGAACTCGGAGCCAATGACGGCTTGCGCGGCATTGAATTGGCCGGAACCCGCAAAAACCTGCAATCCATCCTGGATTCGGTGAAAGCCAAGAACCCCGCCACGCAATTGGTGGTGGCCGGAATGCAACTGCCGCCGAACCTGGGACAAAAATACACATCCGATTTCCGCGAGATTTTCACCGAACTGGCGCAAGCCAACCAAGCCGCGCTGATTCCTTTTTTGCTCGACAATGTGGGCGGAATTGCCCGGCTGAACCAACCCGACGGTATCCACCCGACGGCTGAAGGCCACCGGATTGTAGCCGAGAACGTGTGGAAAGTATTGGAGCCGCTTTTGGTTGCCGACCTTAAAATTGAAAGTAAATGAACGGCTGCGAATCGGTCTTGATTTGGTATAACCCCAGGATAACCAGCACGATAAAGGCGGCTTTGGCAATATCCGGTACGCGGCCAAACTGGTTTTCCAAGGTTTGCTTGGTACTCGGCCGCATCCAATGCACCAAGTAGGCAGCAAGCATGATGCCGAACAGGAAACGGTAGGCAACAATCTGCTGCACAACCAATTGCGGTTCAAAATGGTACGCCATGCGATTCAGCATCCGGCTCACCATGTTCACGTCTTTCAGCCACGCCACGCCCCACGCATCTTGGTCGGGGTCGCGGGCACGGAAAAACATCCAGCAAAAAGCCACAAAGTGAAACGTCAATACCTGCGAGAAAAACCGGACAACGCCGCCCGGTTCTTTTCCTTTGGTTCCGGTCACGTCCATCCAGAATTTATGGAATGCCAGCGCCATTCCGTGCAGTGCGCCCCAAATCAGGAATTTCAGGTTGGCTCCGTGCCAAAGTCCGCCCAAAATCATGGTTGCCAGCAAGTTAAGGTAGGTGCGGATGTTGCCTTTTCGGTTGCCGCCCAGCGAAATATACAGGTAGTCGCGCAGCCAAGTGGACAGCGAAATGTGCCAACGCCGCCAAAAATCGGTGATGCTGACCGCCGAATACGGCGACAGAAAATTGAGGGTGAGCCGGAAGCCGAGCAGCAATGCCACGCCGATGGCAATGTCGGTGTAGCCCGAAAAGTCGCAGTAAATCTGGATGGTGTAGCCATACACGGCCATTAAGTTTTCGAAACCGGTGTAGCTTTCCGGGCTGTCAAATACCCGATCCACAAAGTTGGCAGCTATGTAATCCGATACCAGGATTTTCTTTATCAATCCGCTGACAATCAGGTAAATGGCACGGTTGTATTCCTGTTTGCTGACGTTGTACGGTTTGTCTATCTGCGGCACAAAATCAATGGCACGCACAATGGGGCCGGCCACGAGTTGCGGGAAAAAGCTGACGAAAAACGCGAAGTCCAGGAACCGGTCCACCGGTTTCAGGTGTCCCCGGTAAATGTCTACCGAGTAACTAATGCTCTGGAACGTGTAAAACGAAATCCCCGCCGGGGCGATGATCTTGAAAATATCCAGGTGGCTGCCCGTAAACGTATTAGACCAAGCCGCCAGATAATCAACGGGTTGCAATTGCCAGCCCAACGTTTCGTTCAGCAGGCTGGTGAAAAAATAGGCGTATTTGAAATAGGCGAGCAGCCCCAGATTCAGGCAAAGGCTGAGGGCAATGAAAAACTTTTTTTTCCAGCGCACCTGTGTCTTGTAAATCCGCCAGCCCATCGTGTAGTCAATGATGGCCGTGAGAATGAGCAGGATGCAGAAGTAACCGACCGATTTGTAGTAGAAAAAAACGCTGAACAGCAGCAGCAGCACATTGCGGGCGGTGGTATTCGGATACACGAATTGGTAGATGAGCAGCAGCGTGCCAAAAAACATCCAGAACAGCACCGTTGTGAAAATCATCGGGTGCTGCGGATCGAAACCGAATATGTCTTTGAGTGTGAGCAAGTTAAAAATTTCCGGTTTTTGACTGGAGGGTTTGGGTGTTTGAAAATTGAAAATCCCGATGAAAGCGGGAGATACTATTTTGGACTGCCGATAAAATTGACTGGCGCGAGATTCCCATCTCGTGCCGCCCATGCGGGCAGATTCCCATCTGCCGAAGCGGTAACTGAAGCCGAAGCCGCCGAGATAAGAATCTCGGAACATGGCGGGCAGCGAGGTAAGAACCTCGCGCCAGTTGTGCTTTTAGGGTTTGGACGTTTGAAGAGATACTAT
>JANPIL010000029.1:0-5860 GCA_031424975.1 Sphingobacteriales bacterium
ACACTTTTCGAGGCCCTGATTATCCGCAACCAATTCGATGAATACCTGCGCATCCTGGACAAATACCAATTGTCTTACGCCGAAGTATCGGATGGCTCGCTGGAAATGGATCACGACGAGAAGTGCGAATACATTGTGAAACTGGCCACCCGCGCCACAGTCTTGTCGGAAGTAGGCTCCAAAGACGACCAGAAAATAATACCGCCCTACAAATGGATTGCCCTGATGCAAAAAGAACTGAATGCGGGGGCGTGGAAAGTAATCGGCGAGGCGCGCGAAGGCGGCAACGTGGGGCTGTTCCGCTCCACGGGCGAGGTGCGTTCGGGCCTGGTGGAGGAAATCCTGACCAAAATCCCCTCCGAAAAAATCATCTGGGAAGCCCCGCAAAAGGCCCAGCAAGTGTGGTTCATCAAGCTGCTCGGTGCCAATGTGAACGTGGGTAACATATCGCCCAATGAAATTATCCCGCTCGAAACCATCCGCTTGGGCCTGCGCGGCGACACGTTCATGCACTTTTTGGACATGGAAAAAAAGTAGGGGAAGCACCATCAATCCAGCCGCTTGGCGGTGTCAGGCGGCCTTTGGCCGGTAATTCACATGACCATCCGTTTCCGTCAAGCCAACCCATCATGAAAAAACCTTTCTTATTGCTGTCGTTCCTGATTGTGACGGCAACATATTTGAATGCGCAAACCCGGAACAACAGCGAACAGACAAAAGTGAACCAGACCGTAATCAAGCTTTTCGACGGCATTGCGGCTTTGGACATGAAAATGGTCGGGCGGCATTCAACCGAAGACTTCCTGTTGCTCGAAGACGGCGCGGTTTGGAACATGGATACCCTTGCCAGCAGACTGAATCCGTTGAAAGCCGTCAGTTTCAGCAGGACAAACCGCCTGGATTTCATCCGAACGGAAGTGGAGGGAAATTCGGCATGGGTGGCCTACAACAACGCCGCCGACATGGTGGTGAACGGACAGAAAAGGAACATTCAATGGCTGGAAAGTGCCTTTTTGGTGAAGCAAGGCAACGACTGGAAAGTCAGGATGCTCCATTCAACCGTGTTGAAACCAAAAGCAAAATAGTATCTCCCAAAAAGCCCAAACCCGCCTGTGCCGCTAGACTTGGAAAGTCCGCCCACGTGCCGCTCACCAGCCAAGCGGTTTTAAAAAACCGCACCGCCCGCACCCGCTGGACTTGGAAAGTTCAGCTACTCTTGCGAAGACAGCATATTTCCGCCATTCGCGTGGGTTTGGCGTTTCCCAAGCATACTATTTCCAACGGAAAACCGGGTATATTTGCGGCCTCACCCAAAACCAGACATCAACATGATCCGCAACGACTGGACCCGCGAGCAAATCACCGACATATTCAATTCGCCCGTGTTGGATTTGATTTTCCGCGCCGCCACCATCCACCGCCAGCACCACGACTCGCAGGAAGTGCAGGTTTGCACGCTGCTATCGGTGAAAACGGGCGGTTGTCCCGAAGATTGCGCCTATTGTCCGCAAGCCGCGCGCTACCACACCCAAGTGAAAACGCACAAACTGCTGGAAGTCAGCGAAGTATTGGAAACCGCCCAACGCGCCAAGGACAGCGGCAGCACGCGTTTTTGCATGGGAGCTGCTTGGCGCGAAGTGCGCGACAACCGCGATTTCGACAAGGTACTCGACATGGTGAAGGGCGTGAACGGCATGGGCATGGAAGTGTGCTGCACCCTCGGGATGCTCACGCCCGAACAGGCCACCAAACTGAAACAGGCCGGGCTGTATGCCTACAACCACAACCTTGACACCAGCGCGGAGTTTTACGACGAAATAATCACGACGCGCAACTACGGCGACCGGCTCGAAACGATTGAAAACGTCCGCAAATCGGGCATTTCGGTGTGCGCGGGCGGCATCATCGGCATGGGTGAATCGGTGCACGACCGCATCGGGATGCTGCACACGCTGGCAACGCTGCCCCAACACCCCGAATCGGTGCCGGTAAACGCGCTGGTTCCCGTGGAAGGCACGCCGCTGGAAAATCAGGAGCGGGTTTCGGTGTGGGAAATGGTGCGCATGATTGCCACGGCGCGCATCCTGATGCCCCGCGCCATGGTGCGCCTTTCGGCGGGCCGCATCCGCATGAACACCGAGGAACAAGCGTTGTGCTTCTTGGCAGGAGCCAATTCAATCTTCGCCGGCGACAAACTGCTTACCACGCCCAACCCGGAAGTGGATGCCGACAAGCAACTGTTCCAGACGCTGAACCTGAGGCCGAGGCAGTCGTTTAAAACGGCAAACGCCTGATATCCGGTTAATAGTGGTGGAGCCTCGGATTTACCTGTCCGCCGACAGGCGGGCAATCCGAACGGACACACAAAGACACGCCGCACTGCGGGACTTGAAAAGTCCCGCCACCCAGAATAGTACGTTTCAAGAACTTCAAAACCACCATTATTCGGCGTTCCGATTTCCCAACTCCGCATTCGCAAAATAGTATCTTTTGAAAACCCCAAACCCCCTTGACTCTCCAGGAACTCATTGCGCAAGGCGAAAGCAACAGCTTGGAATTTAAAAGCACGATTGACAGTGCCGTTAAAATCGCCAAGACGCTGGTTGCGTTTGCCAACACAAGCGGCGGCACGCTGCTGATTGGCGTGGCCGACGATGGCAAAGTTTGCGGCATTGCCTCGGAGGGCGAAGAAATGGGCAAGATTGAGGAAGCCTCGGATGTGCATTGCCAGCCGCCACTGCCAGTAAGCTATAAAGTGGAATCCTTGGGAAGCAAAAAAATCCTTCGCCTGCTCATTGCCGAAAGCGACAATAAGCCGCACACAGTGCAGGAGCCGGACGGCAAGCAGACAATATACGTGCGGATGGCCGACAAAAGTGTGCCGACGGGCAAACTGACCGGCAAAAAACTGGCGCAGACGGCCACCGAACCCGATAAGAAGCTGCTGCAGTCGGCGCACGTGAAATCGGTACTCAAATACCTGAAGGCCAATGACAACATCACGCCCAAACGCTTTGCCAAGCTGCTCAACATTTCCGAACGCCGCGCCACCAAACTGCTCATGGACTTAGTAAACGGCGACGTACTGCTGCCCGTAACGCAGGCCGGCGGCACGGCGTACACCCTGAAATAAAAGCCCAAACCCGCTTGTCTGCCGCAAATGACAGCGGCAGGCAAGCGGGTTTGAGCTTTCCAAAAGCTGAAAGCCCCGTTTCCGCCTCTGGCGGAACTTTTAGCTTTAGCGGGGATACTATTCGCCAGACTTTTTACCCAAGCCGATGCCATACGCAAACAGGATGGCCAGTGTTGCGTTGTTGCGGCCAGGACTCTGGATCGAAGTCAGACCTTGCTGGTAGCGGAAATCCGTTTGCGCCCACCGGCTCTTGGCAATCTTGAAATTGAAGCCGATACCCGCCACAAGACCGAATTCCACGCTTGAAAAGTCGGCGGTGTTATCCACATCCGGCAGTTGCGCACCGTTAAGGGAGCGGTTTTTGGCTTTTCCATTCAATAAAAAAGCGGCATTGCCTCCCAGAAACAGGTTGGGCCTAAACTCGCCCGTCATGTTCAGGAAATACCGCGCCACCACCGGAATATCAATGTAATTGAGCCGCTGGTCGTATACGTTGCCACTGAAATCATATTTACCGCCTTTTTGCGAGTACAGCAAATCGCCCGAAATGCCGAAGTGGTTCACGTCGCTGTACATCAGGTACAAGCCGCCCGCAAAACCGGGCAGAAAACCATTGTTGGGCGCATCGCCGATGATACGGGAAAAATTGACACCCAAGCGCGGGCCGAAGCTCCATTGCTGCTGCGCCTGAACGCTTGACAATGAAAGAAATAGGGCGAAAAACAAAACAATCGGCATAATTCGGTTTGAACGCATAAGTAGAGATGGTGTTTTGATGGGTGAAGTTGATGAAATAAGAAATAAAGCACAAAGGTAGCTCGGTACGGGCAGCATTGAAAGCCAAATCACTCCGGGGCTTTTCCATTGTACCGGATGAAATGTATTTTCGCCAACCAAACCAAAACGGATAATCCTGACAGGCAGCCGGTTCGGAATTTTAAACAGCACATGGACGTTGAAGAAAAACTGAATAAAAAACTGCGCCAGCGGCAAGCCGAAGGCAACCTGCGCCACCTCAGCGTGCCGCCGCCGGGTACAGCCGACTTCTGCTCAAACGATTATTTGGGCTTGGCACGCAACGCCGAATTGCACCAACGCATCCAAGCGGCTTACACCGCAATGCCCGGCGTTCAGAACGGCGCGACCGGCTCGCGGCTCATTACCGGCAACTCGCTGTTTGCCAGCGAATTGGAAGTAAAACTGGCACGGGTTTTCGATGCTGCAAAGACACTGGTTTTCAATTCGGGCTACGCCGCCAATACCGCCCTGCTGGCCTCGGTTCCGCAGCGCGGCGACACGGTTATCCACGACGAATACATCCATGCCAGCCTCAAGGAAGGCATTCGGCTTGGTTTTGCGCAGCATTTTTCGTTCCGGCACAACGATTTGACCGATTTGAAAAAAAAACTGCGGAAAGCTCGCGGCGATATTTTCGTGGTCGCCGAATCGGTGTATTCCATGGATGGCGATTTTGCGCCCTTGCCGGAATTGATTTCCTTGTGCGAAACGCACGGGGCCAACCTGATTTGGGACGAAGCGCACAGCACCGGAATCTGGGGCGCGGGCGGCAACGGAATTGCCTGTGCGTCAAGACTTTCAGAACGTATTTTTGCGCGGATACACACCTTTGGCAAAGCTCCGGGCGTACACGGCGCGTGCATTGCCGGTTCCGAAACGCTGGTTGAATATCTGGTCAATTTTGCGCGTCCGCTCATTTACACAACCGCATTGCCGCTGCACAGCTTGGTTTCAATTGAGGAAGCCTTCCGCTTCTTGCGCGAAAACCCGCACTTGCAGGAACAGCTTCACGGAAAAATACAAGTATTCCGACAAGCGTACCGCAAGTTCCCCGGTATTTCGGAACATTTCATTGACAGCGAAAGCCCGATTCAAGCCGTGAAAATCGGGGGCAATGCCCGCACCAAAACCGTGGCGGCGCACTTGCAGGCCAGCGGTTTTGATGTGCGCCCCATCCTGTCGCCAACGGTGGCCGAAGGTCAGGAACGGCTGCGCATTTGCCTGCACACGTTCAACGCCGACACTGAAATGGAATCAATGCTGACACAGTTGAACGGGATTTTCAACGAACTGACAACCAAACAAGTATAAAAATCCATACCCATGGCAAAGCGATATTTCATCACCGCCATTGGTACCGACTGCGGCAAGACCGTGGTCAGTGCCATCTTTACGCAAGCCTTGCACGCCGACTATTGGAAACCCGTGCAAGCCGGTTTCCCGCGCGACACCGATACGGTGATGGGCTTGGTGGAAAATCCGGTTTCCAAGTTTCACCAGGAAGCGTACCTGCTGCAAAACCCGGTGTCGCCCCACGCGGCGGCACGGTTGGACGGCGTGGAGATACAACTCCGGAAAATGCTATTGCCCGACACCGAAAACACGCTGGTTATCGAAGGTGCGGGTGGCGCGTTGGTTCCGCTCAACGACCGGCGTTTTGTGATTGACATGGCGGCAAAATTCGAGGCGGAAGTAATTCTGGTGGCCAACATCTATCTGGGCAGCATCAACCATACACTATTGACAATCAATGAACTGAAGCGGCGGAAACTGAAAGTGAAAGGCATCGTCTTCAACGGGCCGGAAAATGAGGAATCCGAACGCATTATCTTGAAACACAGCGGCTATCCGTTGCTGATGCGCCTTTGGCCGGAGGAATTTTTGACGCGCGAAACCATTAACAAATACGCATGGCAACTGAAGAAAACA
>JANPIL010000030.1:0-7597 GCA_031424975.1 Sphingobacteriales bacterium
CAAACGCACCTACGGGTATTGAAAGGAAACCGTCAAGGGAATCTGGGCGAAGGCTTCGGACGTCTCAATCGCACCTACGGGTATTGAAAGTCCGGGAACACGGTGTTCTGGTTGCTGCGCAGGGCGAGTCTCAATCGCACCTACGGGTATTGAAAGGCAAAACACTGTCCGACATCTCAAACGGCGGGCGTGTCTCAATCGCACCTACGGGTATTGAAAGGTTGATAGTTTGATGGAATCGCCGCCTACGTTGATTTCGTCTCAATCGCACCTACGGGTATTGAAAGCTACGAGCAGGACTACCAGGCCACCTACGGCGCGCTGGTCTCAATCGCACCTACGGGTATTGAAAGATGGCCATGCCGAGAACCTTTTTCCGCTTGACGGTTTGTCTCAATCGCACCTACGGGTATTGAAAGTCTCGCTGCCGGACGGGTGGAACGCAATGGATAGTTGTCTCAATCGCACCTACGGGTATTGAAAGTTATGGTAAATTTTAAACGAATACATATCCGAAACAGTCTCAATCGCACCTACGGGTATTGAAAGATGGCCATGCCGAGAACCTTTTTCCGCTTGACGGTTTGTCTCAATCGCACCTACGGGTATTGAAAGTGCAGATTCGCGCCGCCAACATGGGCTACTATTCCGGTCTCAATCGCACCTACGGGTATTGAAAGTGGCTCCGACCAGTGCTATCCTGTTCCACCGTTTCGTCTCAATCGCACCTACGGGTATTGAAAGAGTGGATCAACCGCCTGGCTTGGGTGGGCGGCGGCGGTCTCAATCGCACCTACGGGTATTGAAAGCCACTTTCGCGGCAACGGATGTGGGCAAGACGGTTGCGTCTCAATCGCACCTACGGGTATTGAAAGTCGGGGTGGGGGCCGGCAAAAATCACCAGCGCGCTGGTCTCAATCGCACTTACGGGTATTGAAAGAGGTTCACGTCGCTGCTGGTCACGTGCGTGAGGCCGGTTTTAATCGCACCTACGGGTATTGAAAGGTGGTAAAAAAAGTATCTTTTTTCTGGCTTTATGCGCGTAAAATCGGTTACTTTGACGTAACCAAACGCATATGTGGTATACTTAAATCAAAAAAACGCCATGCAAGTATCCCAAATCGAACTCTACAACATCCTGCAAAAGAAATTCGGCGCGTCCGAGGCCGAATCGCTACTCAAATTCGTGGAGTCCGAAGTAAACGACAAATTCAGCGAGCAGAAGGATGTGCTGTCAACCAAGCAGGATTTGGCCAAACTCGAAACGGCCCTGCGCGTGGAACTCAGGGACAACAAGATAGACACCATCAAATGGATTGTCGGGATGTCAATCATCCAGACCGCCACGCTGATTGCCGGGCTTATTGCCATCGTCAAATTCATCCAGCCAACGCCATAACCGGAAATGAAGACACTCGTACCAGTCCATGGCGTAGGCGCGTTGCCCCCCTTGCCCCCCGCAATCCCGTCCGATTGCGTACCCCACGATTGCGTACCCAAGGTAGCCATCCGCCCAACCGTGCAACTCACCCCCGAACAGTACGCCGCCCGGTTGGGCATCGGCCCCCACGCGGTGCGCAAACAGATCCGCAAGGGCACGCTCCCGCCCGGCGTGCGGGTGATCCGCCACAGCCGGTTCTACCTGCTTGAGGTGGCCATCGAATGACCCCGCTCCCTTGCAGCCCGCAATCCCGTCCGGCAACGCGCCTGTGCTAATTCCATCCGGGGCCGGCCTCCGCCACGGCGCACACCCGTCTGCCGTGGCAGTTTCAATCGCACCTGCGGGTATTGAAAGACGGGGAAAAGCAGGCCTTGGATACGACGAATGGCCTTCTGCTGATTTTCATTGGGCATACATTGGGCGTAAAGCCCACTTGTGTCCAAAGTTCCTCAATTGAAGGCAGGTGGTTAATGGCAAGCAAGCGGTCAGGCATGGGCACCGGGGATTGGAAGACATATCCGGTTTTTCCCGGCATTTACTCTCTAACGGGTAATTTGGCAAAAGTTACAGCGATTTGCAAAGGGCGGATGCGAATGGGTATCACGGTTCTTAAGCCGCATGAGGGGATGGCCTTTGTTTTCAAATCTTTTATATGCCCTTAATGTAATGCGTTTGTAGTAATGCGTTTGTGATGGATTTCAATGTTCAAGAAAATGGCAAAAGGCATACTGGCCGCTGCACCACGAATCACTGCCCGGCCACCACTGCTTACCTTCCTGTGGATATGCGCCTTGTGGGTATGCTCCTGCCAGCGGCCGGTGGCACCCATAGCCGACAAATGCGCCTATCCAGCCGTCTTGCCCGGTTCGGTCCACCTGCTGATGGGCAATCCCTCGGCGGCCAGGGCCGATACCAGCCAGCCGGGCAACTTCTTATTGGAGAAGCCCCAATACGCCCTATCCTACAACCGGTCTAAACTGCACGCCAATTGGGTGGCCTGGCACCTGACCGGCGGAGACTTGGGCGGTGCCGACAGGCAGGATGACTTCCGGCCCGACCCGTCGCTGCCCGCCAGTTGGCTGGCGGCCCGCCCGTCGGACTATACCGGCAGCGGTTTTGACCGGGGACACCTGTGCCCCTCGGCCGACCGGACGGCCAGTGACTTTGACAATTCCTCCACGTTCCTGACGGTCAACATTATCCCCCAATCCCCGGACTTGAACCGCAACACGTGGGAATCACTCGAAAGCCATTGCCGCCAGTTGGTGCGGGCGGGCAGCGAGCTCTACATTTATGCGGGCGGTTTCGGCTCGACCGGTACGGGCAGCCTGGGCACCGCCCAAACAATCAAAGGCCGGATCAATGTCCCTGCGGCCTGCTGGAAGGTGGTGCTGGTACTGCCGGGTGGCGAAGGCGATATAAGGCGGGTCAGGGGTGTGACTCCTGTTATCGCGGTCTGGATGGAAAACCGGCAGGGCCTAGACAATGGCTGGCGAGGCTATACCGTGAGCGTGGATGAGATTGAAAAGCGCACGGGCCATGATTTTCTGACCGCCTTGCCCGTGTGTGTGCAGGACTCAATTGAAGCGGTCACCTACCGCTGATTTTAAAACCGAACCGCAATGCCGGGCTTTTTGGCAGCCCTCCTTTGGCGCGGCTCCCTGGCTACCATTTCCGTTATACCTGCATTTTCAACCGATGATTGCGCTGCACCTCGGGCACTTCACCCGCAAGGATTTTTGTCTTTTCGGGTATAAATTCACGACGGGCATAACCTTTCCATTTTGCTTTGGGTCGGTCCATATGGCCATTCCGCTGCCTGAGGGCGGGTGGAATGTCACGGGTGGAATGCCAAAAGACAAACGGACGGAAATCGACAGCTCTCAGGCGGTCTCCAAAATAAAGCCGGCATCGATCTTCAAGCGGCTGTGCAGTTTCTTGGCAAGATCCATGTTGATGCGGCGCTTGCCCCTGAGGATTTCGGACATCCGGCTTTCGGGCATGTCCAGCAGGGCCGCAAGTTGCTTTTGCGAAAGGTGCAACTGAAACATTTTCAGGTTCAGCACTTCGGGCAGCGTCATGGGCCCGCGCACGGGAACCAGTTTGATCCGCTTTTCATAGTCGGCCGCCGCCACCGTGAGAAGGCTCAGTTCCCGGTTTTCCTGCTGGGTCAGGGTGTCGAAACCGCCTTGCGCGGTGGCTTTTTGGAGGCAGGCCTCTATCTTGTCCGACACCTCGAAATATTCTTCGTTGGTTTGTATTGCCATGGCCCTATAAGGTTGAGATGTCTTTTGTCCGGCTGTAATCCGCATGGGTGAATACGGCCCTCACATACACGCTGCGCACGGCCAGGTGGATCATGGCTACCAAACGGTACCGGTTGCCCTTGATGTTAAACACGTACCGGTCGTTTCCCACGTAGTCGGCGGCCCCGAAAGTGGACTGGATATCGGTCAGGTTGTTCCAGTCGGCCCCTTCCGTTTTCCGGTACCACTCGTCCAGCGCATCCATCGCATCGGCATGCTGGTCGCCGAAACTCCTGAGTGTGCCATACGTGAATATAACCATGCACAAAATTACCAAATGTGTAATTAAGTTCCAAATAAAATAATCCAACCGGCAATGGTGGTTCGCACCTTGCGCGGGGGCACAGGTCAACCCCGCTTACGCGTGCAAAGACCAAGAAGCCAAGGCAGGGGCCGGCGCCCGGCTCTGGAGGTCCGGATGAAAACAACCGGGATTTGGATAATGGCTGGCGCACCTACATTACCACGGTGGACGGGGTTGAAAGGCGCACGGGCCATGATTTCCTGACCGCCTTGCCGGTTTGTGTGCAGGACTCGATTGAAGCGGTCACCTACCGCTAATCGGGTAGACTTGGTATCACTGCCGGCAGTGATTTTAACCTGGCCAACAAGGGTGGCACCATTTCACTGCTCGACAAGGACGGCATCAAAACCAGCGGGGTACACTAGGCTGAGCAGGGTACACTAGGCTGTTCTACTGCTGGCCGGTTACGCCTCCGCAGAGCCGGTTACGCTTCAAACAGCCCCCAAAGCTAAGCTCTTTTTCCCTTTTGTTCCCTTCTCCCGACTGCCTGTCATTAGCGGCAATTACTTTGATTTTTGCTTCGGTTTTTTGGGTTTGGGTTGCGGTAATTCTTTAACCGTTAGGCTTACTAATTCTTTCAGCCAATCACGGTCTTCCAACCCCTCTTCAATTAAAAAACCCGGTTTTGCTCCTGGATAGGGTGATGCTTCAACCACCTCTTTTAAGTAGGCTCTCCCTGATAAAGTAGGCTTGATGTATAGCTTATTGTCACAAATAAGGGCAAATATCTTATCATCAAAATATATTGAATATTCGCCGAACATTTTTTTATAACTGATTTGTCCAGACGTATTCATCTGCTTTATTACAAAATCTACGAATTTTTGGTCTGAGGCCATCGATTTATGAATTTGATTATAGCTGATTACTGGCAATCTCGCGCAACTGCTCCTGCCCGGCAACTGGTGGGGCCGTGTCCAAGATCATCTCCGCGATCATCTCCGCTTGGGCGATGGTCTGCCGGCAATTGGCCGCCACTTCATTCCTTTTCCATCGTCCGGAACGCTGCTCTCATGCCTTATGCTGCTTAGAGGGTGTTCGGGAATTTAAAATTGGGAGCGGTGTCTAACTTTGCAGCGACCAAACTCCAAAGCAATGACCGAGCAGTTTACCGAACCGGCCGACTCCCAATGGGCTGCAATATCGCTTTTTCTGAACATGAACCGCAAGCGCAAGTTGTGTCTGCGGACGGTTTGCAACGCCATCCTGTACATACTGCGAACCGGATGCCAGTGGCGCAACCTGCCCGCCTGCTTTCCGAAATGGCGGGCGGTGAACTATTATTTTGAGAAGTGGAAGAAGGAGGGCACCTTCGAGGCGATCAGCCACAAACTGAACGCCGACGACAGGGCAAGCGAAGGGCGGGAGCCGTGTCCGTCACTGCTTTGCATTGACAGTCAGAGCGTTAGGCTTGCGCCGCTGATTTTTGAACAGCGGGGTACGGATGCCTTCAAGAAAATCAACGGACGCTGGAAGGCACCTGCTCGTTGACAGCGGCTGGCTTGCTGGCGGCAGCGCGGCCTGTTCATGTTTTTTTCTGCCCCCTTACCCGCCCCAATGGCTACCGCATGGGGGCTACCGCATGGGCTTTTGAATTTGGCTGAAACGTTGTGGCGCAAGCCCGAAGGGCAATGGCTGGTACCCAAGGATTACGCCTGAAAAGAAACCGTGTTCCATGATGTCAACCGGTGTCTGGCAAACGCAGGCCGCCAGTTAACCATCAACTCCAGCCCTTTCAGTCCAATCTGATTTCTCCGACCCACTTGTCCGGTTTAAATGGCACACTATTTTCCCGCTCCCTTCCGGGGCTGCGGTCCGCGGGCTGACAGTTATTTTTTAACAATAACTTAACCGACCGGGCAAAGCCGCTTCGGTCAAGTTGGCTTACTTTTGTAGCCTGTCCTTGAACCCACCCACCCAACCATGCAGATTCCAGCCGATAAGATACTGGTCACACAACTGATCGACGGCAACAGGGAGGCTTTTTTGGAATTATACGGCAAGTACCACGCCGCGCTGTACCGGCACGCCCTGAAATTTGTGAAATCACCGGCTTTGGCCGAAGATGTGGTGCAGGATACATTTTTGAAAGTATGGGAGAGCCGCCAAAGCCTCAATGCCGATTTGTCTTTTGTGGGCTACATTAACACGGTGAGTCGCAACCAGGTTTTGAACACGCTGAAAAGGGCCTCGCACGAAACCGCCCTGAAAAAAAGCATCACCTATGCCGCAAACAAAAGCTGCAATGGCACGGAAGATGCTTTCCTGGATGCTGAGTACGAAAAAATGGTGAGCCATGCCATTGAGCAACTGCCGCCCCAACGCCGACTGGTGTTCAGGATGTGCCGCCTGGAAGGCAAGACCTACGATGAGGTGGCCGGCAACCTGGGCATTTCCAAGAACACCGTCAAGGAACACATGGTTTCGGCCTTGAAATCGCTCCGCGAGTATTTTTCCGTCCACGCCGATATCACCTTTTTGCTGGCGGCGGGTTTGTGGCTTTGCCGGGATACTATTTTCTAATCCGCCCCATTGCCTGCGTCTGGCACAACACCGACGTTTCGCCGAAACACTTGCTCCGCAAAATATCAGGGAATGGCAACTTTGGCAAAGATGCCGTTGTGCCTTTGTTTGCTGGCAAACCCCTGCCAAAGTTTTGTCGGAATACCCTATTCCCGGATCCCGGATCAAAAACATTTCCCGACCCACCCTCTTCGGCCTTTTAATTGTAATGGTAACAAAACCGGAACACAACACTTGAAAAACGACACGCACATTCAACTGCTTTACCGCCGGTTCATGGCCAACAAGTGCAGCGCCGAGGAAATGGAGCAAGTATTTGAAAGCCTGCACGATACCGGCAACGAAGCCCTGTTCAGAAAACTGGTGGATGCCGACTTTGAGAAGGAAATGGCGGGCGGGGTGCAAATTGACCCGGCGGTTTCCGCACGCATCAAAGAGAAAATACTGGCGGGCATGGCTCCAGGCAATGCAAAAACAATACCGGTGCAATGGTTTGCCTGGCAACCTTTTTTGCGGGTGGCGGTATTGGTATTGGGGTTGTTGCTGGGAGCCGCCGCTTATTTCGTGTATGCCCCGCAAGCAAAGCAACCTGCGGCTTACGTGCAAAGTATAGTGCCCAGCGGCAAGAAAATGACTCTCCGGCTGGCCGATGGCACACAAGTATGGCTGAATGCCGGAAGCCGGTTCCGGTATCCGAAATCGTTTGCCGGTGCCACGCGGCGGGTGTTTCTGGAGGGTGAGGCTTATTTTGATGTCGCCCCAGACAAGGCCAAGCCGTTTGCCATCACTTCGGGCAAGGTCACGACCACGGTGCTGGGAACGAGCTTCAACGTGAAAGCCTACCCCGCCGATTCAAATGTGGAGGTGGCCGTGGTAACGGGCAGGGTGTCGGTCAGGCTTGACAGTGCGCGCCAAACCATGCTGCGGCCAGCGCAAAAAGCGGTTTACGACATTGCCCGCAACACGTTGCGCCGCGAGGAAACCGGCAGCCCAACGGATTATGCGGTTTGGCGCGAGGGCGGA
>JANPIL010000031.1:0-4341 GCA_031424975.1 Sphingobacteriales bacterium
TCCTGCCCCGCACCTTGGATGATGTGGACCCCGAAATAGTGAAAGGCGTGGATTACGTGGTTCCGATGGAACAAAGCGACCGCAGCCACTACCAACTCGCCAACATTCTGCGCTTGGAAGTGAATGGCGAAATCAAGTTCATACGGAAATAGCGTTTTCCGTGCGGGAGACGAGGTTTGGCGGTTGAAAAAGATACTATTTTTCGCGCTTCCAAGCCACCGGAAATCTGCGATTCACTTGCAGCACACCAAATCCCGGTTGCCCTCAACCTTGGCGGCGTTTTAAGCCCCGCCAAAGATAGCCGTGACCCAAAACGCCAAACCCTCCCAAGTCAAACTGACAAAGGAGGGTTTTGGCGTTTTTCAACCATACTATTTTCCGGCGTGGCTTTCAATGAAACGAATGGAGACTTCATTGAATAGTTCCGGCTTGTCCACGTTGACCACGTGGCCGGAGCCGAGCAAAACCTCCAGGCTTGAGCAGCGGTGGCGTTGCACAATGGCACGCACGGGAGCCAGAAACATATAATCTTCCTCACCCATAATGTAGAGCGTGGGGATGGCAAGTTCCCTTTCGTGGAAATACTTGAGCAGCGGGTTCACTTCGCCCGTCAGCCGGGTCCAGCGCAAAAACTCCTTGCGGGCCAGCTTCTTGGCTTCCTCAATGAACAGGTTGCGCGACTGCCGGTGGCGTTTCTTGGGCATGATGATCCACGCCAGGATGCTGTAGAGCCACATGAACGGGATTACCCGCTTGAGGGCATCGCCCGATTGGATGAGTAGTTTGGAACGGATGGTAAGGCGCGTGATGGCACCGCCCAGCACCATGGACTTGATGCGTTCGGGCTGCAGCTCGCCCAGCGTGCGGATGATGATGCACCCCAGCGAAATGCCCACAAAATGCGCCGACCGGATGCGCAGGTGGTCCAGCACTTCAATGATGTCGCGCGTTACGTCCTGAAACGTGTAGGTTTCGGCAATGTATTCCTTGAGCAAGTCCGCCGAACGTCCGTGGCCGCGCAAATCAACCAGCAGCACGTTGAAATGCTCCTTATATTCGCGCAACTGCTTGAACCAGATGGACGAACTGCCACCCGCGCCATGCACAAACACCACCCAATCGGTATCGGTATCCTTGATGAACTGCTTGTAGTAGAGCATGGACGGCGGTTTTCCGGGTGAATGTACGGATTTTCGCGCAAAACAGCAAACCCCGCCTTTGGAGCGGGGTTTGCTGTTTTCAAAAGATACTGTTTTCTAATTGAAGATGTAACGCACACCCAATTGCATCTGCCAGCGGGAACCAACGCTAAAAGAGTTCTGGAAGGAATTTTTCAGAACGGTGCTGTTGGAGGCATTGAAGTAAGGGAAAGTCATTTGAGGGACTCCCTGCGTACTGTAACCAGTATTGGTAATCAACGACGACCGGTTGGTAGATTGTAATACACCCCAATCAGAGTTGATCAGATTGGCGAAGTTGAACACATCCACGCTGAGTTGCAGTGTGTTGCGCTTGCCTCCGGCCTTTATGTAGAAGTCTTGGAGAAAACGCAGATCCAACTGGCCTCTCCACGGCAGGATAGCGCCATTGCGTTCGGCGTATTGGCCACGACGGCCGCTCAGGTATTTATCTTGGCTGATGTATGCATCCAAGTCCCTCCACTGGTCAGCGGCACTGTACACCACCACGCTGTTGGCCCTGATGTCTTGCAAAGCTATTTCGCTCTGGCTGCGAGGTATGTAAATCAAGTCATTGGCATTTTGTCCGTCTCCGTTGATATCTCCAGCATACACGTAGGAAAAATAACCGACTGGTCCGACCTCATAGAAGAAAGAAAGAGTGGATTTCATGAAACCCAGGTATTCCTTGCTGTAAGATGCGGAAGCTATGACGCGGTGCTTTTGCAAGAATTGCGTATTGGCAAGCACATTTTCGTTAGGATCTCCGGAAACCACACGGTCGCGCCAAATGGACTGGGCGATGGAACCTCCATCATTGACTGATTTCGCATCGGAATAAGTGTAAGCCAAGCTGCCGTAAAATCCGTTGGCAAATGATTTTTGCAATTGGGCAGTGGCAAAGTAGCTGTATCCCTGATTGGTATTGCGCATTACGATGGCATCCGTGATGTTGGCATTGATACGGTTAGTGGCTGGATAAGACACCACGCCCGTACCGGATACTGTACGGTTGAAAAAGATGGGCCGCTTGTCAGCACCGCTTCCATTTTCGCCAGCCGCAGTGGTGCGGCTAACTGGAAGGTTGACGTTTTGGTGATAGACGGCATTGATGTCTTTGGTATAGGCAAATTCCAGTGAAGCGACAATACCTCCCGGCAGTTGTTTATCTACGGCGAGGTTGGTTCGCCACACTTGTGGAAACTTAAAATTGTCGTCCGTGACAGCTAAGTTGTAGTTTGCACTGGCCGATGCTGTCGGATTGCCGTTCACACCCGGGCGAAAAGCATCCACATTAGGACTAAAATTGGCTTCTGGCCGATAACTGACAACACCGTTGGTGGTGGTGGTAAAAGTTCGGTAGTCAACGGCACCGAAAAGCACACCGTTATTACTGGCTTGATTGGTTAGCCAAACGTAAGGTACGCGTCCCGTGAATATGCCCGTACCGCCGCGTATTTGCATCGTGCGGTCACCTTTTACGTCCCAGTTGAAACCTACGCGCGGCGAAACCAGCACTTGGGTTTTTTGCAGTTTATCAGTCAGTATCTTGACTCCGTCACGGAATGTAAAACCGGCAGTTTGTGAGTTGCGTTGTATATCCGCATCAATTGTCGGAATATCAGCCCTGAATCCGGCTGTAATGTTCAAACGAGGGCTTACTTCAAATTTGTCTTGTATGTAAAAGCCCAACTGACGGGCACGCATCTCGACAAGGGGGAACGAGCCATCGGCAGCAGTAGAATACCTCAATTGGTAGCGGGCTGGCAATACCCGTCCTTCGGGGTTGGTGGCTGGATTTTTCAATGACTCTCTGGTAACACCATTCACATTGTCTTTGAAATCCTGAGATGTGTTGAACACGTAATTGCCGTAGTACGTTGGGGCGAATCCGTTTTGGAATTTATAGAACTCATTATACGTGCCAAGGGTCAGGGTGTGCTTTCCCAAATAGATGTCGAAGTTGTCCGAAATCTGGAAAACGTTGGTATTCAGTATGTTATTAGCTGAAAATGGCTCATAACCAAAAGCCGTCAATTGGCCTCCCTGTCCGTTGCCGATATCCACGAGTGGAAAAAGCGGCCCCGCCGTTGGCGTTTCCCGCTTGTCACGGAAGGCGGTGTAGCCAATTTGGAATTTATTTGCAAACTTCGATCCGAATGAACTGGTCAATTCGGCAATGGCCGAATTAAGGTCGTTGTTGATGCGGTAGAAAGCCCCCAGATAAGGCAAACCTGTATTGGAAGGCTGACGACCGGGATTGGTGGTAATTGCACCGCTGTTGCTTGGATTCACGTCACGGTACGATTTCAGGTAATTGTATTTCACCGTCAGCTTGTGCTGGTTGGTAATGTTCCAGTCAATTTTCGCCGTTGCCTTGTCGCTATTAGATGCCAACTGGTAATTCTCGTACGGGCCGGGATTGAACTGGTACTTTGTTTGCAGAAAATTGGCAATATCATCCAATTCCGCCGCGCTGGCCGCAGAAACGTTGTTGTTGGAAGCTGATGGTGGCAGGCCGGAACGTGATGCCACAAAGGTAGGCGTGGGGGGATCGCTGCGACGCTCACTTTCGGCATTGATGAAAAAGAACAGTTTGTTTTTGATGATCGGGCCACCCACGCGGAAACCGTAATTGTTCAGTGTGAAATTAGCCAGCTTGTTTTCTTGTCCAGCCACTTTTTTGCCGATGAAATCTTGGTTACGGGTGAAATAATACGCCGAGCCGCTGAAATCGTTGGTACCGCTGCGCGTCACCACGTTGATGCCCGCACCCGTAAAACTGCCTTCGCGCACATCATAGGGGGCAATACTCACCGCAATCTGATCTACCGCATCCAAGCTGATGGGTTGGGCGTTAGTCTGGCCGCCTACCGTACCCGACAACCCGAATGCGTTGTTGAACAAGGCACCGTCAACCGTGATATTATTGAAAGCACCGCTCCTGCCGCCAAAACTGGCACCAAAACCGGTATTACTGGCTTGTGGCGTAAGTCGCACATAGTCACCGAAACTACGGTTGAGCGTAGGCAGTGCCTGAATGGTTTCGCGCGAAATATTGGTTCCGGCACCGGTGCGGTCAGCGTTCATGATCGGGTTTCTGGAGGTGGAGATCACCACTTCCGTCAACTGGGTGCTTTCGTCGGCCATCTTTGGGCTGAAA
>JANPIL010000032.1:0-2531 GCA_031424975.1 Sphingobacteriales bacterium
GTCATGCCCGCCAGCTTGTGGTACATCCGGAAGTAGTTTTGCAGCGTTACGGTGGCGTAGGTTTGGGTGGCTTCCTCCACTTTCACGTTTTCCTTGGCCTCAATGGCCTGGTGCAGGCCGTCGGAATAGCGGCGGCCGTCCATGATGCGACCCGTCTGCTCATCCACAATCTTCACCTTTCCCTCGTCAATGATGTATTCCACATCCTTTTCAAAAAGCGTGAACGCCTTGAGCATCTGGTTCACCACGTGGATGCGTTCGGACTTGGCCGAATAATCGGTAATGACGGTTTCCTTGGCTTGCAGCCGGTCGCTGTCGCTCAGGCTCTTGTCCTTTTCCAACTGGCCGATGGCAATGCTCAGATCGGGCAGGATGAAGAAAGCCGGGTCTTCGCCGTCTCCGGTAATGAAGTCAATGCCTTTTTCGGTCAGGTCAATCTGGTTGTTTTTCTCATCAATCACGAACATCAGCGGCGCATCGGCTTCGGGCATCTGCCGCTGGTTGTCCTGAAGGTAAAAATTCTCGGTTTTCAGCAATATCGCGCGGTTGCCTTGCTCGCTCAGGTACTTGATCAGCGGCTTGTATTTGGGCAGGCCACGGTAGGCGCGGAACAGCGAAACGCCGCCCTCCTTGTCATCACCGGCGGCGATTTTCTTCTTGGCATCGTTCAGGAAATCGGAAGTCAGCTTTTTTTGCGCCTCCACCAACCGGCTGATGCGCGGCTTGAGGTCGTAGAAAATCTGCTCGTCGCTGCGGCTCACCGGCCCGGCAATGATCAGCGGCGTGCGGGCATCGTCAATCAGTACTGAATCCACTTCGTCCACCATGGCGTAATGGTGTTTGCGCTGCACAAGTTCGCCCACTTCGCGCGCCATGTTGTCGCGCAGGTAATCGAAGCCGAATTCGTTGTTGGTGCCGTAGGTAATGTCGGCGGCGTAAGCGGCGCGGCGGGCTTCGGTGTTGGGCTGGTGCTTGTCAATGCAGTCCACTGCCATGCCGTGGAACTCAAAAAGCGGCCCCATCCACTCCGAATCGCGCTTGGCCAGGTAGTCGTTCACGGTTACGATGTGTACCCCCCGGCCAGCCAGCGCATTTAAAAAGGCGGGCAGCGTAGCCACCAGGGTTTTGCCTTCGCCGGTGGCCATCTCCGCAATTTTTCCTTGGTGCAGCACCGCCCCGCCAATCAACTGCACATCGTAATGCACCATGTCCCATTTTATTTCGGTACCGCCCGCCAGCCAGCGGTTCTGCCACAGGGCTTTGTCGCCGTCAATGCTCACGCTGGCACTGCGGGCGGCCACTTTGCGGTCAAATTCCTGGGCGGTCACTTCCAGCGTGTCGTTGTTGGCAAACCGGCTGGCGGTTTCCTTGACAATGGCAAAGGCGCGGGGCAGTATTTCTTCCAGCACCGTTTCGAGTTGCTGGTTGCGCTGCTTTGCCAATTCGTCAATCTGCGCGAAAATGGCTTCTTTCTGCGACAGCGGCAAAGTCATGTCATCGGCAACACGCTGGTGCAGCGCATCCGCCTGGTCGTCAATGGATTTGAGTTTCTGGCGGATGATATCCTTCAGCTCGGCGGTTTGGCCGCGCAGTTGGTCGTGGGTAAGCGGGCGGAGCTTTTCGTACTCGGCATTCACCTTGCCCACGTACGGGGTCAGTTCTTTTACGTCACGCTCCGATTTGGTTCCGAAAATCTTGGTGACGCTTTTGGTCAGGAAACTTAACATGGATGGTTGGTTTGCAGTTGGATGGGTCTGATGAATAGGCACGGTGGCGCGGCGCACTTGTGTGGTTAACGGACAACCCGGCCACAAATGCTGCAAAGGTAGGTTTTTTTTCGGAGATTGAACCCGCCCGCCACCCCAAATGGCGGGCGGCAGGATTGTTTCGGGAAGCGGAAAACCAGCCTCCAGAACAGTATGTTCCGGAAAGGCGAAACCCGCATTCCACGCTTGCCGCCCCCATGAATTTGTGCGGGTGAGCCTTGTTCGGGATTGAAAATGGGCGGCGAGTTGCGCGGGGGTTTGGGCTTTTGAAAAGATACTGTTTTCCTACCGGCTGAAATCGTCCTGCACGCGCACAATGTCGTCCTCGTCCGATGGGTTTTCGGCATCGGTGTGCTGCCATATCTCGGCCACCACGCCCCATTCGTCCAACCCGATCAGGCGGTGGCGTTCGCCCTGCTTGAGCGTGATCAGGTCGCCATCGTGGTAGGTTTGCGGCTCGGTTTGCTCGTCGGTGTCGCTCTGGGCCACGGCAATGGGGCCATCCACCACGCGCCACACTTCGGCACGGCGGAAATGGTACTGCCACGAAAGCCGCTGCTGCGGGCCTACCACCAGTATTTTCGGACTCAGCCTAGCTCCCGCCTGAAAGCTGTCCAGCGTAAGCGTCGGGAAATAGGTGCGGATGAATTGCGCGGTCTGCTCCTCGTCAATGACAAAAAAGCCGCCCCACGGACGGCTGAAATCGGAGGAGGCCACGCGGAATCCCTGGGCGGAAATCTGCTGGGCCACGGTCGAAAAAATCTC
>JANPIL010000033.1:0-6236 GCA_031424975.1 Sphingobacteriales bacterium
ATACCCGCCCACGCCAAGCATTGCTTCAATGCCAATGTGCAGTTCAAAATGATTTCCACGGTAATCAAAAGCGGATATGAGGACTGAAACGGCAACCCACACAAACCCAAGGAGCATACTCTTGGTTGAGGATGACACGGACGACCAGTTTTTTTTTACCGAGGCACTCAGCGAAGTCAAAAACGCTTTGCTGTGCGACATAGCCAACAACGGGCGGGAGGCAATGGACAAACTCAAAAGCATGGCCGCCCTCCCCGACCTGATTTTCATAGACATCAATATGCCGGTCATGAACGGCATCGAATGCCTGTCGGCAATCATGGACAGGCCGCAGACAAGGCACATACCGGTCATCATGCTTTCAACCGACACGGGGCAGATGGAATTTGCCCTCCGAATAGGTGCGAAGGCATTTCTCAAAAAGCCACCCGACAGCCAGATGCTGCGCAGCCAGCTTGAATGGATAATTGACCCGCCACAAAATAGTATCCCCTAAAAAGCCCGAACCCGCTGGCCTCCCCCCTGTCTGCCGACAGGCAGGCAACCCCCTCCGAAAGAGGGGGCAAGCCCCACCCCCAACCCCTCCCCGAAAGGGAGGGGAGTTTTTCTTGCTCCCCCTTCGGGGGTTGGGGGGCTAATAGTATCCTTTAAAAAGCCGAAACCCTCCCCGGCATCCATTCAAATTATTCCATGTCAGATAGTTCCCATGCAAATTCTTTGGCTTTTCGTACTGGCGGCTCCCGTTGCCTGCATTGCGTGGACGGTTACGCATGAAGAAATATTCCGGGAACCAAGGGAGTACTGCACCAACCGGAGTCTGCACGGCAAAACCCTGTTGGAAAGGAAATTCTTTTATCTCTTCACTTGCGAGTACTGTTTCAGCCATTACGTTGCCGCTGCATTTCTTTTCCTGACCGAATACAAGCTGATGCTGGAAGACTGGCGGGGCTACGTAATAGCGGGCTTCTCATTGGTGTGGGTAGCCAATGTCTATATGGGGCTGTTTGGACTGATGCGCCAAGCTATTAAAAAGGAAAAAACAGAAATCACGGTAATGGAGAAAAATCCGGACAAGGTGATTATCTGACATCAGAGTTGTTGTACACTGACAATCAACAGATTATACATTTTTTCAATAAAACCAACGATAACAACTCTATTGATTTTCAGCTACTTTTTTACCTTCCAAAAATTTGGAATTGCTGTCTTCCGCATCTGTATCGCCATACCTAAGGTCATTCACTTTAAAGGTGGCCGGATCTGCATTTTTAACAATACTGGCATGAAAATAAATATGCCTCCCATCGGTTGAATAACCCAATCCCAATGCTTTAAAAGATGCCATTTCTACTTGGCTAAGCATCTTATCATTGTAAAAAATATGCTTGTTGTCTTTTGCATAATTAATATCATCCAGCGACTCTTCCTGTGGAATGATCATAAAACTTGCTGCATCTGCACCATTGAGAATGTTGGTTTTAAAGTAAACATGGTTTTTATCTTTTGAAAAATCATTTCCTACTACTGAAAAACTGGCAGCATCAGATTTGGCTATTTTTGTATAAATATAAAATGCAGATTCATTATCCTTTGCGTACGGATATTCAAGCTGGCTAAAAGTTGCAGCGTTGCAAGGAATTTCATGAATGCCGTTGTTAGCTTCATCATGATAACCATAAAAATAAATACGGTTCGTATCTTTTGCATAACAGTTACTTAGCAAACGAAAACCATTTATATCAGCCCCTTTAACAGGAGCCTGCCTGTAATAAACCTGGTATTTATCTTTTAAAAATTCCCCATCAATAATGGTTAACGTAGCCGCATCTTTCACTGTAAACCCAACCCCTTTAATGTAACCACGCCTATTGTCTTTTGCATACCCTGAATAACCATCGCCGAGGGTGTTAAAACTGGCAGTGTGCACATCCCTCATTTTAATGATAACACTGTGTTTTGTTAAATAATAATTCTGCCCTTCCCTTTCTTCGTCGCAATAATAAGCAGTGTTGATGTCTTTTGCATAATGCTTATCTACCGCCACAAAGGTTTTTACATCTGCATCATGTATGCTGTATTCTTTGTAATAAGCACCAGAATCATTTTTGGCAAATTGATCATTTAAAATTATATAATTTCTATCTGTAATTTCTTTGCCATTAAATGTTATTTTACCATTCTTTTCCTTATAGCCGGAACCACACTTGGTAAGGGGAATGATGCCAAAAATAACCAGCACGGTTTTAATGGCCCACCTGATAATTTTAAAGAAGATGATGATGCCATTATCTTTCATATTTAAATGCATTAAGGATGATACAATTATTGTGTTGTTTTTTAAAATCAAGCATGGTTGAATAGATATCTTTCCAGTATAAATATAATTTTTCTATGAGGAAGAGAAATTAACCAAGCCGCAGACAATTAGCCAAACCTGCCCTATGTGACGCAATTTGTTGCGGTAGATGTATTTGGTAATCCGCCATAACCGGCACTTGCGTATGGTGTGTTCAACCTTGACCCGTTTTCGGCGCAGGCGGCGGTTGCGCTTTTTTTGGGCTTTGGTCAGTTTCCCGCCTCTGGGCTTTTTGGTTGGCGTGCGAAAGTTTTCAACTTCCTTGTCCAACCCGATGTAAGCTGTGTCCGCCTTTTTCTTGATTTTGGAATCCATTTCCACCCCACTTTGCCTGAAAACGGTGATGTCTGCCTGCGAGCCGCACAAATGTGTGTGGCAGTGTTCAATCCTGTCAATATCCTGATTGTCAATGATTTGAACCTTGACTATGTGTTTTTTTTATGACCATTGTAGTACTTTTCCTGGCCTTCAAGCGGGCGTTCAACCGGATGGACAGCCACATCGATAATGACTTTCCTGACTTTTTCATATTTTATCTTGTCGGGATTTTTCAGGCCCGCCACTTCGAAAACAACCGGACGGATGCGATGGCATATCTTGCAGGCCCAACTTTCGGACACCCCGTAGCCAAAGCCCAGCACAACGAAAGTCGGGTATGACTTCAGGTATTCGAGCGTGAGCAGCAATTGGTCGCCCAAAGCCATGGCCGCCTTTTGGCCGCGGTTGGAAATCGGGTTTTGTTCAATATGCAGGGCAAAGCGTTCCTGTACTTTTCCCAGCAGCGTTTCGATTTGTTCCATTTCCAGCCCGAACAGCCGTTTGCTCACCTTCGGGTTTTGTTGTAGCATTCCATATTTTCCCATGAATTTTGCCTTTTTATAAAAATTTAACAAGAAACAGGTCTATTGTTACCCACGACAACGACTTTGCGGGCAAAACACACAGAATAATAGAAATGGAAGACGGGAAAATTATAAAAACATAAAAACTTATGGGGCAAAATAGTATCCTTTAAAAAGCCCAAACCCCTCGCGTTCAAAATCCAATGAACCGCCCGAACGCCTCTTTTTCCAATGCTTCGCGGTGGTCGGGGTGTGCCAGGCCAATCAGCAATCTGGCCCGTTGTTTCAGCGTCTTGCCAAACAGGTCGGCAATGCCGTGTTCGGTCACGATGTAGCGCACGTGGGCGCGGGTGGTGGTCACCCCGGCTCCCATTTTCAGCGTGTTCACAATCTTGCTTTCGCCCCGGCCCGTGACCGACGACAGCGCGATGATCGGTTTGCCGCCTTCGGACAAGGCCGCGCCTCGCATAAAATCCACTTGTCCGCCCACGCCCGAATACTGGAACGTGCCGATGGTGTCGGCGCAGACTTGTCCGGTCAGGTCAATCTCGATGGCACTGTTGATGGCCGTCACCTTCGGGTTTTTGCGGATGATGCTCGTATCGTTGGTGAACGAGGTTTCCTTCATGGCGATGGACGGGTTCAGGTGCACGAAATCATAAACCTTGCGGCTGCCCATCACAAAGCACGACACCGTTTTGCCGGGCAGCACTTTTTTGAGGGAGTTGGTCACCACGCCGCTTTCCACCAAGCCAATCAGCCCGTCGGAAAACATTTCGGTGTGGATGCCCAGGTTCTTGTGGCCGCCCAACTGGCCCAGCACCGCATTCGGGATGCCGCCAATGCCCATTTGCAGCGTTGCGCCGTCTTCCACGAGGCCCGCCACCTGCCTGCCAATCGCGATTTCGGTGGGAGTCAGCGGTTCGGGCGGCACTTCATGCATCGGATAATCCACGGCCACCGCTGCGTGGATGCGGCTCACGTGGATGAACCCGTCGCCGTGGGTGCGCGGCACGTTGGGGTTTATTTCGGCGATGACGTGCCTGGCCGTCTGGACGGCGGCCAGGCTCACATCTACCGAACAGCCCAGCGAACAGTAGCCGTGCGCATCGGGCGGCGACACCATGACCATCGCCACGTCGAGCGGCAATACATTCTGGCGGAACAGCAGCGGAATGTCGGACAAAAAAACCGGGATGTAATCGCCGTAGCCCTCGGCCAGCAAACGCCGGTGGTTGGCCCCGACAAAGCAGGCGTGCGAACAAAACTTGTGCTTGAATTCCGGTTTCAAGTGCGGCAGCGCCCCTTCGGTGTGGATATGGATCAGTTCCACATCGTCGAGCCGGTCGGCTTGGGCGGTCATGGCCTTGAGCAATACGTGCGGCGTTTGCGCCACGCTGTGGACAAACACGCGGTTGCCGGATTGGATGGATTGGACGGCCTCGTCGGCGGTGGTGAATTTCAGGTTGGATTGCATGGCGGTTGATTAGTGAAATAGTATGTTTTCAAAACGCCAAACCTGCGGTTTGTACGCAAGCTAAAGCGTGCGCTACCGCTGGCGGGCAGCCGTAAGGGCGGCCCTACACCGGATCCACATCCACAGTCACGTACACTTGCTTGAACTGCTTGACGGCCAGCATTTTCTGGATTTCCTCGCGGATTTGCTGCTTGATCAGTTTCAGGTTGATGTTTTCCTTTTCCAGCTTGATCAGGATGTCCTTCAGAAACTGGTTGCGGATGCGGTTGACCAGCGGCGGCTCGGGGCCGAGCACGCGGCTGCCCAGCTTTTCGCGGAGTCCGGCAGCCAGCAGTTGGGCGGCTTCTTCAGACACCGTTTCGTCCGGGTGCTTCACAACCAGCCGGATCAGGCGCGTGTAGGGCGGATAATTAAATTTCTGGCGTTCGGGCAGTTCCTTTTCGTACAGGCCTTCGTAGTCGTTCTGCAATATTTTCTCGATGATGAACAGTTCCGTATTGCCCGTCTGGATGAGTACTTTGCCTTGCTGGTCGCGCCGGCCGGCCCGGCCCGCCACCTGCGTGATCAACTGGAAAGCCCGTTCGTGGGCGCGAAAATCGGGAAAGTGGATGATGTGGTCGGCATCGAAAATACCCACAAAGTTCACCCGGTCAAAGTCCAGCCCCTTGCTGAGCATCTGCGTACCGATCAGGATATCCGTTTCTCCGGCCTCAAACGCTTGCACAATGTTTTGCACCGCGTTTTTCTGGCGCGTGGTGTCCAAGTCCATGCGGGCGGTGCGGGCGGCGGGCATCAGCAGTTTCAGTTCGTCCTCAATTTTCTCAGTGCCGTAGCCCATCGTCTTGATGCGCGTGGAGCCGCACACGGGGCATTTGTGGTTCATTGGCTCGGTGTAGCCGCAATAGTGGCAGCGTATTTCCTGCGTCTGCTGGTGGTAGGTCAGGCTCACGTTGCACTGGTGGCACTGCGGAATCCAGCCGCAATCCTCGCACATCAGGTACGGGGCGTAGCCGCGCCGGTTCTGGAAAAGTATGCTTTGCTCGCCTTTGTCCAGGCTGTGCTGCAGGGCCGTCAGCAGCGGCTCCGAAAAGCTGTGTTTCAGTTTTTTCTGCTTGCGTTCAGTGCGGATATTGACCAACGAAATCTCGGGCAGTTGCGCCTCCCGGAACCGCTGTGTGAGTTTCACGTAGCCGTATCGCCCCTGCCGCGCGTTGTAAAACGATTCAAATGAGGGCGTTGCCGAACCCATCAGCACCTTGGCCTGCTGCAACTTGGCCACCACCAACGCCAAGTCGCGGGCATTGTAGCGCGGCGCGGGGTCGTATTGCTTATAGGAGCTTTCGTGTTCCTCGTCCACCACAATCAAGCCCAGGTTATCAAACGGCAGGAAAATGGCCGAACGCACGCCGATGACAAAATTGAACTTGCCCGACAGCACACCACGCCACACCTCCACCCGCTCATTGTCCGAAAATTTGGAATGGTAAATGCCCATCTGGTTGCCGAAAACCTTGCGCAGCCGCCCCACAATCTGCGTGGTCAGCGCGATTTCGGGCAGCAA
>JANPIL010000034.1:0-1821 GCA_031424975.1 Sphingobacteriales bacterium
TACTGGTTGTTCACGCCAATCAGCAGCGAAACCAAGTCGTATTGGTTGGCGTTGCCGCTTTGCACGATGGCTTGTGAAAGTTCGGCAGTAGTCCAGCCGGTGCGGGCAATGATGTCGGGTTGGCGCACATCCACGTTTTTCCCGCGCAGCAGGGCGGCCAGTTGCAGGGGCCAGCGTTCGGGTTCGGGCACGCTTTCACCGATGGTGTACGAATCGCCGAGTGCGAGGTAGGTTTTGGGAGCGGTCATGGCGGTTTGTGAATGGCACGGTTGCAGGTGGCACGGCAAAAATAGTATCGCCAGAAAGGCCCAAACCTGCCTTGTGTGGATTTTTTTCATGGATGTGTTTTTGGTTTGCGTCGGCGGATCGCCAAATTCCGGGCAACCTGCCAAACCTGTGAGGTTTTTTGAAACCTCACAGGTTTTTTGTGGCGTGTTTGGGCTTTGGCGGGGATACTATTTTGCCAAACGGTTTTTCCGTGGACTGTTGACTAATTGACCATCCGGCCAAAAATTCAATATTTCTCCTGCGCCATTTCGCGGGTCACGTCGCGGGCCTTGATGTCGTCGCGTTTGTCGAACAGTTTCTTGCCTTTGGCCAGCGCGATTTCCAGTTTGGCAAAACCACGGTCGTTGATGAACAGCCGCAGCGGGATGATGGTCAGGCCGGGATCGAGCCGGGCCACTATTTTTTTGATCTCGCTTTTCTTGAGCAGCAGTTTGCGGTCGCGCAGCGGGTCGTGGTTGTAGTGCGTGCCCTCGTCGTAGCGGGCTATGTTCATCTGCTTCACGTACAGTTCATTGTCTTTCACGTAGGCGTAGGCATCCTGCAAGTTCACTTTTTGCTGCCGGATGGATTTTATTTCGGTGCCCGTGAGCATGATGCCCGTCACATAAGTATCCATGAATTGGTACTCAAACGAGGCGCGTTTGTTCTTGATATTGACGGTTTTTTCGAGTTTCTGCTTTGCCATGGTTTTATGAGTGTGCGGGCCATAACCCGCCGGGCAAGTCCGCAAAATAGTATGTTTGAAACTGCCCAAACCCGGCGTTTTGATTCCCCGCATGGATTGGCGCAAAAAATATTTTTCTTATTGTAAAAAATACACTTACCTTTGTGCTTGGAGTTTTGAAATCCAAAGCCCGCACATTTTCAACACGATGCAATTTTACCAGCCATGACCACCGCTTTCCTGATTATTGATGCGCAATACGATTTTTGCAACCCCGCCGGCCGCTTGTTCGTTCCCGGTGCGGTGGAAGATGTGCAACGGCTGAACCGACTCATCGCCGAAAATACGCATAAAATCAATGCCATCTACGCCACGCTCGACACGCACCCCGTCAACGATATTTCGCACCCCGGTTTTTGGCGCGATGCGGCTGGCCACCCGCCCGTGCCCTTCGCCATGATAACGGCCCGGGATGTGGAAACGGGGAAATGGCAGCCGCTGCACGAACCGACAAAGGTGCTGCAATACTTGGAAAAGCTGGAAGCTCAGGGCCAATTCACGCATTGCATCTGGCCCGAACACTGCCTGCACGGCTCGCAGGGCGCTGCCTTGGACAACGGACTGCTGGAAACCTTGCGGCAATGGGCGCACCAAGGCCGCGACTACCAAACGATTGTGAAGGGCACGCACCCGCTGACGGAGCATTTCGGCATTTTCCAGGCGCAAATACCGGTTGATGGCGCACCCGAAACCCAACTGAACACGCAACTGATTGGCGAATTGATGCAGTTTGACCGCGTGTTGCTGTGCGGCCAAGCCAAATCGCATTGCGTGGCCACGAGCCTGAAACAAGCCATGCAATACGCCCC
>JANPIL010000035.1:0-15725 GCA_031424975.1 Sphingobacteriales bacterium
TGACGCGCCTCTCCGTGCGAGACGGGTACGTGCCACTCGTTTGCATTGCCTCGCCCATTATTTGCTATGTCATCAACCGTAATTCCGGTGTGTGGCTGGGTGGCTACAAATTCGGCTTCGAGTTGCTGATACTTAATGGCCTGCTCACTTTTCTGGGGCTGCTGTTATTGTCGCGGCGCAGGCAATGAAAACCCCATGCAGCCAACAGCCCTGAAAGGGCGGCATCCGCCAGCGCAGGGTGAAGCCCTGTGGATTAGAATCCGCCAGTTGCCAGCATCACCAATGTGCAGCCTTCCACGGTTTCAATTCCTTGATCGTCAGCCATTCGCCGCAACTCAGGGTTTTCAGTGCCGGGATTGAAAATGATGCGTTTCGGATGCAGACCCAATAAATAACTGTACAGCGGCGGCTGGTTTTGCGTGCCCACGTAAAGCGTCACGGTGTCTATATTTTCAAGGTCGGGCTGGCCGTTTTTAATTGGGTGTCCGGCAACTTGTCCGGTTTTGGTTCCGAGCAATTCAATCGGATGCCCGGCAGCCAGCAGGCGAGTGGCCGCCTTGTAGGCGTAGCGTTCGGGGTTGTCGGTGGCACCGACAACCAAAGTTCGTTTGTGTGCCATGGTTTGCGCGGGGGTTTGGGCTTTCTGGAAGATACTATTTTGCGGACGTGTGTTCTGTGGGGAACAATCCCTTTCTTAAAGGTTCGTAATCTCGGGGAAGTTCCCGAATTTGCCAAAGCTGCCCTGCCTCGGCAATGTGAACTGGCCCCTCTCGCCTATGTGCGTTCCCGCTGCCCGGTGGTAGCGTGCACAGAAAATAGTATCTTCGGAAAAGGCAAAACCTCGGCATAGCCGGTTAAAAAACAATCGTTTTACAATCATCAGCTCCCTTTATCCTTCCATCCAGTCTTTAAATAAATGCGCTTTTTCGCGGCTCACCAGCACTTCTTGCGTGGTTTCGGGCTTCAGATCCAATTTGAGTTTGCCATTGAAATGACTGTGTATTTTATGGATGGCTGGCATGGCGGCAATCAGTTGGCGGTTGAGCCGGAAAAAAAGCCGGGGATCGAGTAGTTTGTCCAGTTCGTCGAGCGTGTAGTCTGCCAAATGCTGCTTGCCGTCTTTGCGGACCAGGCAAACCATTTCATTGGCCGTTATGAAATAGGCGATTTCATCCTGTGAAATCGGCAGAAGCTGGTCATTTTGCTTGATCAGGAAACGCGTCTTGTATTTCCTGCCCGCCGTTGGCAGCGCATCCAGCAGCGACTCTATTCTGAGGGCGTAATCGACGGGCGAAGCGTGGACGCGCATTTCCCGGAACTTGCCGAGGGCGGCTTCCAGTTCCTGCAATTTAATGGGCTTGAGCAGGTAGTCAATGCTTTTCACTTTGAACGCCTTGATGGCGTATTCATCGTAGGAAGTGGTGAAAATGATGGGGGCCTTCACCGAAAAGGTCTCGAATATCTGAAAACTCAGTCCGTCGGAAAGTTGGATGTCGGAAAAGATCAGATCCGGGGCGCGATTTGTTGAAAACCATTTTCCGGCGGCTTCAATGCTTTCCAGCACACCCACGATTTCGATGGTTTCATCCACGCTGCGGATCAGCTTTTGCAGCCGTTCGGCCGCCGGATATTCATCTTCTATGATGAGGGTTTTCATGAAAAAGCAGCGTTTTTGGCGGGGTGGAAATCAGTTCTGCAAGAGCGGAATGCGAACCCGGAAAAAAGCCGGGTCACGGATTATTTCCACCTGCCGTTCGGTAAGCAAACCATACCGGTTAATGATGTTTTGCAGCCCCACTTTAGTGGATTTTTCAAACAGCGTTTTTTCCTGCACGTTGTTTTCCACCGACAAATAGTTTTCCTCTTCGTGTGAAATCTTGATTATCAGCGGTTTATCCTTGGAAACCACGTTGTGTTTAATCGCATTCTCAACCAACATCTGCACACTCAGCGGTGCAATCTGCTGGCGGTAAGCGGCGGCGGCAATGTGCGTCTCCACTTGCAGGTTTTCGCGGAAACGGGTTTTGTTCAGGTAAATGTACGCATTCAGAAAAGCCATTTCCTCTTCCAGCGAAACCGTGGTTTTATCCCGGTTCACCAACACATAACGATACACATCCGAAAGCCGCTCCAAATACGCTTGCGCATCCGTATTTTCATCAATCAAGGCGGCCAGCGTGTTCAGGCTGTTGAACAGGAAATGCGGATCCAATTGGTTTTTGAGCACTTCCAGTTGTGATTGCACATTTTCGCGCGCCAAGGCTTCGGTTCGTTTCACGTTTGCTTTCCAAGATTCAAAGAAATAAACACTCTCATAAATAAGCGTGACAACAGCCGTGGGAATCAGGGCGAGGCGGAAGCCGAACAGCAGGGACATTTCCTGGTTGATGTGCAACAAGTGCTGGCAGAACCAGTAATCCATGGTGACGGAAACCAAAAGCGTGTACGCCAAACTTACAACAGACTGGATGACAATGCGTTGGCTGGTTTGGTGGTATTGCGGGAAATGATGGCGGGCATAGATGAAAATGAGCCGGTTGCCTTCCCAAAGCAGAAAAGTATTGGCAAATGCCAGCAGCAGGTTTTTGAAAAGCCCGGTGTCCAGCAAATGCAACTCATCAAAGTGTACCATGCCAGTGATCAACAGCGATATGGCAGGAATACCGACCAAACGGGCTTTCCGGTCGTTAATGCGGACGATAGATTTCGGGTTTTCCATAAGCGCAAGTTACAGGATAGTGTTTTCTGAAAAAACCAAACCCCGCCATCCTACTACCGAACAACCGTCTGCATCGGTTTTATGCGCTGATTCCGTTTGTTTTCCTAAAAAGGAGGTTTTGCATTGTTGAAAGATACTATTTTTAAAACGTGAGCCGGTAAAAAGGAATGGGCAGAAACCCTTGCTGGTAGGCCGTGCCAACGCGGTTGGTGCGCGGATTGTAGATTTGCTGGAACACATTCTGGCTGTCGGTCACATTTTGCAAATCAACCGCGATTTCGTGGGTCAGGCGGGTACGGTTTATCTTGTAGCCAATTTTCAGGTCGGTGCGGAAATAGGCGGTTTGCTGTTCTGAGAAAGCCCGGCTGTCGTCAAAAACCGTGGTGCGGTTTTCGGCGGAACGCACCAAATCAATCGGCCTTACAAACCGCCCGCCCGCCGTGGTTACTTTCCAGTTGATGCTCAAGATATTTTCGCGCCTTCCGATCTTGAATTCCTTGCCCGCCAGCAAATTGAGCACATATTTCCCGTTGAAAGGCGTGTTGCGTTCAATGCCGTCACTGCCCTCGTATTTCGACTCGAACAGCGATCCGGTAACGAGGAAATAGTAACTGTTCGAGAAATATTTTTCCAGTGTCATCTCCACCCCGTAATTCCGGCCCGTGCCTTCATTGACCAGATTTCCTTTATCGGTGGGCGCAAAATCCGCTCCTTCGGTCAGCACCGAATAATAGCTGGGCGTGCGTTCCACGGGCACATTAAACAGCGATTGGTAGTAGGTCTCCACTTTCAAACGCACATTTTCGGTCAGGCTCCGTTCGTATCCCACCACAAAATGATGGCTTCGTGTGAAACCCAGGTTCTTGTTGGTTAGCGCGTAGCCTCCGTTCGGGTTGCGCGTTTGGTAGAAGTAAGTCAAAATGGGCTGCAAATTGCTGTGCAAGCCATACGCGACATTGAGCGAACTGCGCGGCGTTACGGCGTAGTTGATGCCGACACGCGGCTCCAAGGCGCTTTGGTTGTTCAGGGCGTAATGCAACAGGCTCACACCCGAATTCAGCGTCAGTTTTTCATTGAAGCGGTGTTTCCACTGCACAAACCCCTGCGACAGCATTGTGTTGCCATTCGTATTGCGGAAATCTATCTTTTGCGGGTAGAGTTGGGTGTTGCGCAGATCGAAGCGATTCAAATCAATAATGACACCGCCCGATACTTTGTCTTTTGCACTGATCTTGTGCGACACAAAGGCGTTCACCGATGCTTTGTCATTGATGAATTCGGATTGTTCGGTTTGGAATTCGCGCAAAATCTCTTTCGTCTCGCCCCGATAAAGCACCGTATCGCCGTTGAACTGCTGCGTGCTTCGCGAGCCGGAAAACGTGAGTTTGCCGTACGTGTGGTCTGAAAAACGGTGTTCGTAGGAAACCGCCGCTATGCCATTGGAAAATTTCACGCGCGTGTTTTCATTCTCATCGCCGTAGGCATCGCCTTCCGTGTTCACATCTTTGCCGAAGAAATCCACGTTGCTGCGTCCGCCGATAGTCCACGCCGAAAGTGTGCCGCGTTTGCCAACCGGAATATCGGTCTTAAACGTAAAATCTTGGTAATAAGGCGTTCCCGCGATTTGAAAACCCAAACTGGATACCAAACCCAGAAACGAATAACGGTAATTGATCAGATACGAAGCCTTGGACTTTTTGGAATAGGGCCCTTCCGCGCCCAGTTCCAAGCCGTTGAAGGCCATTTGACCCAGAAACTCGCGTTTTTCGTCATTGCCTTTGCGCAGCCGCAAGTCAAATACCGAACCCAGCGCATTGGCATATTCTGCCGGAAACGCACCGCTCATGAAATCCGATTTGGCAAGCAGGTTGGTATTGAGCATCGAGACCGGCCCGCCCGATGTGCCCAACGCACCGAAATGGTTCGGATTGGGAATGTTCACGCCATCAAGCCGCCAAAGCAGCGACGAAGGCGAATTGCCGCGCACCACAATGTCGTTGCGGGCATCGTTGGCACCGCTCACGCCCGCGAAATTGGCCGCCATCCGCGACGGATCGCCGAGGCTGCCCGCGTATTTCAGCGTTTCCGACGGATTGAATGGCCGCGCACTCAGGGTCGTCATCTCGTTGTTGGTCACGGTGGCATCTTCGCTGCGTTTGTAGGTCACCGTCACCTCATTGAGCTTGGTCAGGCTCTCGGTCATGGACAAATCCAAGACTATTTCCTTGCCCGTATTCACAATGATGTCTTTGGCAAAGCTGTCTTCGTAGCCGACAAATGACATTTTCAGACCCACCCGCCCCACCGGAACATTGGCCAGGCGGAAATTGCCATCGGCATCCGTACTGGCTCCGATGGGCGGGTTGCTGCCCATGACCTGCACAACCGCCCCGACCACCGGGGCTTTGGAGGCGGCATCCGTCACTTTGCCCCGCACGGTTTGGGTGGACTGCTGGGCGAAGGCGGCAGTCAGACTGAAAAAAAGAATGAAAGTGGATAGTAGCTTTTCCATGGTTCTGAACAGGTTTGGTGAGAAACTTGCTCCAAATATGGACGAAAAAGCAACCGCCGGGAACCGGGGAAAGGGCGAAACGTACGAAAACAGGGGTGAAACGGAAGTTACCGCCGGGTGGGGTTTCGCGTTTTGAAAAGATACTATTTTTCCGATTCGAAATTGTTGAATGAGGGAATAAACCCCAAGCCACCGGCAATGCTGCGGGTCTCACACAAATATTCCCGTCCCGCAGCATTGCGAAACGGGAATATTTGTGAAAGTTCGGCTGGCGAGCCTGGATCAGAAACGTAGCATGACCGCAAGCCATGCCACGTCTGCAACCACGATTATTTGTCGCTGATCATGATGGGCGTGTTGCCGCGTCCATTCATGATGATGACTTTTGTGTTGGGCGACGTGGCGATTTCGCGCTGCGCCTTGATGGCTTCGTATTGCAATTGCTTGTCGCTCAGGCCGGTGGAAAGTATTTTCTGGTAGTCGGCAATGCCCTGTGCCTCCACGCGCTTGCGTTCGGCCTCCTGCTTTTCCTTGGTCAGCACAAACTGCATTTTCTGCGATTCCTGCTCGGCGTTGATTTTTGATTCTATGGTTTGCTTTACCGAGGCTGGCAGGTCAATGTTGCGCACCAGCAACTGCTCCAGAAACAGGCCGCGCGTCTTGAAATTTTCCTCGATGGCCTTGAAAATGCGGCTCTGGAACTCGTCGCGCTTGGTTGAAAACAGCGACACGGCATCGTAATAAGCGGCATTGTCGCGGATTTTGGTGCGCGTGATGGGCCGCACAATCTTGCTCCGGTAATCGGTACCGATTTCGCGCAGGATATTGGGTGTCTCAGTTGGTATCACCCGGTACAGCACTGTCAGGTCTATCACCACTTGCAACCCGTCGGCGGTGAGTACGCGGATGGCATCGTCGCCGGTTTTGTCGCCTTCGTCGTGCACCGCCGACATCGTGTAGTTCTGCGTCCGGGTGTCAAACGTGGTCACATCCATCAGCGGGTTCACCACGTTCAGGCCGCTTTCCAGCACGCCCGGCTGCACCTTGCCAAACAGGCTCTGCACACCCACCTCACCCGAATCAACCTGTTTGACCGAAGCCGTGAAAATACCGATCAACAGGATGACAATGCCGGCAAAGCGGGCGGGCACGGCTACCCGTGCCGTTTGCGGATTGTCTTTGGGAATTAAAAAACTGATGGTGAGAACGATTAATCCGACGATTATCAGGAACATGGGTGGCTGTGTTTAAATGAGTGGATAGGTGACTGGACTGGGTTTGGCGTTTTGGAAAGATACTATTTTCCCAGCTCTCCACGAAAACCGGCACTAACATCAATTGGAAGACGGATGGGAGGGCGGTTTATTGTAATCCGGTTTGGTTGCACCGCCAAAACCGCGTCCGGCAAATCGTGCCACCTGATTCCCTATTTTTTGATTAAACTTTCAATTGTTTCCCAAAAACCTAACTTTGCGCCTTGTTTCGGTTTTTCAAATGCCGAAAAGCACCCGTTCCCACCCACAGTCTTTCCAACGGCACTCCATGTCCCCGCGCAAAATACAATCGGCACTCATTTCGGTTTACCACAAGGAAGGACTTGCACCACTGGCTCAGATGCTTCACAGCCAAGGGGTTGTGATATATTCAACCGGTGGCACGGAAACCTTTCTGCAAAACCTTGACATCCCCGTTGTGCCCGTTGAAACGCTGACCGATTATCCGTCCATCTTGGGCGGGCGGGTCAAGACGCTGCACCCCAAAGTGTTCGGCGGCATCCTGTTCCGGCGCGAGAATGCGCTGGATGTGACCCAGACCGAGCAGTACCAAATTCCGTCCATTGACTTGGTGATCGTGGATTTGTATCCGTTTGAGGAAACCGTGGCCTTGAAAGCCAGCGAAGAGGAAGTCGTGGAAAAGATTGACATCGGCGGCATTTCGCTGATCCGGGCGGCGGCCAAGAACTTCACGGATGTGGTCGTTGTGTCGTCGCGCGGACAGTATGGAACCTTGGCCGAGATTCTAAAGGAAAAAAACGGCCAAACCGACCTTGCCGACCGCAAGCGGTTTGCCGCCGAAGCGTTTGACATCACCTCGCAGTACGACACCGCCATTTTCAATTATTTCAACCATGACAATGCCGTTCCGTCATTGAAAATTTCGGTGCGGCAGTCGCAGCCGCTGCGTTACGGCGAAAACCCGCACCAGCGCGGCTGGTTCCACGGCGATTTGCCAGCCATGTTCGACCAGTTGCACGGAAAGGAACTGTCGTACAACAACCTGCTCGACATTGACGCGGCCGTGCTGCTCATGGAGGAATTCAAAGGTGAAACCGCATTTGCCATCCTCAAACACAACAATGCGTGCGGCGTTGCCCTTGACCCCGATGCCCGGCAGGCATACCTGAAAGCCTTGGCCGCCGACCCGGTTTCGGCGTTTGGCGGCGTGATCATAACCAATGCTGAACTGGATTTGCCCACCGCCGAGGAACTCAACAAACTGTTTTTCGAGGTGCTCATTGCGCCCTCGTTCAGCCAAGAGGCGTTTGCGTTGCTGGCCACGAAAAAGAATCGGATATTGCTGAAAAAGAAACCCGTAGATTTGCCCGCCACGCAGGTGCGCACCGTATTGAACGGAATCATGCGCCAAGACCGCGACGCAACCACCGAAACCCTGGCCGACTTGCGCACGGTAACCCAAAAAGCACCGACCGACGAGGAAAAGGCAGAGTTGGTTTTTGCGGCCAAGATATGCAAGCACACCAAATCGAACACGATTGTACTGACCAACCACAAGCAACTGATTTCCAGTGGTGTGGGGCAAACTTCGCGCGTGGATTCCTTAAAGCAAGCCATCGAGAAAGCCCGCGCGTTCGGTTTCGACCTGCACGGCGCGGTCATGGCTTCCGACGCGTTTTTCCCGTTTCCCGACTGCGTGGAAATCGCGCACGCGGCCGGCATTGCGGCGGTGATCCAGCCGGGCGGCTCCATCCGCGACCAGGATTCGGTTGATTTCTGCGACAACAATAACATGGCGATGGTCATGACCGGCATCCGGCATTTCAAGCATTGAAGGCGGCATCTTGAACCGAATTTCCGAAAAGCATAATTTTTCAATAAATCCTTTGTCTTGCGTATTCTTGATTTGCAATTCAAAATGATTCAATATAATGAAAATAATAACCAAAGATTTGTCGCAAGAAGAGACAAAAGATTTGCAAAAGGAACTTAAAACACTACGCTTCACAGGGTTCATTGTTGCTGGCATTTGTCTTTATTTTGTCTATGATTTTTATAAAAAGTGCTTTATTCTCCATGAAAACTGTGACCAGAATACTCCCTCTATAATATTTGGCTCACTTTCTGGATTTGCACTCAGCTTGATTGTTATTAGATTTATTCAATTAAGAAAAAATCTGAAAGGCGGTAAAAAAGAAGTCTTAATTGGCGTTCTCACCAAAAAATCCAGTAATAAAATTGAAAGGGTGCAGCATTATAACCATTATTTTTATTTTGGTGAGCAGATAATTGATTTAGGCGAACACAGCAAAGAAGACGCTTATAACGATATAGAAATTGGGCAAACCGTATCTATAGAACGTAACATAAGCTCAAAAGCCATTCTCAAAATAGAAGTTTTAAAAGAAAGCGAATAGTTTTTGCAGAGACGCTGCAACGCAACGTCTCTACCTATTGGCGCGATACTAACAAAGCCAAAAAGCTGCCGGTGCAGGCGAGTTTTTTTGCTTTTGAGCTTAATGAGTACCCTGCCGCTTTATGCCTCGTTTATGATTTTGGTGGTGGATAGCTATAGCATGATAGTGCCTGTCCGGAATATGGCGGGTTTGGGCTTTTTGAAAGATACTATTCGGTGGATGTATGTTTTGTGGGAAAATAGATTTTTTCCCGAAGGCTTCACACAACCTCTTTCCCTTAAACATTCCGTAACTTCGGGGAATTTATGGAACACGCAACCACTTGATACACAAGTAAATAAAATACCAACAAAATTTATTATCCGCCATTTATGGGATTATTCAATTTTTTGACCAGCGACATTGCGATTGACTTGGGCACGGCAAACACCCTTATTGCCTACAAAGACAAGATAGTGGTGGACGAGCCGAGCATCATCGCCATTGACAAGATGACCAACCGCGTGCTTGCCATTGGCAAGGAAGCCATGCAGATGCACGAAAAAACGCACGAGAACATCAAGACCATCCGCCCGCTCAAAGATGGCGTGATTGCCGACTTTACCGCCGCCGAGCAGATGATCAAGGGCATGATTAAGATGATAGACACGGGCAGCCGCTTTTTCACGCCCTCGCACCGCATGGTCATATGCATTCCGTCGGGCATTACCGAAGTGGAAAAACGTGCCGTCAAGGACTCGGCCGAACACGCCGGAGCCAAAGAGGTGTACATGATATACGAACCCATCGCGGCGGCCATCGGCATCGGCATTGACATTGAGCAGCCCATCGGCTCGATGGTGGTGGATATTGGCGGCGGCACCACGGAAATCGCGCTGATTGCGCTGTCAGGCATTGTCTGCGACCAGTCCATCCGCGTGGCGGGCGATGTGTTTACCAAGGATATCCTGGATTATATGCGCCGCCAGCACAATTTGCTCATCGGCGAACGTTCGGCCGAGCGGGTCAAGATTGAAGTGGGTTCGGCACTGACCGAACTCGAAAACCCACCGGCGGATTACGAAATCAGGGGCCGCGATTTGATGACCGGCATCCCGAAAACGGTGAAAGTGACGTTTACCGAAATTGCCTACGCGCTGGACAAATCGGTTTCCAAGATTGAGGAAGCCGTGCTCAAAGCCCTTGAAATGTCGCCACCCGAACTCTCGGCCGACATTTACACCAATGGCATCCACCTGACGGGCGGCGGCGCGTTGCTGCGCGGCTTGGACAAGCGCATTGCCGCCAAAACCAAACTACCCATCCACGTGGCCGATGATCCGCTCCGCGCCGTGGTGCGCGGCACGAGCATCGCCATGAAAAACCTGAAGAGTTTCCGCCCAGTCTTAATGGGATAATTTTGAAGGAGTGAATGACAGAATGCGTGAACGGGCAAGTTCAAAATAGTATCTTTTTCAATGCCCAAACCCATTCCGTCATTCACTCATTCCATCATTCAATACGTATGCAGCGGATATTCTGGTTTTTCTTCACCTTCCGGGCATTCATCCTTTTCGTGTTGCTGGAGATTTTCTGCGCTTGGCTCATTGTGGAGAACAATGCCTACCAAGGCGCGTTTTTTTTCAATTCCTCCACACGCTACACCGCCGAAGTGTTGCGCCGCACCAAGAGTGTGGACGATTATTTCGGACTGAAACAGGTGAATGGCGAATTGGCACGCGAAAACGCACGCCTGCACCAGCTTTACCAGCAGGCATTGCTGAGCAAATCGGCTCCCCAATCGCAAAACGGCTACCGGCCCGATTCGGCTTTTGCGCGGCGGTTTCAATTTGTCACGGCCAAGGTAATCAAGAACTCGACGGTGCTGCCCCGCAACTACATCACGCTCGACAAAGGCACCCGAGACGGCATCCGGCCCGGCATGGGCGTGATTTCGCCGCAGGGGGTGGTGGGCAAGGTTACGGGCTGCTCGGAGTTTTTCTCGGTGGTGACCTCGGTGCTGCACTTGGATACCAAGGTTTCGTCGCAAATCAAGAAAAACAACAGCGTGGGCATGGTGGAGTGGAACGGCAGGAACAGCGCGGTGGTGCAGATGAAGTTTGTGCCGCGCTACGTGGAGGTAAAGGCGGGCGACAGTGTGGTCACGTCCAATTATAATTCGGTTTTTCCGCAGGGTATTCCGGTGGGCCGCGTGAAGCAGGTCAAGTTGTCGCCCGCCGAAACGGCCTACGATTTGGAAGTGCAGTTGGCCACTGATTTCAACCGGCTGGCCTACGTGTACATCGTCAACAACATCTTCAAGGCCGAGCAGGATTCACTGGAAGCCAAAGTGATTCCCAAGGTGCCGAATTGAATGCCGGGTTTGGCATTTTTGAAAGCTGAAAGCCCCGTTTCTGCCTCTGGCGAAACTTTTAGCTTTAGCGGGGATACTATTTTGCCATCATTGCCAAACGACAGACCTACACAATGGGCAGCAGGGATTTTTTTTTACAGGCGTTGTATTTCATCCTGTACGTGGGTGTGCAAGTGGTGTTTGTGCGCCACCTGATTTTGTTCGACGTGGCGTTCTGCTTCATTTACGTTGCCTTTATCCTGCTGTTGCCTTTTGAAACTGATTCCGTGCTGCTGATGCTGCTGGCTCTGGGTGCTGGCTTGGTGGTTGATTCGTTTTACGACACCACGGGCATCCACGCTGCCGCCTGCGTGCTCACTGGCTACCTGCGTCCGTGGGTTATCCGGCTCATCACGCCGCGTGGCGGTTACGACCAGAACCTGCGCATTTCCATGCAATACATGGGCGGCGAGTGGTTTTTTACCTACGCGCTGATTTTGATTTTTTTCCACCATGCCGCCTTGTTCCTCATCGAAGCCAGCCAATGGAGTTTGGTGCCGCTGGCCCTGCTCAAAACCGTGTGCAGCACCGCCTTCACGTGGCTGATGGTGGTGGTGGCGCAATACTTGTTTTACGGGAAGAAATGAATTTGTGCGGACCGGATTGGTTGGAAAAAAACCCTCCTCAGAATAGTATCTTTCAAAAGCGCCAAACCTGCCCCACAAAAAAAGGTGCTTGTCCGAACAAATTTCCTATTCCGCTGTCCTTCTGGAAGAACCTTGTGACAAACAGGGCCGCACTTGACTTGAAAATTTGCCAAACTCTCAAAACCCGGCAAGCCCTGTCAGTCCAAAGCCGCCGGATTTGTCACAGGTTCCTTTCAGGAGGACGAAATGTTATCCGAAAATAGTATGTTTTTCAACGCCCAAACCCGTCCCATAAAAAAGGTTCAAGCGAGGACGCTTGAAGCAGTGCCATTTTATTAACAGGATTCCGGTCTGGAAAACCGGCAAAAAATAGTCACAGCAAGCCGCCCGCCTCCATTTTGGCCCGGCGGATTTCCGTATTCAGCACGTCGGTTTCCACCAAGCCGTCGCGCAGGCGTACAATGCGGTGGGCGTAGCGGGCAATGTCTTCCTCGTGGGTCACCATGATGATGGTGTTGCCTTTGCTGTGCAGTTCCTCAAACAAATCCATGATTTCGTACGATGTCTTGCTGTCCAGGTTGCCGGTCGGTTCATCGGCCAGCAGAATGCTCGGCACGTTGACCAACGCCCGCGCAATGGCCACGCGCTGCCGCTGCCCGCCCGAAAGCTCGTTGGGTTTGTGCTTGGCGCGGTTTTCCAAGCCCACGCCTTTCAGTGAACTCATGGCCATTTCGGTGCGTTCGGCCTTGCTGTAGCCCGCATAAATCAGCGGCAAAGCCACATTGTCCAGCGACGACAGACGGGGCAAAAGGTTGAATGTCTGGAACACGAAACCGATTTCCTTGTTGCGGATTTCGGCCAGTTCGTTCTCACTCATGTCGCTCACGTCCTTGCCATTCAGGATATACGTGCCCGTGGTGGGCGTGTCCAGGCAGCCGATAATGTTCATCAGCGTGGATTTGCCCGAGCCGGACGGTCCCATGAAGGCCACGTATTCGCCACGGTCAATGCCAATGGTGACCGATTTTAAGGCTTCCACCACTTCCTCGCCCATGACGTAGCGTTTGGAAACGGCGCGTGTTTCAATTACTTGCATTTGGTTGCGGTTGATTCGGGAAATAGTATATTTTAAAAAGGCGAAACCCGCCTATTCAAGCTGTGAAGATTGTTGTGTCCGGCTTTCTATTTGTGTTTTAATGGCGGTCAACCTGTCCTTTACCGCCGCCAGATTCTCAAAGATTGCGTCTTGGAACAGGGCTTTTTCCCCGTCTGTTTTATGTGCGGACTCAGCCTTGCTTTTTTCAATGAAAGCCGCCTTGTCTTTTTCATTCAGGGTGGCGTACCGCCTGAATTCTTCCAACAGTTGCTTCCTATAAGATTCAGTCGTCATTTCCCTTAAGTTTATCCATGATCTCCAGCATCATGTCCAGAATATCGTCAATGTGTTTTTGCTGTTCCACCGTTATGCCTGACTCCTCGGCTCGTGATACATGAAATGCAACGATTTCCTTCATCCCTTTCAATTCCAACTCCAGAAGCAGTCGTTCCAGTTCGGTCATATTCTCTTAATAAAGATAGGCAAGTTATTTCCACTCCGCCAATTTCTTTTCCACCAATGCCCGTTTGGCTTCGTACTGCGGCGCAAAAGCCTGATGGTCGGCGGGCGAATTCCGGCGCAGTTCGTCCATGCCTTGGGCGGCGTATTCGGTCAGGTTCATGTCAAGGCACTGCATCACGTAGGCTTTTTGGATGCCCGCCGCCAGCGGATTCACGCGCAGCGCGTCGGTCAGGGTTTGGTAGGCGCGTTCGTCGTTTTTGCGGCGGTTGTAAAACTGTTGTGTCGCCAGCACAACCGTTTCGTCAAAAGGCAGGTTTTGGAGGGCGGCAAGATAGTATTTTTCCGCTTCGGCGGTTCTGCCCGCATTGTCGGCAAGCACCGCCCGGTAAAACGGCGTGCGTGGTGAGCCGGAAGTTTTCAAAGCCGCCGCCAAAGTCGCCCAGTCTTTTTTGCGCCAAAGGATTTCTGATTCCAGTTCACGCACCGCTTTTTTGGTTTCGGCATCGCTGACGGCCAGCGTTTGCAAGGCCCGCAAATCGCTCTCGGCAGCCGAAACATTGTTTTTTTCCAAGTGGTGCCGGGCCAGGTAAAGCAACGCCGAAGCCCGGTAATTCATGTCTTCGATGGATGCCACAATCGGCGAAGCATCCTCGCGGCGGCTATAGTACACCAACGCCGTTTTTTCGGCATCGCTCAGGCTGTCGGCGGCATTGCCGAGTAGGGTTTGGGTCATTTTAAACATACTATTTGCCACGCCGCGCAACTGCGCCACCGGACTGGTGCGCAAACTGTCCCAACGACGCGCCGCCGCCTGAAAGTCGCCGCGTTCCATCCAGGCAAATGTTTCGTTGAGTATGCCTGAACTGTCGCCTGCTTGCACGGATTTTTGAAAACGATACGCGGCCAATTGTGGTACATTTTGCTGCAAGTACCACATTCCCAGCATTTTATTGAAGTAAGCTGACCGTTGTGCGCTACCCTGCTCCAAGTCTTTCAGCGTTTCAAACGCCTGCCCGACATGGTTTGTGTGGTAGAGGTTTGCGGCTTTGGCAAAGCCCAAATCGGCGGAGAAAAGCGAGTTTTCCGGTCGTCCTGCAAATTGGTTGATTGTGCGCAACAGGTTTGTGTCGGCCTGCTTTTTATGATTCAGCGTATAGTTGAACAGGTACGCGAATCTTTCGCGGTTCAGCAAGGTGTCTCGCATCAGCGTTCCCTCATAAGGCTGGTTATCGGGCTTTTGCAATAGGTTGGCAATAACCAAGCGGTTGTTTTCGTGCGGAAGATAACCGGTTGGTTTGGCGGCGGCCAACACCGAGTCCAGCTTGGTGCCGGAGAAGTTTTTCGCCCAGAAAGCCAACAGGTTTGTGCGTATAACTTCGGGCTTGTCGGTCAGGCCAAGTGCTTGGTTGTAAAACACATACGCCGAATCCAGAATGCGCGTCTTTTCATAAAGTACGCCCAAGTTGTTGAAAAGTTCGCCACTTTCCGGAAATTTCCGCGTGCCTTCGCGCAGCGTGAAAACGGCATCGAAAAACAAATCCTCTTGCGCATACAACTGGCTGAGCATGGCGTAAGTGTGCGGCGTGGGCTTGTTGGTGATGGCTTGTTTCAGGAACGCTGCCATCGCTTCCGGGTTGTTGTGCTGCTTGGCAATGGTGGCCAGCGCGTAGTTGGATTTATGGTTGCGCGTGTTGAAGAGCAACGCCTTTTTGTAGTACGACTCGGCGAGGATGAAATTCTGTTCGGCAAAATACAAGTCGCCCAATTGGTTCTGGTATCCCGCCACGCCTTGGTTGAAGGGTAGCATATTGACTCTGAACAGCAAAGCAAGCATAATCAGGCCCGCCAGCGCGTAGGAAAACCCGAATGGGAAAACGCGCGGCTGGTACATGATCTTGTGTACGGGCAAACCCTGCGACATGGGGCCGCGAAAATTGATGTACACGTACAGGAAAAACGAAATGCCCATGGCGAGATGGCTGTACAAAATCACATCTTCAAACATATCGAGCATAGGGTCGTTACCGGTGGCGAAGGCATAGCCAATCGTGCCCAAGGCAATGATTGAAAGGGCGGCGTACAGCAACGAGGCGTAGGGATCGGCAAACAGCGCATCCATACGCTGCCGGAAACCCCAGATGCCCAGCACAATGGAAACTGTCAGCAGATAGAATCCATTGACATAGAGGAAGTCGAGTTCAAGAATGCCCGAACTGTGCAAATAAGAAACCACCAGGTTGCCGGTGTAAAAAACGGAAATCACCGTGAAGTGGAAAATGCTGTTGCGCCCCGCCGCAATGCCCGT
>JANPIL010000036.1:0-8448 GCA_031424975.1 Sphingobacteriales bacterium
TGCCCGAAGGCATTTTCAACCTCATACTCGGCGGTGCCGACATTGGGCAGCGCATGGCCGAAGACACGCGGATTGCGTTGGTTTCGGCTACTGGCTCGGTGCGCATGGGGAGGCACGTGGCCCAAGCGGTTGCCAAACGGCTGGGCAAATCTCTCTTGGAGCTGGGCGGCAACAATGCCGTTATCATTACGCCCAATGCAGACTTAAACATGGCAATCAGGGCGGTGGCTTTCGGGGCGGTGGGCACTTGCGGCCAACGCTGCACCAGCACCCGGCGCATTTTCGTGCACGAATCCATCTACCAAACCGTTATGGATCGCTTGGTTGCCATTTACCGGAAACTTCCCATCGGCAATCCGCTGGAAGATGGCATTCTGGTCGGGCCGCTCATTGACGGGCAGGCGGTTGAAAACTTCACGCACGCGCTGGCTGAGGTGCAAAAGCTGGGTGGAAAACTGCTGGTGGGCGGCGAAGTGTTGTCGGGCGAAGGGTTTTCGTCGGGCAACTACGTTACACCGGCCATTGTGGAGGCACGCAACGAGTTTTCCATTGTGCAGGAAGAAACCTTCGCTCCTATATTATACGTGATTCGTTATGAAGGCGGTGTCGAGAATGCCATTGCCCAGCAAAACGACGTGCGGCAGGGATTGTCGTCGTCCATCTTCTCATTGAATATGCGCGAGGTCGAAACGTTCCTTTCCTGCGCCGGTTCCGATTGCGGTATTGCCAATGCCAACATTGGCACTTCAGGGGCGGAAATAGGCGGGGCTTTCGGAGGCGAGAAGGAAACCGGCAGCGGACGCGAGTCGGGTTCGGATGCGTGGAAAGTTTATATGCGCCGCCAAACAAACACCCTCAACTACGGCAGCGAACTGCCACTGGCACAAGGGATTACGTTTGACGTGTGAAAAATTTCCGGCGAAATCCGTTTTCGGGGCCTCGAAATAGTATGTTTCAACATTACGAAACCCCAACCTTTTCCTTAAATGGAAAACTCGGCTGACAGCCAGCAACTTATGGTTGGCGAACCTTATTGTAATTTTCAAGCATTAAACGTTACTTAATCTACAGGGGCATCTTCAATGATTCACTTCAACTCATTGAAAATCAAGTACTTGACCAAGCACCTGTTTGCTTTGCCGCATCCTTGACCTTGTAATGATTTAGCGGAAATTACACTTTGCGTTTGATACCGAATAACCTACCTTGTACACGTTTTTAAACTGATTTGTACAAAAATATTTTTATCATGGCTGAAACTGCACCAAGGTTCAATACTATCATGCTGATTGACGATAATGAAATTGACAACCTCATTAATCAGAAAATCATTGAGTCGGCAGGCATTGCCAAGCACATTTTCACCCATACGGGTGGTAAAAGTGCCATCGAGTTCCTGAAAAACATGGAAAAGATAGCCGCTGTCACCAACAACGTAACGTTGCCCGAACTGGTTTTTCTGGACATCGATATGCCGCTCATGGATGGATTCCAGTTTTTGGACGAGTTTGAGAAACTTTCAAGGGATACCAAGGACTATTGCAAAATCATCATGCTTACTTCCTCAATCAATCCGCAGGACATGAGCAAATCCAAGAAATACGATTACGTAAAAAAATACGTGAATAAGCCGCTCACGCAAGACAGCCTGAAAAAGTTGGGCATCTGAAAATAGTATCTTTTAAAAAGTTGAAACCCGCCCATTAATTTGGGCGGGTTTTTTGTTTGCCGGAACAAAAAAAGCCCCCTTTTTTGGAGGGGGCCGGAAGGCAGGCTTGCGGTTTTCTAACTCGAAAGCCGGGTCACGAAATTCTCATCCATCTTGACTAAATGCACGACTGTGAAACCCTTGATGGGTGTTTTTTGCAGTTTGTCTATCAACGTGCGGATTTTGGCGGCCTTGCCATTCTTGCTGTCGTACAGCGATGTTTTCATGATTTTGGTGAAAATGAGCATGTGTTCGCATTCGTCCTTGCCCATGATACGGATCTGGCGTTGGATACTGTTGAGCAACTGGCTGAACAATTCAAAATCGCTGAGCAGGCAATATTGCAAAGCCAGCAGCAGTTTCACCTCCAAGTGCGCCAACGGGTATTTTTTTAGGCTCATTTCGTTAAGCAGGTTGTTGAGCCAGCGTGCCGCCTCATCGTGTTTCTTGGCGTAATAACAGCCTACCGCGCGGTAAATCACGTACACGGTGTATTTTGGCAGATCGTAGGCATCGGCTTCATAATCCTGAAACAGGCCTTCGTTTTCCTCATACATCAACTGTTCGGTATCCATGCGGATGTGGCGCTGCACTTTCGTGACCAAGAACTGCGCCGGAAACGTGTACAAACTGTAGTTGGTGAGCAGGGTGCTGGCCGCATCGTTCACCTCGTCAAAGTATTTTTCGGCTTTCTTGTAAACCTTGTAGTGCGTGTAGTATTCAAGTTTAAGGAACTCAAACACCAATTTCAGGTGGTAATACACCGTATCGAGGTTGTATTGCGCAAAAATCTTCTCCACATTCGTCAGTATGTCCTCAATCGGCTCCTGGTCATCGTCCACGTTTTCGTTGGTTTCCACAAACAGGCGGTGGAAAATGCTCATGCAGTTTTGGTACACATAAAGCCGGTGCGACTGATAAAGGCGGCACACGTTTTCCATTTCACGGCTCAAGTAGGTCAATTCCAGCTTCTCGTTATCGGTACCCGAAAGCGTGTAATTACCGTATTTCTTGAAATATTCCGACAGCAAATCCTCGGCCTTGTCAATGGCCAGCATATAGGCCACGTGCCGGTTGTAGCTTTGCGAATACGTGTAAAAATCGGGTGAGTTGATGTGCAGTTTCTTGAGGCTTTTGTAAATGATTGTCAACTCGTTAGACAAATCATAGTCCAGCAATTCCTTTTCCAGTTTCTTCAGCGTGGCCACGGCAATAGCCCTTTTCTTGGTGAAAAGGATTTCGGTAATGTTGGCCACCTTTTTCAGCAAGTCCGTGCGCGGGCTTTCCATTTGCTGGAGCAAGTGCTCCTCTATTTTCTGGTTCAACCGCGACCGCAGCGTGTAATACGCGTTGGTGTTCACGTCCAGTTGTTCCATTATCTTGCTGTCGGACAACTGTTTCTCGCGCATGAATTTGAGCAGGTACGCCGATTTTTCGGCGTTGCTCGTCATCAATTGGCTATAGATTGCGTCGTAATCTTCCAGCGACAGTTGCTTGATGATGTTTTTAAGCTTGGCCATGGTGATAGGAGTTGTGTAACACGGATTATTGTTTGGTGGAAATAGTATCTTTTTGAAAGCCGAAACCCGACCCGGATTTTCCAGTGCTGCGAATAAGTGGTAAAACTTGCCGTAAGGTAAACAGGAAACTTATTGTCTTACAAGCGTTTACGATAACATTGCTTCAAGTATAGCGTTTTTTTTCGTCTTCTGCTACCTGTAAGCCTTTACCCTGATTTGTTTCTGAAAGGTAATGAGTTAATCAGGGTTTGTGCAATTTTCGATTGGTGGGCGGCGTGTAAGAATTGTTTTTTCCGGAGCGGTTTTCCACCAAACACAGTACGGTTTTCCAAAACCACGGCATTCAATACATTTGCTTTCCGGCTACTGGCAACCTTGCCGGTTACCTCCCCCCACAATGGGTTTCGTGGATGCGGCGGCAAAAACGGCGGCACCGAAACTTTGTTCCGGCGATTGTGGTTCCTTCAGGAACCGGTTTTACAGCCGGTTTCCATCTTTGGCGTTTTCACCTGCCCGCGCAACCCGCGAGGCAGGTTTTGGTATTTCCAAGGATACTATTTTTAAGCACCATTATTTATGTAATCTACTGGTTTTCAACTGACTGAAGAAAACTCGTTGCGTCTTTGTATTCCATTAGTCCGAAGTTTTTCGTTTTCGCTTTTTTAAATCTCCCCTTAATCCCTTGAAGAACAAAGATTTCCTTCAGCTTTACCGCGCCGACAGCTTGGTGCAAACGCTACTGCAACGTACTGTTTTCAATGCCAAAAATCCGGTTCACCTTCACTTGCGTGGCGTGGTCGGTAGCTTGGATGCTGTATTGGGAGCCGCGTGTTTTCTGGACAGGCCGCAAACACACGTATTTATATTACATGAGAAAGAAGAAGCGGCTTATTTTCTGAACGACTTGCAGAATCTGCTGCCCGACACCAAAATCCTGTTTTTTCCTACCTCGTACCGAAAGCCTTACCAATTTGAGGAAACGGACAACGCCAACGTTTTGCGCCGTGCCGAAGTCCTCAATAATCTGGTAAACCACAAAAAAGCGGGGACTGCCGGGCTGCTAATCGTCACCTATCCCGAAGCGTTGTGCGAAAAGGTTATCAGTCAGCAATCGCTGGCGCAGAATACGTTCACGGCCAAGATTGGTGAGCGGCTCGACACCAATTTCATTGCCGAGTTTCTGCTCAGCTACGATTTTGAGAAAACGGATTTTGTGTACGAGGCCGGTCAGTTTTCCATCCGGGGCGGCATTGTGGATGTGTTTTCGTTTGCCAACGACTTGCCTTACCGCATCGAATTGTTTGGCGACGACATTGAAAGTATCCGCACCTTCAATCCCGACACGCAACTGTCGGTTGCCAACGCCTCGCAGGTTTCGATTGTGCCCAACATCCAAAGCAAAATCGTCCTCGAATCGCGCGAAACCTTTCTGGGATTCCTGCCGAATGACGCAACCATCTGGGCAAAAGACGTGGATCTGACGTTGGAAACAATCCAGAACAGCTTTGACAAAGCCGAGCAGACCTACGAGGCTACCGAACTCAAAATATTATCGAAGCCCGAGGAATTGCTCGACACGCGGCGTAATTTCCTGAAAGAACTCAAGCAGCACACAGTGGTTGAGTTTGGCAAGCGGTTTTATTTCAAGGATTCCGAAAAGGTGGAATACCCATCGGCCGCGCAGCCATCCTTCAACAAAGACTTCAACTTGCTGGCTACCAACCTGCAAGACAACCTCACGCACGGCTACGTGAATATAATCGCCGCCGACTCGATACGGCAGCAGGAACGGCTGAACACGATTTTCGAGGAAATCAACCCGTTCATCAAATTCCAGTTATTAACGGCTTCGTTCCGGGCGGGCTTTGTGGATCAGAACCTTAAAGTGGCCTGCTACACCGACCACCAGATTTTCGACCGTTTCCACCGGTACAAGGCCCGCGAACGTTTTTCCAAATCCAAAGCCATGACGCTCAGGGAGTTGCGCACGCTGCAACCCGGCGATCATGTAACCCACATTGACTACGGCGTGGGGCGATTTGCCGGATTGGAAAAAGTGGAGGTCAACGGCAGCCTGCAAGAAGCAATCCGGCTGGTTTTCCGCGATGATGACTTGCTGTACGTCAGCATTTATTCCTTGCATAAAATCGCCAAATACGCGGGCAAAGACGGCACGCCGCCCACCATGAGCAAACTCGGCTCACCCGATTGGGAAAACAAAAAGTCGCGCATTAAGAAGCAGGTCAAGGACATTGCCAAAGATTTGATTAATCTGTATGCCAAACGCAAGGCCGCGCCGGGTTTTGCCTTTACAAAAGATAGTATTTTGCAAATCGAGCTTGAATCGTCCTTTATATATGAGGACACGCCCGACCAGGCAAAATCCACGGCCGATGTGAAGCGCGACATGGAACAGTCTCACCCGATGGACCGGCTGGTATGCGGCGATGTGGGTTTTGGCAAGACGGAAGTGGCCATCAGGGCGGCCTTCAAAGCCGTGACCGATGGCAAGCAAGTGGCCGTATTGGTGCCGACAACCGTACTGGCCATGCAGCATTTCAAAACTTTCCGGGAACGGTTGGAGCAGTTTCCGGTGCGCGTGGAATACGTGAACCGCTTCAAAAGCACGCAGCAAATTAAGGAAACGCTGCAGAAAGTGGCCGATGGCGACATAAACATCCTGATTGGCACGCACCGGATTGTGAGCAAGGATGTGCAATTCAAAAACCTCGGCCTGCTTATTATTGATGAGGAGCAAAAATTCGGCGTGAAAACCAAAGACCGGCTCAAGGAAATGCGCGTCAATGTGGATGTGCTCACGCTGACAGCCACCCCGATTCCACGCACTTTGCATTTTTCGCTGATGGGTGCGCGCGATTTGTCCATCATTGCCACGCCGCCGCCCAACCGCCAAGCCGTGACCACCGAGGTACACGCGTTTAGCGAAGAGGTAATCCGCGATGCCATCAGCGAGGAAATCAGGCGGGGCGGACAGGTTTTTTTCGTCCACAACCGCATCGGCGACATCATGGGGCTTGCCGATATGGTGCTTCGGCTCGTGCCCGATGCCCGGATTGGCATGGCACACGGACAAATGGAAGGCAGCCGCCTGGAAAAAACGATGCTCAAATTCATTGATGGTGAATACGACGTGCTGATTTCGACCAATATAATAGAGTCGGGCTTGGACATTCCGAACGCCAACACCATTATTATTAACAGGGCGCACCAATTCGGCCTTGCCGACTTGCACCAAATGCGCGGCCGCGTGGGGCGCAGCAACCGCAAGGCGTATTGTTATTTGCTCACGCCGCCGCCCACAACGCTGAGCACCGACTCGCGGAAACGGCTGCACACGTTGGAAGAGTTTTCGGATTTGGGCGATGGTTTCAAGATTGCCATGCGCGACTTGGATATTCGCGGGGCCGGAAACCTGCTGGGAGCCGAACAAAGCGGATTCATTACCGATTTGGGCTTTGAAACGTACCACAAGCTGCTCGATGATGCAATCCGGGAATTGAAGGAAGACGAATTCAAGGAATTGTTTGCGCACGAAATCAACGTGAAGGAACTCGTGGCCGATTGCAGCATCGAAACCGACCTGCCCATCATCATTCCCGAAACCTACGTACCCAGCATTTCCGAACGGTTAAGCTTGTACTCACAACTTGACAATATAAAGGACGAGCCGGAACTGGAAAACTTCCGCAACGAAATCATTGACCGCTTCGGTGCCATGCCCCGGGAGGTCAAAGACCTGATTGAAATGGTGCGCCTCCGGTGGCTCGCCGAACGGCTTGGCTTTGAAAAGCTGACCCTCAAAAGCGGCGGCATGAAAGGCTATTTTGTTCCGGCGGCCAAAGAGGCGTATTACAAATCGGAGGTTTTCGGCGGAATCCTGCAATTTATCCAGCGTAACCCGAAGCGTTGCCGCCTGAAGGAATTGAAGGAGCGGCTAATTTTGATTTTCGACGACATCAAATCCATTTCGCAGGCGCAAAAAACCTTGTCCGAAATGGAAACAAAAGTTGCCGTGGCCGCGTAAGTTGGCAATGGCAGGTAGGTTTGGGCTTTGGGGGACATACTATTTTGGTTGGCTGTCTTGAACTTTGCCAGTCCAATGTACAAGCCACCCACAGGAACCCGGTGCTCTGGACAAAATAGTATCCCTGCCTGTCCGGCAGGCAGGTTTCAAAAACCCCAAACCCCGCCAGCCCTGCAAAGCCCAATCACATGGCTGCCCATGCTGATTTGAAACCGGGGGTTTTATGGTGTTTGCAAACGCACAATTCATCCGCGCCATCCAACAATATCGCCACCTGCTTTTCCGTTTCAAAGGACAATACGGTGCGCTTACATCTTATGCATTTGGTGTGCAAACGTGCGCCGGGCAACAAAAACCAACGGCGGCACGTTTGAATGGAAGAAAAAAACGGCCTTTGCGCATTCGTCCATTGGCAAAGTTTTGCCAGCAAACTATTGCCCTGCGGTGAGCCGGATTATTTTGAAAATCGCTTCCGTTACAAACGCAAGCAATTCATAATCAAACACTTGTTTGGGTTTGGGCTTTTTAAAACCTGCCTGCCGGACAGGCAGGGATACTATTTCAAAGGCTTCCGTGGCGTATACACAGCACTTATTTGGCGCATTTTCCGATTTTATTACATACATTCATTTTCGGCGGCTAATCACTTTATTATCCCGGCAAAACCCCGCAATTTCGTATCAGATAAAAATGCACCCGTTTCCGGTGTCCGTCCGCCGATTTTAGGTTGTTGCTTTTGGCCTCGCAAGGCTGCCGCTGACAACGGGCAAACATTGAAAAAATAAGTGTTTATAAATTTTACATCTTAACAAAAACAGGTTTATGAGTAAGCTCTGGCGTTCAGCCACGCACGTTTTGTTGGCAGGTTCGTTGCTGCTGGCATTTACGGCGTGTAAAAAAGACAAGTACCCGACGGCCGCCAATCCGGGCGACGAAAGTACCGCAACCGGTCTGGCCTACAATGACGACGATGGTTTTCAGGTTCCCGATTTCGAAGGCCAGCCCCAAGGCCCGAACTTGGTGTTCGTTGAAGGCGGACGTTTTGTGATGGGTTCCGCCGAGGAAGACCTGACCAACTCGCACGACAACGTGGAAAGAACCGTCAGTGTGCAGTCTTTTTGGATGGACGAAACCGAAATCGCCAACATCCACTGGCTGGAATACTTGCATTACAT
>JANPIL010000037.1:0-5446 GCA_031424975.1 Sphingobacteriales bacterium
AGGCATATTCCTCAATCTTTTGCCATGCTTGGATGCTGAATCCGAATTTTCTGAAGTCCAAAAAAAATGCCCCGCATCCGCAGTTTTCCGCATATTATTTGCTACATTTAACTCATAAAAAATACACGGTAAATCGGTGACGCACATGAAAGATACTTATTTGATAGCCGCAATGCCAACAGTTGGTTCAGAGGCCCTATCGGAACAGGCATTTTCACTGTTCAACAGCATGAGTGCCTCTGCGGACGCTGAAAAAGCGGAGCAACTCCGGTTGCTTGATGAAATAAACGTACTGGAACGCAAAATAGAAGAAGTGAACCAAGTGCTGTGCAAAGCCACGCTTTCGTACATGGTGCGTTTCCAGTTGAAGGACGATTTGGAATTTTACCACAACATCATTGAACGCAAACGCAAGCAAATACAATTGCTTTTGGTGTAATCCAAAAACAAAGTCAAGACAAAAAAGCCCGTCAAGGGCTTTTTTTTATGACCGGCACATATCAAATCCGTCCACACAACAGCAATATTTGACTTACCGGGAAAGGGGGTTTGGGACTTTTGAAACATACTATTTTCCGGCTCCCCCTCGGGGTCAGTGGCTATTGGGTTTCAGGGCAAAACAAAACCGAGATGCATAGACTGACGACGGAAGGGCAAGAAATTGAACATACTTGGCAACTAATGTGTGTATATACATATATTTGCAGCGGCGCAACCGCACGAACATGGAATTGGAAAAAGAAATAAGGCAGGAAAAATTCAGGGATGAGTACCAAAAACTGGTATTGAATATCATGTTCACGGCCAATTGGTTGAACCTGAAGCAGATACAAGTACTGAAACCGCACGGTATTTCGCCCCAACAATACAATATCCTGCGGATTTTGCGCGGGCAGCATCCCAAGGAAGTGACCGTTTCACTGCTTACCGAGCGGATGCTGGATAAAAACTCAAACGCATCGCGGCTGGTGGAGAAATTGCGGGTGAAGGAACTGGTAGAACGCCAGGAATGCCCCGCCGACCGGCGTGCCGTGAATGTGAGGATTACCGACCGGGGACTTGACCTGCTGAAACAATTGGATTCAATAATCGATCAAACGGGGAATATTTTCCACAAAGTAAGTGAAGCCGAAGCACGGATGCTCAACGGTTTCCTCGACCGCCTGCGCGACTGAAAAGAAGCCTCCCCCAACCCCCTCCGAAGGAGGGGGCTTTTGAATCGGGCGGGTTTTACGATTTTGAAAGATACTATTTTGCTTCCCCTTTGGGGGCTTGATTATCCGTTGTCGGCAAATCCGGGGTAGAGTGTCATGCCGCCGTCCACAAAAATCGTGGTTCCCGTAATATAATCAGCCTCATCAGAAGCCAGCCAAGCGGCCACCCTGCCAATGTCTTCGGGCAACCCGATGCGGCCATACGGAATCAATTCCAGCAATTGCTTGCGGGCCTCGTCCGTTTCCCACGCTTCGCGGTTAATGGGCGTTTGGATGGCTCCGGGGGCAATGCTGTTCACGCGGATTTTCTGCGGAGCCAGCTCCTGTGCAATGGATTTCATAAACAGCATGACACCTCCCTTGGAGGCAGCGTAATTGACGTGCCCCGCCCACGGGATTACCTCGTGAACCGAACTGATGAAGATTATCTTGCCGGCGGCCCGCGAAATGTTTTCCGCCACACCCTGCCGGCAAAACTCCCGGGCGGCACGTCGTGCGCACAAAAAAGCCCCGGTCAGGTTCACATCAATCACTTGGTTCCATTCTTCCAGCGTCATTTCCATCAGGGGCGCGTCTTTCTGGATGCCCGAATTGCTAACCAGTATGTCGAGCCTGCCAAACGCTTTCAGTGCCTGCGCAAACAGTTTTTCAACGCCCTCCTGTTGGCTCACGTCCGCTTGCACGGCAATGCTCTGTCCGCCCGCTTCCCTGATTTCACCGGCCACTTGTTCGCCTTTCTCGGGTTGGCTATGCGAATTGACGACGACATTGGCTCCGGCGGCTCCCAGCGACAGCGCAATGGCCTTGCCGATGCCCGAACTGGAGCCAGTAACAATAGCGGTTTGTTTGGCGAGGTTTTTCATAGGTACGAAGGAAATCGGTGATTCGGCTGTTTTACCTGAATGCTATGGCACGTTGATGCTTGGCCAAAGCCAAAAAACGGACGGAAAATGTTGTGCGCCAAGGCTTTGCAAGGAAACCGGCGGTGGCATTTTTCAGGCGGCGCAGGTAGGCAATGGCACTGCCCAAGGCAATCCATTGCCGGGTCAGCAACCGCCTCATGGAAACCGGCATTTCGCTGGCACTCCCGATGAGTTTGCGGTAAATGCGCAGTGTTTGGTTTTCGGCCATCAGGCACTGGTTCAAGACGTGGTTTTTGTCATGTCCGTGCAGCGCATCGGGCAATAAATTCCACACAAATTGAAAATCAGCGGGCAGCGCGGCATCTTCCGTTTCGCTTATGTGCAGCGGATTGATTTGGGCGAACAACTGTTCAATCAGTTTCTCGCCCGCCCCGATGCTTCCATGAAAAAAAAGCTCCAAGTCGGGCTGGCAGGAAGTTTCCAATGCTTGGCGGTATGCTTCCACGCGGTACATTTGCACCAGCACCAAGCGGTTAACCAGCGTATGCAATTCCTTTTGGTTCATGAATGGGGTAGTGAAACCGTTGATACAGTGGGATTTATCATGCCTGTATAGGCAACCTCGCGCCAAGTGCAGCATTTATGCTTGCGCCAGCCGTGGCCAAGAATTGAAACCTCAAAAAAACCATTCCCGAAATGCGGCAGCCAACACCGCCAAAAGGCAGGTTTGGCGTTTTCCGGGCATACTATTTTTCCGCAGTTACAAATTAATCTATCCGACGACGCACCGAGAGTTCGATCATGGCTAATGAAACCGCAAAAAATATACTGAAAAAATCGGCCAAGGTTGTTGCTTGGATTTTGGGAATAGCCATTGTATTAGTGTTGGCGGCGGTACTGGCAATTCAACTCCCCGCCGTGCAGCTATACCTGACCGGCAAAGCCACCAACTACCTGGAAAAAAAACTGAAAACCCGCGTGGAATTGGGCGGCATCAACGTGGCGTTTCCAAAATCGGTTGTGCTGGAAAACATTTATCTGGAAGACCGCCAAAAGGATACGCTGCTTTATGGCAGGCGGCTGGCCGTGGATATTGGGATGTGGGCCTTGCTGGACAATGAAATCGCGGTTGGCAGCATCAAGATAAACAACCTGACCGGCCATGTGCGGCGCACCCTGCCCGACAGCAGTTTCAACTTCGACTATATTATTGATGCGTTTTCGGACAGCCTTTCGGTGGCTGAAACTGATACGTCGCCCACACTGTGGCGCATTTCGATTGACGACATTTCCCTGCGCGACATTTACCTGACTTTTGACGACCAGACCGCCAAAAGCAACCTGCTGCTGCGGCTCGGCGAACTGGACTTGTCGTTTGAAGAACTGGACGTGGTGCGGTCGGTGTATAAGCTGGATAAGGTAAATCTGGCGCACACCACTTTTTCATACATCAGTGCGCTGGAAAAAAATAGTATCCCCGCGAAAGCCCAAACCTCCCTCCCACCCGACACAGCCGCTTTTCCGCTGCAAATCGGGCTGCGAGAACTGTCGCTGGATGATGTGCACGTAACTTACCGCGACCAAGCCGCCGGGCAAAACCTGCAAGCCGACATCGGCAAATCGTATTTGGAAACCGATACTTTAGACATTGCGCGGCAAATTGCGGCCATCAACGAATTTTCGCTCGAAAACTCGCGTATCAGCTACCAGCAGGCTTTCCAAAAGAAACCGGCTGTAACGGTTTCCCAGCCTAAGGATTCCGCCGCAACGCCCGTGTGGCGTGTAAGGCTGGACAAACTGGATTTGAAGGAAAACCAACTGGCTTACGACGATTTTAACCGTGCGCCGCAGGCCGCCGGAATGGATTTTTCGCACCTGCTGGTTTCCGATTTAAATGCGGAAATGAACCAAATCCAATACGCCGGATCGGATATTCGCGCCAAGGTGGAAAGTTTACATTTTCGCGAAAAAAGCGGATTCATCTTGGAGAAAGCGGAAACGAACATCACCCTGACCGAAACCGGTTTGGAAGCCACGCCGCTCAACCTCAAAACCGGCCACAGTTTCCTGAATGGCGATGTGCAGATGAAATTCCGCTCGTTTGCCGCCCTTGCCAAGGAATATGCCGATGCCAGCCTCCAAGTCCGCATCTCCGATTCATACCTGTCGGCCCGCGACTTGCTGTATTTCCAGCCGGACGTACTGAAAGGCGTTCCGCTGCGCAACCAAAATAGTATCTTTCTGAAAGTCCAAACCTCCCTGCGCGGCCAAATCAAAGATTTGCGCATTGACAAGCTGACCGCCAGCACACTGAGCAACACCCGCCTGTCCATCACGGGCCGCGTGCGCAACCTGCCCGACGTGGACAAAACGGCCTTCCAACTCAACATCCAGCCGTTTGCCAGTTCCGCCGCCGATTTGCGTGCCTTGTTGCAGCCTTCATTGCTGCCTTCCAGCATCCGGCTGCCCGCGCAAATGCAACTGAACGCCCAACTGCGCGGAGCCGCCCATGATTTCAACACCCGCGCCAAACTGGAAACCTCGCTCGGCAATGTGCTGGCCGATGTGCGCCTGCAAACCAACAAATCGTTTTCTACCGGCTCGTACAATGGCAAGCTCGACATTGCCAATGCCGAACTGGGCAAGCTGCTCAGGCAGGAAGCCACACTGGGGCGTTTCAGCGCGACGGCCAGCCTGCGCGGTTCGGGCTTTTCGCCCAAGGAAATGCGGGCCGAAGTCAAAGGCAAAGTGCAACGCATTGATTACCAGCAATACACCTACCGCAACGCCACCATCAACGCCTCGGCAAAGCCCAACCAGTTTGCCGCCCAAGTGGCGTTGAGCGACACCAACTTGAATTTCACCTTGGCCGCTGCCGCCGATATGCGTTCGGCAACGCCGCGCTACACCGCAGATTTGAGCCTGAACCAATCGTCGTTGAAAGCGTTGAACCTGACCGAAAAAGACATCCGTGCGCAAGTGAAAATCAAGGCTGACGTGCGTTTCAAAACCCTTGACCACCTCAACGGCAACGTGGACATCCGCAAAGTGGCCGTGGTAAGCGAAGGTAAGGCGTATGTCATTGATTCGCTGCTGTACGTTTCACTGCAAGAGAACGACGAAACGGACATCCAGCTCAATTCGGACATTATGACGGGGCGTTTCAAGGGTAACATTAATCTGGAGGGCATTGCCGGTGCGCTGGAAAAGCATTTCCGGCGTTATTATCACGACCCGATGGCCGGACCGGCGGCCAAAAGCGCACCGCAGAAATTCGATTTCGAGTTGCAACTGCGCAATACTTCGCTGCTGACAGATGTGCTGGTTCCGGATTTGGACACGCTGCGCCCCGGCAAGATAAACGGCAGT
>JANPIL010000038.1:0-12210 GCA_031424975.1 Sphingobacteriales bacterium
ACCTATATTTGCGGGGAAAACCGGAGCCGGCAACCCCCGGCTTTGCAACAAATCCCGAACAGGAACCGAAAATAAATGGAAACGAAATACCTGCCAATTGATTACCTGCCCATCCTGATCCAGTTGGCCGCCGCCATCGGGTTCGTGGTTGCCACCATGTTCACCACCAATTTCCTGCTGCCCGCCCTCAAGCTCGGGCCGCGCCGCAACAGCACTATCAAGGATGAAACATGGGAATGCGGGATTGAAGCCCAAGGCGATGCCCGCGCCCCGATTTCGGTCAAGTATTTCCTGACCGCCATCCTGTTTGTCCTTTTCGACGTAGAAATCATTTTCATGTATCCGTGGGCGGTAAATTTCAAGGCATTGGGCTGGCCGGGTTTCTGGCAGATGCTGGTTTTTCTGGGCCTGTTGCTGATCGGGTTCCTGTATGTCATTAAGAAAGGCGTGCTAAAATGGGAACGGTAACACCGAACCTGCGGGCAGCCAACAACTAAACCATCCGAAAATGAGCGATACAAAAATGGTTGAAGCACCCGATGGCCACGGCGGCCCGGGTTTCTTCGCAACATCTTTCGATAAAGTGATTGGCATGGCAAGGGCAAATTCGCTTTGGCCGCTGCCCTTCGCCACTTCGTGCTGCGGCATTGAGTTCATGGCCACCATGGGCTCGCACTACGACTTGTCGCGCTTCGGCTCCGAACGCCCCAGTTTTTCGCCCCGCCAAGCTGACCTGCTGATGGTGATGGGCACAATTGCCAAGAAAATGGGGCCGATACTGAAGCAAACCTACGAGCAAATGGCCGAGCCGCGCTGGGTGATTTCGGTGGGGGCTTGCGCGTGCAGCGGTGGCATTTTCGACACGTATAGCGTGCTGCAAGGCATTGACCGCATTATTCCGGTGGATGTGTACGTGCCGGGTTGCCCGCCCCGCCCCGAGCAGATTATCGAGGGCCTGATGAAAATCCAAGAGCTGGCACGCAACGAATCATTGCGCCGCCGCAACTCGGGCGAGTACCAGCAATTGCTGGAATCGTACAGCATACGGTAATGGCAGGTTTTGCCTTTTTGAAACATACTATTTTGTCCCGGATCCCGGACAGGAAAAAACCGAAACCTCAATGAGCAACCAGGAAATTTCCGAAGACCTGACCGCCCGCTACGGCGATGACCTATTCGACATTCACGAACCGTACAGCCTGCTGACACTGACCACCAAACGCGAACGAATCGTTGATTTGCTCAATTACCTGTACAACCATAAAACCTTCAAGTTCCAATTCCTGACCGATTTGTGCGGCATCCATTATCCCGACAACGAAGGCAATGAATTGGGCGTGGTGTATCATTTGCACAGTTTGGAAAACAATGTCCGGGTGCGGATAAAAACGTTTTTCCCGGTCAGCGACCCCACAATACCAACGGCAACCAGCCTGTACGCCACCGCCAACTGGATGGAACGCGAAACGTTTGACTTCTACGGCATCATATTCAAAGGCCATCCGAACCTGAAACGCATCCTGAACGTGGACGACATGGACTACTTCCCGATGCGCAAGGAATATCCGCTCGAAGACCAGACCCGCCGCGACAAGCTGGACTGGCATTTCGGACGGTAGAAAAACAGCCAGTTGAATAACTGATTGGTTATTTGCCGGGTTTTGGCTTTTTCAACCATACTATTTCCAACCGACCATTTGGCAGTCAGCCATTCAACCGTTTAACCTCGTAAAAATGTCCCAGATAGAAGTTCTCGGCAATCAGCCGGTACTCGACCATAAGCCGGAAACCCCGAAATACGTCAACGAACTGACCACGTTGAACTTGGGGCCCACGCATCCGGCCACGCACGGCGTGTTCCAGAACGTGCTGACCATGGACGGCGAGAAGATAGTGTCGGGCGTGCCCACCATCGGCTACATCCACCGCGCCTTTGAGAAAATTTCCGAACACCGGCCATTTTACCAGATCACCACGCTCACCGACCGGATGAACTATTGTTCATCGCCGATCAACAACATGGGCTGGCATATGACCGTGGAAAAACTGCTCGGCATCACCGTTCCCAAACGCGCCCAGTACATCCGCGTGATCATGATGGAACTGGCCCGCATTTCCGACCACTTGATTTGCAACTCGATTCTGGGCGTGGATACCGGCGCATTTACCGGATTCCTGTACTTTTTTCAGGAACGCGAAAAGATATACGAGATATACGAGGAAGTGTGCGGCGCACGGCTCACCACCAACATGGGGCGCATCGGCGGCATGGAACGCGACCTGAACGGAGTTGCACTGGCCAAACTGAAAAAATGGCTCGACGAATTTCCACCCGTCATGCGCGAATTTGAAAAACTGTTCAACCGCAACCGCATTTTCATGGATCGCACGGTTGACGTGGGGCCGCTGACACCGGAACGGGCGTTGAACTACGGCTTTACCGGGCCCAACCTCCGCGCCACCGGTGTGGATTACGATGTGCGCGTGATGGAGCCGTATTCATCGTATGAGGATTTTGAATTTGAGATTCCCGTTGGCAACACTGGCGATACATACGACCGTTTCATGGTGCGCAACGAGGAAATCTGGCAGAGCCTGAGCATCATCCGCCAAGCATTGGATAAGATGCCGAACGACAGCTATTTTGCCGACACGCCGGAATATTATTTGCCTCCGAAAAAGGAAGTGTACCGCAGCATGGAAGCCCTGATTTACCATTTCAAGATTGTCATGGGCGAGATTGACGCTCCGGCGGGCGAGGTTTACCACGCCGTGGAAGGCGGCAACGGCGAATTGGGCTTTTACTTGGTCAGCGATGGCGGCCGCGCCCCGTACCGGCTGCATTTCCGTCGTCCGTGCTACATCTATTACCAGGCCTACCCCGAAATGTGCGTCGGCACCACGCTTTCCGATGCCATCGCCATCATGAGCAGCCTGAATGTGATTGCAGGCGAACTGGACGCGTAAAATAGTATCTTTTGAAATGACGAAACCTCCTGTTCGGATAAAGGCAAAAATGGAGGAAACCGTCAGTCGCCGTTGGACGGAATACCAGATGGAAAGCTGGCTGCTGGAAAAGAACCTGATTGCGGTAAGACGGAAAACAAGGAAACTTATGGCTTACCGGGATTTCAAGTTCAGTGATTTGGAAGAAAAATTCGGGATCAAACAATCCCAGAAAAAACTTTTCCCCGATTCGGTCGAAGTGCTGAAGCCAAGTGACTGGCTGACACGCACACTTGCTTTCTACAGGGAGAACGCTGTCTTAACCACTGAAAAAGCGGTTTCCGAAGCACTTGTGTTCCCGATATTGCAAGAGATAAAATCCAAAAATAAAAACAAACTGCAATTATTTTCCGGCGAAACACTTGAGGCAGACAAAATAAAAGGGCTGAATGGGGAATGTGATTTTATCTTTACGAAAGAGCCAAACACGGTTTACCTCAAAGCACCCATCATCCAAGTAACGGAGGCAAAAAAAACGACATGAGCGACCCGCGTTCGTTGTCGCAAAGGGCCGCCCAAATGATTGGTGTTCGGGTTTTCAATAAGAACAACACGAAAGACCGGCAGCCAACAGAAACCATTTACAGTGCCTGCACCAACGGTTACGAATGGATTTTCTTGAAACTGGAAGGGCAAATCGTTTTTGTGGACACTGACCGTTACAATCTGGTAAATTTGCCGCAGTTGTTGGGCATTTTGCAAACCGTGGTGGATTTTTACGATTAGAAAACAGTATCTTTTAAAATAGCAAAACCCATGGCCGAAAGAAAAGACCTGCCGGAAATTGTTGCCGAAATTCTGATTGAACTTCAACAAATGCGCGAAGATTCCAACCGGAAATGGGAGGAACAACACAAGTTCAACGACGAGCAACGTGGGATAAACCAAGCGCAAACCGCCGAACTGCATTATCATCGTGAAGTGTTGGAGCAGCATACGGTGGAATTGAAAGGGCTTAACGAAGAGCTAAAAGGACTGAATGAGAAAATGGCGGACAACCGTCAGTTTACCGAACACGCATTCAATTCTTTTTCCAATTTGGTACTCGACAGATTGGACGGAATTAAAGATGAAATGGCTGGTATGCGGGAAGATTTCAAAAAATCCCTGAATCTGGAGGAACGAGTGCGCCGCGTGGAATTTACGCTTTACGGAAAAGCAAGTTAAAAATAGTATCTTTTAAAAACACCAAACCCATGGCAGAAACAAACGCACCGGAAAAAGTGGAATTCCCGCCGGAAACGCTGGTAAAAATACAGGAAATAATCAAACACTACCCGGAAGGGAAACACAAGTCGGCCATCCTGCCGATTTTGCACTTGGCGCAAAACGAATGGAACTGGCTCAGCGTGCCAGTCATGGATTATGTGGCCGAACTGCTTGGCATACAGCCGGTTGAAGTGTATGAAGTGGCTACTTTCTACACTATGTTCCAAGTGAATCCGGTGGGGAAATACGTGTTGGAAGTTTGCCGGACGGGGCCTTGTATGCTGCGCGGCTCGGACGACACGATTGAATACTTGGAAAACCGCCTGAAGATAAAAGTGGGGCAGACCACGGCCGACGGAATGTTCACGTTGAAAACCGTAGAATGCCTTGCCGCTTGCGGTTACGCGCCGGTGATGCAAGTGCGACTGAAAAAGGAAGATGGCAATTACGTGTACTACGAGAACCTGACTCCCGAAAAAATGGAGGAGTTGATTGCCAACGAGTGGGTGTGAAAATAGTACCTTTCAAAACATCAAAACCTCCGCGCCATGCTTGATTTGCCGATTATGGGAGTGAACGCGCCAAAAGAACACCAGCGGGTCATTGCACGGCTTACTGCTGAGTTGTACTTTATGTTCAAAAAGGGGCTGATTCCTTACGAACCGCTTCCAGAGGTAATGGTTGATGAGAGCCAGACCAGTGCCACACCCGATGTGTTGCTGTATGACAACAACGAAGGCCTGAACAAAGTGATCATAGAGATATCGGGCAAAGCGGGCTTCAGAAAGGATTTCAGCAAGATTTCCGAGGTGTGCGGGGATTATGATATTCCGGAGGGGTTTGTGTATAACTACATCACCGGGGAATGGCGCAAATTTAAGAACGGCACGGGAGAAATTACCGGAAATCCATCTTTTTGCGATTCCATCGGCTACGACTTAAATGATTTCCTATCGAAATAAATCCATAAAACAATGTCTATCAAGATACTGACCGAACACATTGGCAAGGAAGACCTCGCCCCGATTGATGCCTACATGAAGTATGGCGGCTACCGCGCCGTGGAAAAAGCCGTGAAGATGCTGACTCCCGACGAGGTGGTGGAGGAAGTGAAAAAGTCCGGTTTGCGGGGACGCGGCGGGGCGGGCTTCCCAACGGGTATGAAATGGTCGTTTCTGGCCAAGCCCGAAGGCAAGCCGCGCTATTTGGTTTGCAATGCCGACGAATCGTAGCCGGGCACGTTCAAAGACCGCCACCTGATGCGATACAATCCGCACGCGCTGATTGAGGGCATGATTGTGTCGAGTTACGCGCTGGGAGCCAACACTTCGTACATTTACGTGCGGGGCGAGATGATGTTCGTGATCCGGATTCTGGAAAAGGCCATTGCCGAGGCATACGCCAAAGGTTTGCTGGGCAAAAACATCATGGGAACCGGCTACAATCTGGATTTGCACGTGCATCCGGGTGGCGGCGCGTACATTTGCGGTGAGGAAACGGCCCTGCTCGAAAGCCTGGAAGGCAAGCGCGGTAACCCGCGCAACAAGCCGCCTTTTCCGGCGGTTTCGGGCCTGTACGGCTGCCCAACGGTGGTCAACAACGTCGAATCCATTGCCGCCGTAACTTGGATTGTGAACAATGGCGGTGATGAATACGCCAAAATCGGGATTGGCAAAAGTACCGGAACCAAATTGATTTCGGCTTGCGGAAACGTCAAGAATCCGGGCGTTTATGAGATTGAAATGGGTCTTCCGGTGGAAGAGTTTCTGTATTCAGACCAATATTGCAGCGGCATTGCCAATGGCAAGCAACTGAAGGCGTTGGTGGCGGGCGGTTCGTCGGTTCCGATTTTGCCGGTGAACCTGATCACCAAAACCGCCAACGGCGAACCCCGCCTGATGAGCTACGAATCACTGTCCGACGGTGGTTTTGCCACGGGAACCATGCTCGGTTCGGGCGGTTTCATTGTTTTTGACGAAGACCAGTGCATTGTGCGCAACACTTGGAATTTCTCTCAGTTCTACCACCACGAATCGTGCGGGCAATGCAGCCCTTGCCGCGAAGGAACAGGCTGGATGGAGAAAGTACTGCACCGCATAGAACACGGCCACGGCCACATGCACGACATTGACTTGCTGGTAGATGTAGCTAAGAAAATAGAAGGCAACACCATTTGTCCGCTTGGCGACGCGGCGGCTTGGCCGGTGGCATCGGCCATCCGCCACTTCCGCCACGAGTTCGAGTGGCACGTGAAGCACGCGGCGGAAGCGTCAAAGAAAGGGGCGGTTTACCGTGGGGAGCCGGTGTTGGCGTAGGCGGGTTTGGTGTTTCTGAAACATACTATTTCCAAGCACAATGTATGCGCAATCCAGCCACTTATCCGGTTTTACACAGTTTGCTTCAACAGCAAAATAAGAAATACAGGAAAATGGCACAGCGAAAAAGTAAAGAGAAGAAATATTCCGAAGCCGAACTGATTAAATTGTTTGGTTTGATGCGAACCAAGGAATATACGCCTTTAATGCGGGAGTGGTTAAGCATAAATTTACCTGGGCTAACAGGCTTGGAAAAGGAATTATTTGAAGAAATTCACGAGTCGGTAGTGGAAAGAATTGATGGTTGGCAGGAAGAAGAATTGAAAATGAATTTTATTGCTTTTGTTTTAAAACTGGGTCATTTTAATTCCAATGAAAAGGTCAGTGGATACTATGACCGAACTATTTCGGCAGACATAGACGGAAATTTTCTGAAAGTGAAAACGGACTTCATGCTGGCCAAAGGCATTTTAGACATACCGGAAACGCCTTACTTTCACTTTCAGGAATACAAGAAACAGAAAGACCCTTACGGCGACCCGACGGCGCAACTGATAGAGGCGATGCTGATTGCCCAAGAACTGAACCAGAACAGAAAACCCATTTACGGGGCGTACATCATTGGCAAGTTCTGGGATTTTGTGGTTTTGCAAGGGAGGGAGTATTGCATTTCAAAGTCGTATGACTGCACGGAGAAAGAGGATTTGCTGCAAATCATTGGCATATTGCGCAAATTCAAACAAATTTTGAACGAAAAACTGTTGGATTGACCATTTGACAGCGTTGAAAACCCGGACAGGTTTGGTGTTTTTGAAACATACTAATCTACAGTTCCAGAACCTGTTTATGTTCCCACGAACTGATTGCAAAATTTTCACCCGACTAAATAAGGCTTTTAAACAAGAGTATCTTTTAGAAAGTCAAGACCTCAGTGCTATGCTGGACTTACCAATCATGGGTGTGAACGCGCCGAGAGAACACCAGAGAGTGATTACCCGCCTTTCCGGGGAGTTGTATTACCTTTATAAAACCGGTGTGATTCCATTTGAGCCATTTTCAGAAACAATGATTGACGATGGTAAAACCAGCCCTACACCCGACATTATTCTGCTTGACAACGAAACAGACAAAAATGTAGTCATTGTCGAAATCACCACAACAATAGGAGAAAAAAATGATTTCGAGAAGGTAAAAGACTTAATTGAGCGGTATGACGTGAAAGAAGGTTTCACGTACAATTACAAGAAAGGCACGTGGCGCAAATACAGACATGGCACAGGCGAAGTGCAAGATGACGCTTCATATTGCGATGTAATCGGTTATGATTTAAATGCTTTGCTGAAAAGCCCCTTTTGAGCGATTGCGCATCATAAAAATGCCATAAACGCTAAACCGGGGTTTTGCCATTTGGAAAGATACTATTTTCCGCCTGTCCAGGTTTACATCTATCATCACATATTCGGCTTCATTATATTGACAGATAATTAAATGGAAAATACAGCCCTCCAGCTATTCAAAGTGACCTTCGACAATATCGAAGTGGAAGTGCCGCCGGGAACGACGATTTTGCAGGCCGCCCGCCAAATCGGGGCGCACGTGGCTCCGCCCGCCATGTGCTACTACAAGTCATTGAAAGGAACGGGCGGAAAATGCCGGGCCTGCTTAGTGAAAGTGACCGCCGGGTCGGCCAAGGATCCGCGTCCCATGCCCAAACTGATTCCGTCGTGCATTACCACGGTTCAGGATGGCATGGTGATTGAAAATACGGTGAATGAACAGGTTTTGGAAGCGCGGCGCGGCGTAGTGGAGTTCCTGCTCATCAACCATCCGCTTGATTGCCCGATTTGCGACCAAGCGGGTGAATGCCACTTGCAGGATTTTGCCTTTGAACACGGCCGCGTGACACAACGCTTTGAAGAAGAACGCCGCACTTTTGAACGCAAGGACATTGGCCCGTACATCCAATTGCACATGAACCGCTGCATCTTGTGCTATCGATGCGTATACACCGCCGACCAACTCACCGACAAACGCGTACACGGCGTGATGAACCGGGGCGATGTGTCGGAGATCAGCACGTACATCACCGAGGCGATTGACAATGATTTTTCGGGGAACATGATTGATGTGTGCCCCGTGGGTGCGCTGACGGATAAAACATTTCGTTTCAAGCAGCGCGTCTGGTTTACCAAGCCTGTGAGTGCGCACCGCGACTGCGACAAATGCTGCGGCAAAGTAACGCTCTGGTACCGGGGCGATGAAGTGCTGCGCGTGACCGGACGCAAAAACCAGTGGGGCGAAGTGGAGGAATTCATTTGCAACACCTGCCGCTTTGAAACCAAACAAACCAGCGACTGGACAATTGAAGGCCCGGCCAAAGTAAGCCACCAATCGGTGATTTCAGCCAATCACTATGAGAAAAAAGTGGTGCCGGAATTTGGTTTCAAACAAGCCAAGCAACAATACAAACTCATTGACGACTTGCCGCTGCAACTGCCCGAAGGCCAAGAAAAACCCGGCGCGGTTGTGATAAGGCCGAATGGGAAATAGGCGGGTTTCGCCTTTTCAAAACATACTATTTTCAATATGTCATAAGCAATGACTGATAAGCTAATCATATCCCGTTTCCATCAACTTCCCGAAAACCTGAAGGAGGAAGTATTGCATTACATTGAGTTTTTACAGAAACATTACGAAGGCAAATCTATGCCTGTGACGCATGAAAAAAGGCAATTTGGCAGTGCCAAGGATAAATACAAACTCAGTCCTGATTTCAATGCACCGTTGGATGATTTCAATGCGTATATGTGATGCGATTTCTCATTGACACGCAAATATTTCTGTGGTTTGTGGCTGGCTCTTCTGATTTGAAAGAAAACATAAAAGTTCTTTTGGAAGATGAAGGCAATGAGATATACTTAAGTATGGCCAGCTTATGGGAAATATCCATTAAAACAGCCTTGGGCAAACTCGCTATTGCAGGTGGCTACGAAACGGTAATTGATGATGTTGTGAAAAATGGCATAGAAATCTTAAATATAAATTTTGCCCATACCGTTGCGCAGAACAAGTTAGATTTCCATCACAAAGATCCGTTCGATAGGTTAATCGCCGCGCAGGCAATTGTCGAACGAATGAATTTGATAAGCAGCGACGAAATTTTTGACAGTTATTTTATTGGAAAATCCGTGAAACGTATTTGGTAAATGTCAATCATTTGTGAAAGCACCATTGAATGTAACCACTTGGGTTTCGCCTTTTTAAAACATACTATTCTTACTTTGCAACCATGGATCCTCTGTTAGTCAAAGCGTTAATCATACTGGCCGTTTTTGCCATTACACTGCTGGTTGCCACTTACTCCACGTGGGCCGAACGCAAGGTTGCCGCATTTATCCAAGACCGCAACGGCCCGAACCGCGCCGGCTGGGGCGGCTTGCTGCAACCGATTGCGGATGCCGGAAAAATGTTTTTCAAGGAAGATTTCATTCCTGCCCATGCCAACAAGTGGCTGTTCATTTTCGGCCCGTCTTTGGCGATGCTCACCGCCTGCATGACCAGTGCCGTGATTCCGTTTGGCGACACGATTAAGGTCAGCGGCAACGAAATAGCAGTGCAGGGGATTGAAGTGAACATCGGCATCCTGTACGTATTCGGCGTGGTTTCGCTGGGCGTGTATGGCGTGATGATTGGCGGATGGGCATCAAACAACAAGTTTTCATTGCTTGGGGCCATCCGGGCGGCTTCGCAAAACATCAGCTACGAACTGGCCATGGGGCTTTCAATCATCGCGATTCTACTCATGAGCGGCTCGTTGTCGCTGCGCACCATCGTGGAAGGGCAGCACGGCGGCAACTGGTATATCCTGTACCAGCCGCTGGGTTTCATCATTTTCCTGACCTGCGCCTTTGCCGAATGCAACCGCACGCCCTTTGACTTGCCCGAATGCGAAACCGAACTCATTGGCGGCTACCACACTGAATACAGCAGCATGAAACTGGGATTTTACCTATTCTCCGAATACATCAATATGTTCGCATCGTCGGCGGTAACGGCTTGTTTGTTTTTCGGCGGCTTCAATTATCCGGGCATGGACAGCGTGCGCGAATCGCTGGTTGGTTCGCTGGGCGATGTGACCGGACACAACATTGCCACGGCCATCGGTATTGCGGTGTTTTTCGTGAAAATCCTGCTCGGCATTTTCTTTTTCATGTGGGTTCGCTGGACGCTGCCGCGTTTCCGCTACGACCAACTGATGAACTTGGGCTGGAAAGCATTGATTCCGCTGGCGATTCTGAACGTGATCCTGACTGCCGCCGGGGTTTTGTCCGGCTGGTTGTGGCTGCCGTGGGTGGCTATCGCGGTAGTGATTATAATTGCGGTAGTGCAGGCGGCAATGGCTCCCAAAAAGAAGGTTCGTGCGCGGGTGCAGCGGGTTTGAAATTGTCGGAATCTCTGATTTAAACTTATTTTTTGATTGTTTTGACTGAAAAGAAAAAGAATATCATGAAACTGACCAACCGTTCAAAACAAATAGACAACAGCCCCATGACCGTGACTGAGCGGCTGTATATTCCGGCCATTGCCAGCGGTTTGGGCATCACGTTGAAGCACTTTTTCAAGAAGAAAGTGACCGTCAACTATCCCGAAGTGAAGCGTCCGTTCAGTCCGGTTTGGCGCGGCTTGCACGTGCTCAAGCGTGACGAAAAAGGGCGTGAACGCTGCACCGCTTGCGGCTTGTGCGCGGTAGCGTGTCCGGCGGAAGCAATCTCGATGACCGCCGCCGAACGCAAACCCGGCGAGGAAGGACTGTACCGCGAGGAAAAATACGCCGAAGTATATGAGATCAATATGCTGCGCTGCATTTTTTGTGGGCTATGCGAGGAAGCCTGCCCAAAAGCGGCCATTTTCCTGCAAGCTGACAAAATCGCCCCGGCATTTTACGACCGCGACGAGATTATTTACGGCAAAGACCGCTTGGTGGAAAACATGGATGACCGCGCCACGACTGGCATTGAGAAATATACGGGCGTGAAAAGCTGAACTTACCGCCCGCAAACTTGCAACAGCCGCACCGGTTTTGACAACGGTGCGGCTGTTATTTGAAAAAAGATACTATTTTTGCGCTGTTCGATTTTCATGGTCTTTCGGGTTTCTGAGAAGTACGGGCATTCCCAAACAAGCGTCACAAATGATACAATACGTTTTCATCGGCCTCACGGTCTTGGCTTTCATTAGCGCGCTGCTGGTGATTTTCGCGCGAAATCCCATTTACAGCGTCCTGTCTCTGATTGTCACATTTTTCTCATTGTCAGGACATTATCTGCTATTAAACGCCCAGTTTCTGGCTGTTGTCAATATTATCGTGTATGCGGGTGCCATCATGGTGCTCTTCCTTTTTGTGATCATGTTCCTGAATTTGCGCCGTACCAACGAGCCGCAAAAAAGTAATATGGTCAAGTTTGCCGCCGTTATTTCCGGCGGCTTGCTGCTCACAATCATGGTGGCGGCATTGAAACAAGTCAGCACCCAAACTTCAACCGCCAATTTCAACTATCGAACCGGACTCGTGGAAAATCTCGGACAAGTGTTGTTCCGGGATTTTTTATTGCCGTTTGAACTGGCTTCGGTGCTGTTTCTGGTGGCAATGGTGGGCGCGGTAATGCTGGGCAAACGCGAC
>JANPIL010000039.1:0-15663 GCA_031424975.1 Sphingobacteriales bacterium
TACTGGACGCAGCACGGAGCCAATGACCAAGTTGCGTTTGGGGATGTGTGGCATGGAGTGTATGTTTGTCATGTGGTGTCAGTTGTCGGCCAAAAATGATTCGCTTGGCCGGATTGCCAAAACTAAAAACAGTATCTTTCAGATTAGCAAAACCTCCGTTAGCAAATCCGTTGGTAAAACGGAACCGCCCGTTGCAACCTAACAACACTTCACCATAATCCAAACAAACATCCGTACATGGAAATCAGGGACATCATTGAGAAAGCCTGGGATAACCGGGACCTGTTGAAAGAGCCAGCGACCGAAACCGCCATCCGCACCATTATTGAAGAACTCGACAAAGGCATCCGCCGCGTGGCCGAACCGAAGGCGGACGGCACCTGGCAGGTAAACGACTGGATCAAGAAAGCGGTAATCCTTTATTTCCCGATCCAGCAGATGCGGGTGATGGAAACCGGAATTTACGAATACCATGACAAGATGGAACTCAAGAAAGGCTACCAGGCACTGGGCGTACGGGTGGTGCCGCCCGCCGTGGCGCGTTACGGGGCGTATCTGGCCAAGGGCGTAATCCTGATGCCGAGTTACGTGAACATCGGGGCGTACGTGGACGAAGGAACGATGGTGGATACGTGGGCAACGGTGGGCAGTTGCGCCCAAATCGGCAAAAATGTGCACCTGAGCGGTGGCGTGGGCATTGGCGGGGTACTGGAACCCGTGCAGGCGGCTCCCGTCATTATTGAAGATGGCGCGTTCATCGGTTCGCGGTGCATCGTGGTCGAAGGCACGCGGGTGCGCCGCGAGGCAGTTCTGGGCGCGGGTGTAACGCTGACCGGCAGCTCCAAGATCATCGACGTGACCGGCCCGGAACCGGTGGTTTACGTGGGCGAGGTTCCCGAACGCGCCGTGGTCATTCCGGGCAGCTACACCAAGCACTTTCCCGCTGGCGACTACCAAGTGCCCTGCGCCCTGATTATCGGGCGGCGCAAGGCAAGTACCGATTTGAAAACCTCGCTGAATGATGCCTTGCGGGAGAACAACGTGAGTGCCTGATGATGAAACGCCGGGTTTTGCGTTTTTGAAAGATACTATTTCCTTTTTCCCCACAAATTCTGATTTCCTCAAAAACAAGACAGGCGAAACTCAGAGTTCTGAAGTTTCGCCTGCATATTAGGCTGAGAAGGCTTTTTCAAAAATTCACCTTATCCAGCAGCTTTCATATCCGCGATTGTTGGTTAATGGCTGATAATGACTGATTGCACTTCCAATGTCTGGCCGGAGCGTGAAATATGCAAATAGAACATACCCACCCGTAGGTGTTTAACATTCAGGCTTACTCAGAAAACCTCAAAGGTTAAAAAGATTTCAATCCATGGGCAGTATGATTTTGAATGATGCACCTTCATTCGGTTTGTTTTCCGCGAAAATCACTCCGCCGTGATTTTCCACAATGCGTTTGCAGATGGCCAAGCCGATGCCATTGCCATCGTAATCGTTTTTGTTATGCAGACGTTGAAAAATAACGAAAATCTTCTCAGCAAACACCGGCTCAAAGCCGATGCCATTATCGGCAACCATGATTTTCACGTAATTTTTCCCGCTTTCCGGAAAATGGTTTCTCCGCTCGGTTTCAGCCAGCGGCTCACTTGTCACCTGTATGCTGGGAGACGTATGCGGGTATGAGAATTTAAGGGCGTTGCTTATTAAGTTAAAGAACAACTGGTGCATCTGCGAGGAAACCGCCCAAACAACAGGCAACGTGTCCGTATGGATGTTGGCGGCGGTTTCCTCGATTTTCAAATTCAAGTTTTCCCGGATTTCGTTCAATACCTCATTCAAATCAACCGTTGTGCGGTTGGCTTCAAACTTATCAATGCTTGAAAACTCCAGCAGGTCGCCTATCAACTGTCTCATCCGATCCGTATTGTCATGAATTCGCTGCAGATATAATTGGCCTTTCTCCTCAAGTGCCGATCCATACTCCGCGCGTAGCATTCCACCGAAAATCATAATTTTACGCAGCGGCTCCTGCAAATCATGCGAGGCCACATACGCGAATTGCTCCAGTTCCTGATTGGTGCGGTGCAGTTCGGCGTTGGCGATCCGCAGTTCGGCAGTTCGCGCATCCACTTGGGTTTCCAGCACATCCGCTTTTTGGCGGGCAGCCAGCCGCAACTCTATTTCGTGCATGACTGTAACGGCAAAACGTTTCAGCAATTTGCGGTCGTCTTCGGAAAAGTCCCTGGGTTTCCGATCCAGCACGCAGACCGTCCCGATATTGTAGCCATCGGGTGTGATAAGTGGTGCGCCAGCATAAAAGCGCAGTCCAAACTCACCAACCACCAATGGATTGGCAAGAAGGCAAGGCTCCTGCAAGGCATCTTCAAACACGGTCGGATGTGCATCAAGTATACCCAAAGAACATAAACTGACTCCCCGGCTGGTACTCTTCACATCAGACATGCCAACATTTGCCTTGAAAAAAACCCGCTTTTCATCCACCAAAGAAATGAGGGCAATCGGTGCGTGAAACACTTGGCTGATAATGTGGGCAAGATTGGTAAACGATTCTTCGGGAGGAGTGTTCAACAGGTCGTAGCGAGCCAATGCCAGCAGTCTTTCCGTATCGTTATCGGGAATGATAGGTATGCCAAATGTGTTTTTCACTCCGGTTTTGAATTGAATTATGCCAACAGATGGCTGAATTTAATTTTCGGTGCGCCTCAATTTCACTGCGACCATTCGGTTGGCAGCCTATCCCAGCGGTGCTGGCGCAATTGCGCGTGCAGGGTCTTATCCAAGCCACGCCCGTCGCTGGTGGCGGTGTTGGCGCGCACATTGGCCGTTTTGCGCATTCCGGGTATGACCGTCCCCACATCCGGATTGTCCAGAATGAAGCGTAAGGCCATTTCCGGCAGGTTCATGCCCGCCGGAACCAGCGGTTTCAGCGCATCGGCGCGCTGCACGCTGGCGGTCAGGTTTTCGGGCACGAAATACGTCGAACGCCAGTCGTCCGGCGGAAATACGGTTTCCTTGGTCATCGTGCCAGTCAGCGTGCCCTCATCGAACGGAACACGGGCAATGACACCGATATCCAGTTGGCGGCACAACGGAAACAGTTCATCCTCAGGAGCTTGGTCGAAAATATTGTAAATCACCTGCACCGCGTCAATCAGGCCAGTGCGCAGCGTGTCCAAGCAGTTTTCGGGTTCCCATCGGTTCACACTAATGCCCCACGCCGCCACTTTGCCTTCGCGCGTCAGTTTCTGCACGGCTTCCTTCCACTCATCATGGTTGGCCCAGCCATCTTCCCACACGTGGAATTGCTGCAAGTCAATCTGCTCCACACCCAGGTTTTTAAGGCTTTTCTCGGTGTACTCCACAATGTACGGAGCCGGAAACACATCCGAGATGGCAAAATCCGGTTTGGAAGGCCATTTGCGGTTCATGGGCGGAATCTTGGTGGCCGCGTAAAGTTTCCGGTCCGGAAATTCTTTCAGCAGTTTGCCCAGGATGGTTTCGCTTAGGCCGCTACCATAGCCCCAGGCCGTGTCAAAGAAATTGCAGCCCAGTTCCACCGAAAGGCGTAAGGCCTCGTCCACTTCGGCCTTGTCCGAGCCGGTCCAGCCCGCCAAGCCCCACATTCCGTAACCGACTTCACTTACCTGCCAGCCGGTCCGGCCAAATTTCCTGTGTCGCATATTGTTTGGGTGGTTAGATTTGGGTGGTTAAAAATGATTGGGCAAAGGCCTCCCCCAACCCCCTCCGAAAGAGGGGGCTTTCAAACTCCCCCTTCGGGGGCGGGGGGGCTTTGTCGTTTTTAAAACATACTATTTCCGGAACCTTTCGGCTACGGTCAACTCCTTGGTTTCCTTCGGCCACTCGTAAAAACCGCCGCCCGATTTCGCACCCAGATGCCCGGCCTGCACCATGTTCACCAACAGCGGGCAAGGCGCGTATTTCGGGTTGCCAAAACCGTCGTGCAATACCCGCATAATGGCCAGGCACACGTCCAGACCGATGAAATCGGCCAGTTGCAGCGGCCCCATCGGGTGCGCCATGCCCAGTTTCATCACCGTGTCAATCTCTTCCACGCCCGCCACGCCCTCAAACAGCGTCGCGATTGCCTCGTTTATCATGGGCATCAGGATGCGGTTGGAAACAAAACCCGGATAGTCGTTCACTTCAACCGGAACCTTACCCAAAGCCTTGGAAAGCGCCATGACCGAGGCGGTTACGGCAGCGGTAGTGGCATAGCCCCGAATCACTTCCACGAGTTTCATCACCGGCACGGGGTTCATGAAATGCATCCCGATCACTTGGCCGGGCCGCTGCGTGGCCGCGCCGAGCCGGGTGATGGAAATGGACGATGTGTTGGAAGCCAAAATGGTTTCCGGACGGCAAGCCTCATCCAACTCCTTGAAAATCTGTAATTTAACTTCCAAGTTTTCCGACGCGGCCTCGATTACCACATCCGCTTGGCGCACACCTTCGGCCAGGGATGTGTGGGTTTGGATGTTTTGCAGGATACTATTCTTGTCGGCCTCGCTGATGGTTTCCTTTTTGATCTGCCGGTCCAAATTGCCGCTGATGGTTTGCAAACCGCGTTGCAAAGCCGCTTCGGAAACATCAATCAGGGAAACCAGGTAGCCTTTCTGGGCGAATGCGTGGGCGATGCCGTTGCCCATGGTGCCGCTGCCGATGACTGAGATATATTGCATGGATTTGGAACATGGGGGTTTGGGCTTCAAAAAAGATACTATTTTCCGGGGATTGCAAATAAAAAAAGCCCCGTTGCGGGGCTTTTTGGTAAGGAATTGAAATGGAACCGGAGAAACGCTATTTTTCAACGACAATTCGGACAACTGCATAAAGCCCACCGATGACGGCAGCCAATTGAAGAAAACCAACGCCGACAATCCATTTGATAATGTCCACTTTGGCATTGGCAACATCCTCTTTGGTAGCGAAAAGGGATTTGTTGTCCGAAAACTTCTGGCTGACTTCCGATTTCACGTATCCAACCAATGTTTCGGCTTGTTGGTCTCCCAATTTTTGCTTCAGTGCATTGTACAGCTCTATTTCCGTTACCTGCATATAGCTTGTTTGTTTACTTTCTGATATACAAAAATAAAAAACAAAGCTCACAGTTTGTCCAAATCGGCCAGATATTTCGCCGCCTGCGCCATGGTTGCCTGTTTCTCGGCGGGTTCCATGCTGTCGAGCATCCGGTAGGCCATGCCGATGCGCGGGTTGCGGGCCAGCTTGTCGCGGTGGCGTTCGTAGAAATGCCAGTACAGGCTGTTGAACGGACAGGCATTTTCGCCGTGGCGTTTTTGCTTGTCGTAGGCGCAAGTGGCGCAGTAATCGCTCATCTTGTCGATGTAATTGGCCGACGACACGTAAGGCTTCGTGCCAATCAGCCCACCATCGGCAAACTGGCTCATGCCGCGCGTGTTCGTGATTTCCACCCACTCAATGGCATCAATGTATATGCCCAGATACCACGCATCCAGTTCGTCGGGATTGACACCGGCCAGCAACGCGAAATTGCCGGTAACCATGAGCCGCTGAATGTGGTGGGCGTAGGCATCGTCCAGCGATTGGCGCACGGCGTGGCGCACGCAGTTCATTTTCGTGTCGCCATTCCAATAGAAGCCGGGCAGGGGGGCGGTGTGGTTCAGGTAGTTTTTCGTGGCGAAGGCGGGCATGGCGTGCCAGTACATTCCGCGCATGTATTCCCGCCAGCCGATGATTTGACGCACAAAGCCTTCCACCTGCGGCAGGGAAATATGTTCCGGGTGCGTTCGCCAGCGTTCGATGGCCGCATTGACCACTTCCAACGGGTGCAAGAGTTTGACATTCAGGGCAAAGGACAGCCGTGAATGGTACAGGAATTTGTGGCGCGTAGTCATGGCATCCTGGTACGAACCGAAGTTGGGCAGCAAATGCACCGTGAAATGTTCGAGCACGGCCAACGCTTGGGTTCGCGTAACCGGATGCGGAAGTTTCTTCGGGTCAATGCCGCCGATGGTCTCAACGCCTTGCCGCCCAAGCATTTCGGTGATGTGCGCCACATCGTTTTCCGGTTCGCAACTGTCGGGCAGGTGGCTGCGGGCGGGCAGTTTCTTGCGGTTCTCGCCGTCAAAATTCCACGTGCCGCCCTCCGGCTTGCCACCATCCATGAGCAGGCCGTACTTTTGGCGCACGTGCCGGTAAAAGGTTTCCATCAGGAACATCTTCCTGCCCGCAAACAGTTTGCCCACGGCATAGCGCGGCGTGAGAAAATGCTCGCTGTCAACGATTTGCACCGGAATCTGGCAATGTTCGGCCAACGATTTGAACTCCGCATCCAAGCGGTACTCGTCGGGCTGCTGGCATTCGATGCGCTGGAAGGGGGTTTGGCCCGCCAAAAACATACTATTTCCGGTGAACGACTGCGTATTGTCGGCATCATCCAAGTGGAAGTACCGCACGCGGTGGCCTTTGGCTTGAAGCAACGCGGCAAAATGACGCATGGCCGCAAAGAAAGCCGCCACTTTCTGAATATGGTGCGCCACATAATCGGTTTCCGAACGGGTTTCCATCATCACATACAGCACATCGCCACGCACTTCGTTGAACCACGAGTGTTTTTCGTTCAGTTGGTCGCCAAGAATCAAGCGCAAAATCATGTTTTCGGGGGAAATCGGACGGAAAATCACTTCCGCGCAACTCTGCCAGAGTTCTAAACTCTGGCAGAGTTGCGCGGAAGCCTAACTGGCATCTTTAAAAATACTATCCTTCAAAACAGCCAAACCTCAGCCGCGCACAGCCTTCAGGCCGATTTCAACGATGGGATGCGGGTAGTCAAGCCCCAGGCGAAGGCCGTAATGTTGCAGTTCGGCTTCGGAAAGCAGGTGCGGCGCATGTACCTGCGGGGCCGGAACCGGCGACAATTGCGGAAGCCACAGCTTCACGTATTGGCCCTTGGCATCGTACATAGAGGCCTGCTTGGCCATGTTGAAATAGCGGTCCTCGCGCGGGTCGTTGCCCACACCGGCCACGTAGTTCCAGTTGCCGTAGTTGCTGGCCGCATCATAATCAAGCAGTTGCGACTCAAACCAGGCGGCTCCCGCCCGCCAGTCCACCCGCAAATCCTTTACCAGAAAGCTCGCCACATTCTGCCGCCCCCGGTTAGACATGAAGCCCGTCTGCCGCAGTTCAACCATGTTCGCGTCCACAAACGGGATGCCCGTTTCGCCGTTTCGCCAGTGTTCAAAATTCTCCGCATTGAACAGTTTTTTCGGTTCCTTCACCGGCAAGTCGCGGATGCCGCCCAACTTGAACAGCGCATTCCCGTGCTTCTTGGCGATGAAACGGAAATAATCACGCCAGACCAATTCAAATACCAGCCAGTACGTGGAGTCATTGGAAACCCGCTGCCGCTCGTATTGCTTCACCTCGGCATACACCTGACGCGGCGACACGCAGCCCGCCGCCAGCCACGGCGAAAGTTTCGACGAATAGTCGCCACCCACCAGTCCGTTGCGGGTCTGCTTGTAGTTTTTAAGCAGGTCTTCATCCCACAGGTAATAGCGCAACCGATCCAGGGCTTCGGTTTCCCCGCCCCGGAAAGGCAGCACCGAACGCAAATCCCGAACCGGTTCGGGCAGCCCGAAATCGCTGGCCGACGGTATTTTGGCCTCGGTGAGTTCACGCGGCACTTTAATCTTTTGCGGCACGGCCAGCGGTTCGCGGACTTTCACGTACCGCTCCACCTGCTTGCGGAAATCTGTGAAAACCTCCGGCAGGTTCTTTACCGGAAACGGCAGGTCGTCCAGGTGGTAGAGTGTGTGCCCCCAGAAATACGTCAGCGGCACACGGTTTTTCCACAGGCTGTGCTCTATGGCGTCCTCCACCTTTATTTCCTCATCGGTCACTTCCTTGTGGCAGTACACCGCATCGGCCTGGTACTCGGCGGCCAATTTCGGAATGATTTCCTCCGGATTGCCAACCCTGACCGCCAGTTTGCCGCCCAAGGCGGTAAACTGGCGCGACAAATCGGCCACGCTTTCAATCAGGAATTGCGCACGGAACGCGCCGGTTTTGGGAAACCCGTAAGGCGTGCCGGCAAAACCGCGCGTATCGAAACAGTAGCAGGGAATCACCTCATCGGCTTTGCGGATGGCCGCCGAGAGGGCTTCGTTGTCGTGCAGGCGCAAATCATTGCGGAACCAAACCAGAATTCTTTTCATTGGGATAGCCAATTGTTTTAATTTGAAATTCCGGGGCGGCAGTGCAACCGGACAATCGTATGGAACTGATGCAAAACCGTCCGTTCGCCCATAAGGTTTTGATATTCTGCGGCAATCCAACCATATCCAACCATACCCATTTAACCATGCAGACTTTCAGGTACGCGGCGGCCATTTTCATTGGGGGCGGACTGGGCAGCTTGGCCCGGTGGGGCCTCAGCGCGGCTCTTGCTCCCTATTCGGCGCAATTTCCGAACGGCACGCTGGCCGCCAACCTGCTGAGCTGCCTGGTGGTTGGCGTGATGCTGGCCTACGCCAACCATGCGGTTTGGGGCGACGGCCTGGTCAGGGCATTGGTCATCACCGGCTTTTGCGGCGGCTTCAGCACCTTCTCGACGCTGATCCGCGAGATGAACCAACTGCAAGAGGCCAACCGCCTGGCAACCATGCTTTCCTATGGCCTCGTCAGTTTTCTGGCCGGGCTGCTGGCCTTGCTCGCCGGGATGTGGCTCGGGACATGGCTCGGAACGCGGCTGTAATGCGTGCGCCACCGCGAAACGGGTGGTAGAAATCAATCCGCACATTTATAAGTTTACATTTATAAATATCAAAGACAAATCCAACCTCCGCTACTTTTGATTTACATTTCAAAATAGTATCTTTGTAAACCTCGAAACCCCCTTTCCTTCTTTTCCGCATCCGTACCATGAACGATAAGATTAAGGCCATCATCGAAGCCAAGGGACTGACCCCTTCCCGGTTTGCGGACGAGATAGGTGTGCCCCGGCCCATCGTGTCGCATATCTTGGCCGGACGCAACAAGCCCAGCTTGGACATGGTGCAGAAAATCATCCGGCGTTTCCCCGAACTTGGCACCGAATGGATATTGGACGAAAATGCCCTTCCCAACGGAGTGATGGAGGTAAGAAGCGAAATAAACGTGGCCGCATCCAAAAATCCGCCCGCCGAGCAGCGCCGGATGGTGAGCCAGCCAATGAACCAGCCCATCGCCGCCGATATTCCGGTTGTACCACCCCAAGAGCCAGCCAAACCCCAAGAAGCACCAAAGCCAGTGGAAAGTCCGCCGCCCGCATTGGCTCCGACACCCAAAAACACCCAGCGGGTATTCGTGTTCTATGCCGACAAGACCTTTGACGAATACAACCCGAGCACCTGATTGCCAATTTATTACATTTGTAAATTTACAAATGTAACTTTTATAAGTCCCTGCCGGGTTTGGTCTTCCGCCAGCATACTATTTTTCCGGCGCAACTATTGGCGGCCAACCCCGGTTGCATTTCCCGAGTTGCATTTCCCGGCATGAACCCCTATGTTTGCCATCTGATGATGGTGCGGGGAGCTACGGAAGCCCCCGCTTAAAAGGGAAACCGGTAGAAGTCCGGTGCTGTCCCCGCAACTGTAAGTTCCATTTTAAAGCGGTTGCCTCCCCACGCCACTGTCCCGAAGCCGTTCGGGATGGGAAGGCCGGCAATCGCGGAACAAGCCAGGAGACCTGCCACCATCAATATATCTGAACTTTCGGGATGAAAGGTGGCAGGTGGCAATTTTCCTTGGCTCGTGCGGACGCATCGGTTTTGCGGTCCGTCCGCTTTCCCATTGCATCAATCATATTGAGCGCAACCGTCAGGATTTTGTTGTCAGGCTACTCCATTTCCAAAAGGTTCGGCATAAAAGTTTTCGCTTTTGTTCCGTATGCTGTTGTAAATGAAGGTATTGACAATACTGTTTCTGGTATTTTCCGGCTGTGCGGCTTTCGCCCAGCAACCGGACACCGTGCCCGCCGCCACACCGAAGGAATACGCCCTGAAAGAAGTGGTTGTTTTCGGTTCGCCGCTGTCGCGTTACGCACCGGGCAGCCGGATTACGGTACTCGACAGCGGCGTGTTATCGGCGTACCATTCGGCGGCCCTATCCGATGTGTTACGAAACCAAGTGCCGTTGTATTTCAAAAATTACGGCCAGAACCAACTGAGTTCCGTTGGCTTCCGGGGCACTTCGGCCAACCATACCGCCGTGCTATGGAACGGCTTCGCCCTCAATTCGCCCACCTTCGGCAGCAGCGACTTTTCGCTGCTGCCCGCCTTCAGCTTCGACCAAGTGGAAATCCAGCACGGCGGTTCGGCGGCCACGTGGGGCAGCGGGGCCATCGGCGGCAGTGTGCTGCTCGGTTCGCGGCCGGTATTTGGCGGCGGCTGGCAAGTAAGTGCCCAGACGGAAACCAGCCGCTTCGGCACGAGCGATTTTTCGCTCAACCCGCTCAGGGTCAACTACTTGTCTAACCAAGTGCGGGTACGCTACGGCAACAAGAATTTACATTTCTCAACCAATGCTTGGCAGAACCACGCCGAAAACAACTTCCCGTACCGCAACACCGCCGCGTTCGGCAACCCGCAGGTACGCCAGCCGAACGCCGCTTTCCGGCAGTGGGGCCTGACGCAGGATGCGGACTGGAAATTTGCCCGGCGCGGCCTGCTGTCGGCGCGCCTCTGGCACACGCACACCTACCGGCAGGCGCAGCCTTCCATGCTGGAAGCCAACCACGGCAACTACCGCGCCGATGGTTCGTTCCGGGCCATGCTTTCGGGCAGCTACCGTACACGGCTGGGCGAGACAACCCTGAAAACCGCCTTTTTCCGCGATGCGCTGGACTGGAACGGAGCCAACTCGCCGGTGCGCACCACGCAGGCGCAACTGTTGCACGAAAAAGTTTTCTCGCCGAAATTGTCCGTCAAGGCCGGAGCAGAACTGCAGTTTTTCCAGGCCGACATTGCGGGCAACTACCGCCGCCACGAAATCCGGCAGTCGGTTTTCGTGCTTTCGGCCTTCCGCCCGTGGGAGCGGCTCACGCTCACGCTCAACCTGCGGCAGGCGTGGGTAACGGGTTTCGACCCGCCTTTCACCCCGCACCTGGGCGCGAATGTGAACCTCTACAAGTCTGGCAGACAGCAACTTGACGTGAAAGCTAACGTGGGCAGGAGTTACCGCGTACCCACGCTGCACGACCGTTTCTGGCTTCCGGGCGGCAATCTAGACATCCGACCGGAAACAAGCTGGGGCTGTGAAGCGGGTCTGGCACACCGTATTTCGCTGAAAAACTGGCAGTTGGCCTCCGAGGCAACGTACTACCGCACTACCGCACGCGACTGGATACAGTGGATACCGTCGGGCAGCCAAGGCATCTGGTCGCCACAGAATACGGTTTCGGTGCGCACCCAAGGCATGGAGTTGTCGGGCCAGGCAACGCACACCCGGAAAGGCAACCGGACTTCGCTCAAAGTACAGTATTTCCTGAGCCAAGCCCTTGACATCCAACCGGGAAAACCGGAGGAAATGGGCAGGCAACTGCCTTTCACCCCACTGCACAACTTCATGGTTTCCGGTCAGGCGCAGCACGGCGACTGGTTCGGATTCGCAAACCACACGTTCACCGGCCCGCGCGAAACCTTCGGATATGATGAACGGATGGAAGCCTACGGATTGTCGAACGCCATGATTGGCCGAACCATCCGTTTCCGGCAAACCCGGTTGCAGTTCCTTTTCAAGTGCGACAACCTGCTCAACACCCGTTACCGGACCTACGGCCACTACGCCATGCCGGGGCGCAGCTACAGTCTGGGCCTGCGCTGGCAGGCCGGGTGACTTGTGTGGAAATAGTATCTTTCAAAAACCCCAAACCCCATCTCGAAAACCCGTTCCATTTTCCAAATTCCCAAATCCAAACCCCCACCAAACCGGCAAAGCCCATGACCCGCACAAAAACCGCCAAGTTGTTTTTCCAACTTCTTTCCGCCAGCCTGACACTTACTTTCACGGCCTGCACGGACAACAGCGAACCGCCACGGGGCCGCTACGAACGGGGGGTGTTCATTCTCAACGAAGGGGCTTTCGGCAACGGCAACGGCGAAGTGAGTTTTTTTGACTCGGACAGCAACAAGGTGACCAACGGCATCTTCGGGCGGGAAAACAGTGGCCGCCCGCCCGGCGATGTGCTCCAGTCCATGACCATCCACGACAATGCGGCGTACATAGTGGCCAACAACTCAAACAAGCTGCTGGTCGTGGATGCGCAAACGTTCAGGCAGACGGCGGAAATAGCCCTCCGGCAGCCCCGCTACATGGTAGTCCAAGGCACCACGGGCTACGTGACCGAGTGGGTGAGCAACAATTTTGCCAACCCGCCCAAGGGCCGCGTGGCCATCATCAACCTGCAGGTCAACACCACCGCCGCCCAGGACACCATCACCACCAACGGCCTGTTTCCCGATCAACTGGTGTTGTCGGGCAGCCGCCTGTATGTGCTTAACTCACTGGAAAACACGGTTTCCATCCTCAACACGCAAACCAAAGCCTTCGAGAAAAAGGTGGTGGTGGGCAGCGGGCCTTCGGGCATGGTGCTTGACCGCAACAACGACCTGTGGATCATGGCCTCGGGCAAGGCGGACTACTCCAAGTTCCCTTTGGTGTCCACGCTGGAACCCGGCAAACTCATGCGCTTCCGCATCAGCGGTGCGGACTTGCTGTTGCAAGACACCTTCACGTTTCCGGCTTTCGGTGGCGGCAGCCTAATTGCCAACCCGGCCAAAGACCGCCTGTATTACTCATTCAATGGCAAGGTGTTTGACTTGGCCGTTTCGGCAACCGGCCTCAACACCCAACCCCTGATAGACCGCCAGTTCTACGGCATCGGCATTGACCCGGCGGGAACCACGTTTTACGGCGCAGTGGCCCCCGATTTCCGCAGCAACGGCAAGATGGTCCGTTACAGCCTGGCCACCAAAACCGCCCTTGATTCGGCCACAGTGGGCATTGCGCCAAATGGGTTTGTGTTCCGGTGAACCGAGAATAGTATCTTTCACAAGGCCGAAACCTCCTTGCGGGTAAAACCCGTTTCTTCCCTAACTCATTCCATATGCAATACTTTGACATACAATCCACCGACAAACAGATAAGTGAAGCTATCCGGCACAAAATCAACCACAAGACCAAACCCGTTGGGGCATTGGGGATGCTGGAAACGGTGGCCGCACAAATCTGCCTGATCCAGCAGACGCTGTCGCCGCAGCTCACCGCACCGCAAATACTCGTGTTTGCCGCCGACCACGGCATTGCCGGTGAAGGCGTGAGCAGTTACCCGGCGGAAGTTACCCGGCAGATGGTGCTGAACTTCCTGGCGGGCGGGGCAGCCATCAACGTGTTTTGCCGCCAGCACGGCCTTGCGCTGACCATCGTGGATGCGGGCGTGAAAGGGGGTTTCGACGGTTTGAAAGATACTATTCTGGTTTCCCAAAGCATGGGGCAAGGCACACGAAATTTCGCCCGAGAACCCGCCATGACCTTGGCCGAATGTGAGACGGCACTCGCAAAAGGGGCGGAAGTGGTGCGGCAAGTGGCCCGGACGGGCTGCAATGTGATTGGCTTTGGCGAAATGGGCATTGGCAACACTTCGGCGGCGGCGGTGCTGATGCACAAGTTCACGGGCATTCCGCTGGCCGGTTGCGTGGGCCGTGGAACCGGGCTGGACGATGCCGGACTGGCGCGGAAACACGACATCCTACAAGCGGCGGTGGAAAAACACGCATGCGCCCAAACGCCGCTGGACATACTGGCGACTTTCGGCGGCTTTGAAATCGTGCAGATGTGCGGGGCCATGCTGCAGGCGGCGCAAAACCGGATGGTTGTGCTCATAGATGGCTTCATTGCCACGGCCGCGCTGTTGGCTGCCCGCCAGTTACACCCGGCGGTTCTGGAGTATTGCGTTTTCTGCCACCAATCCGATGAGCACGGACACCGGAAGCTGCTGGAGTTCCTGCACGGCCAGCCAATCCTGAACCTTGGCCTGCGGCTGGGCGAAGGCACGGGATGCGCCCTTGCCTATCCGATCCTGCAATCGGCGGTGGCGTTCATGAACGAGATGGCCTCCTTTGAAAGTGCCGGGGTGAGCCAGAAATAGTATGCCACGGAAAGCCAAAACCCCCTTCAGATGATTGAATCAAAAGATTTATATTTTTAAATTTATAATTATAAATACTATATTGAGACACCAACTGCACATATTCCTGACCGCCGTCATGTTTTACACGCGCATTCCGTGCCCGGCGTGGGTGGACCATTCGGAGGAATACCTGAACAAGGCGACAATCTATTTCCCAGTCATCGGCTGGATTGCGGGCATTGCTGGGGCGATTTTTTACTGGGGCGGCACATTTGCATTCAACACCGAAATCTCCGTTGCCGTGAGCATGGTTGCCGGAATCCTGCTCACCGGAGCCTTCCACGAAGACGGCTTTGCCGATGTGTGCGATGGTTTCGGTGGTGGCTGGACGAAGGAGAAAATCCTTGAAATCATGAAGGACAGTCGGGTAGGGGCTTACGGCGCGGTGGGGCTGGTGCTGGTGCTGGGCTTCAAGTTTCTTCTTTTGGTTACCGTTTTACAAAAATGCGATTCTCTCCTCCACGTGGCGTTGCTGCTCATGACCGTGCACGCGCTGAGCCGGTTTGCCGCCGTAGTGATGATTTACACGCACACCTACGCCAGGGAAAACGAGGATAGCAAGGCAAAACCGGTGGCTAAGAAACTGGCATCCAGCGAGTTGTCGGCGGCATTCCTGTTTGCCGTCCTGCCGTTGGCCGGACTGGTGTGGCTTACGCAAAACCCGCTGTATGTGCTGGTTTTTGTGCCGCTGGGCTTGGTCAAATGGTATTTGGGCCGTTATTTCCAACGGTGGATTGGCGGCTACACCGGCGACTGCCTTGGAGCCACGCAGCAAGTGGCCGAGATTGCGGCCTACCTGTTTTTTGCCAGCACGCTATGGAATTGAAAAGTCAAGACATGGAAATAATCCTGATCCGGCACACCAGCGTGGCCGTTTCCAAATCCGTGTGTTACGGACGGAGCAACGTTGGGCTGGCCGATACGTTTAATGCAGAAAAGGAAATCCTGCTGGGCAAACTCGGTTTGTCCGGTAGCCCGGTGGTATACAGCAGTCCGGCCAGCCGCTGCACCCGCCTGGCCGAAAGCCTTTCGCCCGCGTACCTGACTGATGGCCGCCTGCACGAACTCGATTTCGGCCAGTGGGAAATGTTGCCGTGGAGTGAAATCCCCGAATCCGAACTGAACCCGTGGATGGCCGATTTTGTCAATGCCAGTCCGCTAGGCGGTGAGAGTTTTGTGGCATTGCACCGGCGCAGCGTGGATTTCGTGCAGGAAATTTCACAGGCCGATGACCGGCAGGTGATCATTGTCACGCACGCCGGCGTGATCCGCAGCCTGTTGTGCCACTGCTTGGGAATCCCGCTCGAGAATGCGTTCCGGCTGCAAGTGGATTACGGTTTCGTGTGCCGCATCAGTTACCGAGGCGGCGTGCCTTCCGTGCGCTTCTGAAGCTCCGCCACTCCGGTGTGCCGG
>JANPIL010000040.1:0-11717 GCA_031424975.1 Sphingobacteriales bacterium
GCCCAACGCCAGCGTGATGGTGATTGAAAATGCCGAACGGTTCGGCCTCTCGCAGTTGCACCAGTTGCGCGGCCGCGTGGGGCGCGGTGCCGACCAGAGTTATTGCGTATTGATGACCAGCTACAAATTGAGCACCGAAGCCCGCACGCGCATCGAAACGATGGTGCGCACCACCGACGGCTTTGAGATTTCAGAAGTGGATTTGGAACTGCGCGGCCCCGGCGACTTGGCCGGAACCCAGCAAAGCGGCGTGCTGGATTTGCTCATTGCCGACCTGGCCAAAGACCAGTACATCCTGCAAAACGCCCGCGATGCCGCCACGCACGTACTCGAAACTGACCCGGACTTGCAAGCCCCTGAAAACGCCCCAGTCCGCCGCCACATTGAGTCGCTGCGCCGTGAAGACACGAACTGGAGCCGGATTAGTTGAACGGCTCTTTGGAATGCTTTTCCAACGGGCGGGTTTGGCCTTTTCAAAACATACTATTTCCTCGTCCTTCTGCAAGGAACTTGGTACAATTCCGGCGGCTTCCAGACCGGACATTGCTCTGTTTGTCACAAGGTTCTTCCAGAAGGACAGTGAAATAGGGAATACCGGACGGTTACTGATTCTTCCCGTTGTTGATGTTTTCACCAACAAGAGAGTGCCGACAACCGAAAACCAGTCCAGGCGTTTTTGTCCGGGTTTGGCGTTCTCAAAAGATACTGTTTTGCTATCTTGGCCGCATGAAAGCCAAAAACGAAGCCAACCGCTACGACAAGATATTCAAGGAAAACCTTGAATCGGTGACCTTGGCACTGGTCGAAAAAGTACTGAACATTGCGGTGGCCAGCCATGAGAAAATGCCCGTGGACTTGCAGCGTACCCTGGAGCGGAAACCCGACCAATTGCTCAAAATCACCGACAGGCAGGGCCACACGTTTTTGCTGCACCTTGAATTCCAACTGGCAGACGAACCGGCCATGGTTGGCCGGATGCTTGAATACAGGGGAATCCTGAGGCGCAAATTCGGCTTGCCCGTCCGGCAGTATGTCCTGTTCCTGTCCGACACGGTTCCCGTAATGCCTGTCCGGATTGAGGAGGAGAATCTGGCATTCGGCTTTTACCTGGTGCGTCTTTCACAGGTGGATTACCGGCTGTTCCTTTCCTCCGATCAAGGCGATGAGGTGGTGTTTGCCGTGCTGGGCGACTTCGGGGATACCGAACCCGGACAAGCGGCCAGCCGGATTATCGGACGGTTGCAACAAACGTCCGCCAGCGAAACGGAATTGTCCAGACACTTGCAACAGTTGAGGATATTGGCTAATTTGCGTAAACTCACTCCGTTTATTGAACAGATCATGGACTCAATCGCGCAATATATCAAGGAAGAAGACGATTTTTTCTTTAAAAAAGGCAGACTGGAAGGCAAGCAGGAAACGATTGTGAAATTCCTGAAAGACGGCCTTCTGACCACCAAGCAACTGGCCTCGTATTTTGAAGTGTCCGAAGAATTTGTCGAGAATCTGCGCAAACAGCTTCCATAGCAGAGGCTGCCTGTCAAAGCCCGCATCCGAACCTCCCGCCCACGGGAGGTTTTGCCTTTTGCGGGGATACTGTTTTAAACTGCGGGCGGTTTCTTTTCCATCAACGCAACCAGCCCGAGCCTTGTGGGGGTTCGGTGCTTTGTCATTGGTGAGAACACCACCGACGGAAAGGAGGAAACATGCCATTTCCCCGTCCTCCTGCAAGGAACTCGGTACAATTCCGGCGGCTTCCAGACCGGACATTGCCCTGTTTGTCACAAGGTTCTTCCAGAAGGACGGGGAAATATGAATGTCAAATCAACTGCAAATTCTATCATTCAAAATCCAACATCAGGGTTGTTATACTCTAAAAACCAGGTATTTGTAGCGGAAAAAACCGCCGCTTGGCTCCGCCGAGTGGCAACTGTCCGGCGGCGAAGCCACGCCGGGCGGCCTCTGGCCGGTGTTGGCTTGGGAAAGCGTTGGGCGGAAACCATAACCCGTTGACTGTCAATTGATAATAACTCTATTGGCAAAATAGTATCTTTTCGAAAGCCCAAACCCGCTTATTTGCCAAGCCGGGTCTGGATTGAATCAGGGTTCTGCTTTTGGTGGAAAACGGCCAAAATTTGAATCTGCTCTTTTGGCTTATCAATGGTGTAGTACACCTTGTAGGGGAATTGCGGAACAAGCACACGCCGGAAATGCGCGAATTCGACCTGACAGGCGAAAGGGTTTTGCTTCAGGAAAGAAACGGCCTCGTCGAATTTCAGTAAAAAATCAATTCCCAACCCTTGCTTTTGGCTTTCGTGCCAAGCCATGATTTCGTCAACATCTTGGTACGCCTCCGCATCAACAATCAGCTTATGCATACTTTTGCATCAGTTTGGCTTTGGCCTCGTCCCAGTCAATGCCGCGTCCGGGAATTTGGTTTAGTTTTTCATGACGATCCAAGAGGATTTCCTTCTGTGTATCCGTCAGTTCATCCGGTTTTTCAAGATGGTATTTCTGGATCAGGAAATCCACAAAGTCGGCCACCTCCAACTGTAGGTTTTCCGGAAGGGCGGCGATTTTTTCCAATATGGCTTGTTCCATGATTTTCGGGCGTTTCAGTAAAACTATCGGTTTCGCGCCAGATATCCAAGACGGCTGTTGTTCACGCCCGGAAAACATTTCCGTGGACTGTCAGTTGTGGGCTGCCGCCTGATTCACTCATTCCATCATTCAAAATCCGGCATTGGAAAAATAGTATCTTTCAAAAAGCCCAAACCCACCTATTTGGCGAATGAGGCGAAACGCAACGAAATTTTGCCAAACTTGCAGGTCATGCACGGCCAACTTACATTTGCATACACCTTTATAAATAGTCCGGCACAACAGGCGATTATTCACTCATTTGCTCATTCTATCATTCACTTATTCAATTGAACATGGCAACTCTCAGACTCGGGGACATAGCTCCCAACTTCCAAGCCGAAACCACGCAAGGCCCGATTGATTTCTACCAGTGGGCGGGCGATGGCTGGGTCGTATTTTTCTCGCATCCCAAGGATTTCACACCCGTATGCACCACCGAACTCGGTGCGGCCTCGCGGATTTACGGCGAATTCACGCAGCGCAATGCCAAAATCATCGCCCTGAGCGTGGACGATTTGCCGTCGCACCAACGCTGGGTTCCCGATATCAACGAGACGCAAAACACGACCGTCAATTTCCCGATTATCGCCGATGCCAACCGCACAATTGCCGACCTGTACGACATGATTCATCCCAATGCGTCGGACAGTTTCACGGTGCGTTCGGTGTTCATCATCGGGCCTGACCACAAGGTGAAACTCATGATTACGTATCCGGCCTCCACGGGGCGCAACTTTGCCGAAATCCTGCGCGTGCTTGATTCGCTGCAACTGACGGCGCAATACAGCGTGGCCACGCCCGCCAACTGGGAAAACGGCCAGGATGTGATTGTGGCCGCTTCACTCAAAGACGAGGAAGCCGATGCGAAATTCCCGAAAGGCTACACCAAAGTGAAGCCGTATTTGCGTATAACGCCGCAACCCAACCTGTAACCGTTTGCCGTTCACCGCCGGAAACAGTATCCCGGCAGGCAGGTTTCCAAAGGCCCAAACCCGGCGGCGAACGGCAAGTTTTCACTCAAAAACCGCGAATCATGGAAACACCGGAAGTGACGGAACAATTATCGGATTACGAACTCGAACGCGGGAAATCCATGCCCAGCAAAAACCACGGCCTCGTACAAGGCAACATGACAATTGCCTTGGGAATTAAATACCGCAAGGAATACTCGTTCCTGACCGAACTGACGCTGGAATTTGGCGAGAAAAACTACGTTCCCGACATCTGCATCTATCCGAAACAAACCTACGACGGGCGGAACGATGAAATCCGCGTGACCGAGCCTCCGCTCACTGCCATTGAAATATTGTCGCCCAAGCAAGGTTCGGAGGAAATCATGAAAAATTTTGACGCGTATTTTGCGCACGGCGTGCAATCGTGCTGGTTTGTGCAGCCGTTCACCGATACGGTTTTCATTTTCACGCCCGACAGGAAAATCCGCGTTTTCCATGAGGAAACCCTGACCGACCCCGCCACCGGCATTTCAGTTGACCTGAACGAGATTTTCCAATAAACAGTATTTCGCCACCAAAGCCGTTTTGTGCGCCGGTTCCGAAAATAGTATGGTTGAAAAACGCCAAACCACTTCCGCTTGCCGAACTTTTCCCGGACCGGTGCGGTTTTTGGTGATGTGATAAAAAAACAATAATTATTATATTTATTATTCGTTCTTTTTACAAACTTTGCATACTTTTTGATGATTCATTAGCAAAGTAACAATCAACGACGTAAGTGCTGAATTTCTTCGTACATACAACGCCACGCTTTCCGCGACCGAGGGTGCCCGCCCTCCACTGATACCGCTTTGCCTACGTGGCAGAGATTTTCCCGACTCCATTTCCTGTTTGCCCCAAATTTTCCGTTACACGTTATTCGTGTGTCTTCACCGTTGCATTCCCGTCAGTCAATCCTTCATCCTTTTTACGCTTTAGCTGAAAAATGAGCCAATACGTGATCCAGACAGCCAAATACGAACATTTATCAATGGCCGAGGAGATATGCCAGCACATGGAAGAAAGTGCCAAAGCCCGTGGCACCGGAATCGCCAAACGGTCGCCGGAATACATCAAAAAGAAAATGGTTGATGGCAAGGCCGTCATTGCCACCGATAGGCAAGGCAATTTCACGGGTTTTTGCTACATCGAAACGTGGGGCCACGGCAAGTTTGTGGCCAACTCCGGCCTGATTGTGCATCCCGGCCACCGCAAAAGCGGCTTGGCAAAGGAAATCAAGAAGGAAATCTTCAAGTTGACGCGCAAAAACTACCCCGATTCCAAGATTTTCGGCATCACGACGAGCTTGGCGGTGATGAAAATAAACTCGGCCTTGGGCTACGAACCCGTTCCGTTCAGCGAACTCACCGACGACGATGCATTTTGGCAGGGTTGCTCCAGTTGCGTCAATTTTGACGTGCTCACGCGCACCAACCGCAAAATGTGCCTCTGCACCGGAATGCTTTACGACCCCGCAGAAGCCAAACCGACCAAACGCGTCTGGAATTTTGCCAAGAAATCGAGAGTCTATGACCGTTGGCTGCGTCTCAAACAGTCCGTGCTGTCCAAAATAAACGGCAAGCCTGACGAACCGGAAAAGTCCGGCCAGCCAGCACTGGCACCGATGCCCGAAATAAAAAAAACCGAGAAGGAAAAGGTATTGCTTTATTCAACCCTCGTGGCGGCTCTGGCTACTTTGGCAAAAACGTTGTTCGGGTAGGCAGGTTTGGGTGTTGAAAAAGCTGAAAGCCCCGTTTCTGCCTTTGGCGGAACCTTTGGCTTTAGCGGGGATACTATTTTCTGGCAATCCTTCTTTCTGATATTGTGTATCTTTACCATAGGCAAACCAAAAACGAACCATGCACTTGCAATATATCACCGACGGAAAAGGCCGGAAAACGGCAGTGGTTGTCCCCATATCGGAATGGGACAAGCTCAAAGAACGCTATCATTTTGAAGAGAACCCCGCAAAAGAGCAAATTCTACAGGATTTGAAAGCGGATTACACGGCTTTGAAACAGGGAAAGCTGGAGACGCATCCCATCAGCGAATTAATGGATGAACTGAAGAAGGAAGGCTACTTGTGAAACCATTTTCAGTTGGGTTTCCTGAAAAGAAACTATTTCGGATGAGGAACTGAAAGCAGTGTTGTAAAGAAGCAGGTTTGTAAGTTCCAAAAGATACTATTTCAAATCATTGCCCTGCCATTGCATCGCGCATGGGCGGGGCTTTTTTCATACCTTTCCGGCATCAATCCACCACCATTCATACCTATGAAAAAAGTAATTCTCGCCTTTAGTGGCGGCTTAGATACCTCTTTTTGCGTAAAATACCTGACCGACGAAAAAGGCATGGAAGTGCATTCGGTGCTGGTGGATACGGGCGGGTTTTCGGATGCGGAACTTGTCGGCATTGCCGAAAGAGCCAAAACCTTGGGTGTCAAAAGCCACCACACGGTCAATGTAGTGGACAAATACTACCAAGACTGTCTGAAATACCTGGTGTTTGGCAACGTGCTCAAAAACAACACATATCCGCTGAGTGTCAGTGCCGAACGGATGTTCCAAGCGTTGGCCGTGGCCGAGTATGCCCAGCAAATGGGTGCCGAAGCCGTGGCGCACGGCAGCACTGGCGCGGGCAACGACCAAGTAAGGTTTGATGTGGTTTTCCGCATTCTGATACCCGATGTGGAAGTGATTACGCCCATTCGGGATATGAAACTATCGCGCGAGGCGGAGATTGACTACCTGAAAGCCAAGGGTGTGGAGCAGGACTGGACTAAGGCGGCGTATTCGATAAACAAAGGGCTTTGGGGCACTTCGGTGGGTGGCCGCGAAACGCTGACCTCCGATACATACCTGCCCGAATCGGCTTTTCCGACGCAACTGACCAAAACCGACCCCGAATCGGTTGACTTGTATTTTGAAAAAGGCGAACTCAAAGGCATTGACAGCCAGCGGTTTGACAATCCGGTGGATGCCATTAAAAAATTGCAGGAACTGGCCGGGCCGTTTGCCATTGGGCGCGACATACACATCGGCGACACGATTATCGGCATCAAGGGCCGGGTGGGTTTTGAAGCCGCCGCGCCGCTGATCATTATCAAGGCGCACCACACCTTGGAAAAACACGTGCTCACCAAAGGGCAACTGTACTGGAAGGAACAACTCGCCAACTGGTATGGCACAATGGTGCACGAAGGGCAGTTTTTGGAGCCGGTGGCGCGCAACATCGAGACTTTTTTGACCGACACGCAGCAAAACGTGACCGGAACCGTCCATGTGCAACTGGCTCCGTACCGCTTTTACGTGTCTGGAATAGAATCGGATTTTGATTTGATGTCGGCCAAATTCGGCAGTTACGGCGAAATGAACAACGCTTGGAGCGGCGATGATGTGCGCGGGTTTTCCAAAATCATGTCCAACCAAACCATGATTTATCACAAAATAGCCTCCCCCCAGCCCCCTCCGAAAGAGGGGGAGCTAAGTAAGGAGCCGGGAAAATAGTATCTTTTGAAACCGCCAAACCCGCCCGACAAAAAGCCCCCTCTTTCGGAGGGGGTTGGGGGAGGCCTTTATTCTCTGTAAATGACTCAAAAAATCAAAGTCGGCATTATCGGTGGGGCCGGTTACACGGGCGGCGAACTGTTGCGGATATTGTTGCGCCACCCGCACACGGAAATCGCGTATATCCACAGTAAAAGTGCAGCTGGCAAACCCGTTTACACAGTCCATCAGGATTTGATTGGCGAAACGGATTTGCATTTCACAGACAATTTGACTCCACCTCCTTCGGAGGGGGTCGGGGGGAGGCCGGACGTTGTTTTCTTGTGTCTGGGGCACGGCGAGGCGAGGGGTTTCGTTGCTGAAAACGATACTATTTTACAGGGCAAGATTATTGATTTGAGCCAGGATTTCCGTGACGGAACCAATGGATTTGTCTATGGATTGCCCGAATTACAGAAGGAAAAGATAAAAGCCGCCGATTACGTTGCCAATCCGGGTTGTTTTGCCACGGCTATTCAGTTGGCAGTGCTGCCGCTGGCCAAAAACGGGTTTTTGAACAGTGAAATTCACATCAGCGCGATTACGGGCAGCACCGGAGCCGGACAAAAACCAACCGAATCCACGCATTTCAGTTGGCGCAGCGGCAACATTTCCGTGTACAAAGCCTTTACGCACCAGCATTTGAAGGAAATCAGGCAGAGTTTGGTACAGTTGCAACCGGATTTTACCGGGAAAATCAATTTCATTCCGTACCGGGGCAATTTCACGCGGGGCATTCTGGCAAGTGTCTATACCAGATTTGAAGGTGCTTTACAGGATGCCAAAAATCTATACCAAAACTTCTATCAGCATCATCCGTTCGTACATATTTCCGGGTTTGAAACAGACGTAAAACAAGTGGTCAACACCAACAAATGCCTGCTGCACTTGGAAAAGCACGACGATCAATTGCTCATTACGTCAGTAATTGACAACCTGACCAAAGGCGCATCGGGACAGGCGGTACAGAACATGAACCTGATGTTTGGTCTGGACGAAAAAGCCGGACTGGATTTGAAGCCAGTGGCATTTTGAAAAATAGTATCTTTAAAAAACCGCAAACCCGACAGCCTACACAAAACCCGCCCGCATCATGGTAACGCACAGAACATACACAATGGAAGAGTACGTGGAATTTGCCGAACGCATGAACGACTTCGGCAATTTTGAACGCGTGAACGGCGAAATTGTACCAGTTCACGGCAATGACCCGGTAGATGACAGTTTGATAGAATATGTGTTGCGCAGGGATTTCGACGAAAAACAAATTACGACTCATTTTGATATGCCTACGCGCGAACATGACATTATTATTGCAGACTTGATTGAATTGTTGATTCTGCTTGGAAAAACGGAATTCTTTCGGGTTTATGGACAGAAAACTTCGGTTTTTATTCCATCTACTGGCAATGCCCGAGAACCGGATGTTGTGATTGTAAGAAAAAACGAAGAGAAACGAAACGACCTGCATCAAGTACTCAATCCGTCATTATTAATTGAGGTGTTGTCGAAATCAACGGCGGCTAAGGATAAATCGGACAAGCTGGAGGAATACCAGACTATTGAAAGTCTGCAAGAATACGTGATTGTGTGGCAAAACACGCCCAAAGTGGTTGTTTACCGCAAACTGCAAGCCAACAGGTGGGAGCAGGAAATACTGGCCGGACTTGAACACACCGCCCAACTAACCAGCCTGAACATATCCATTCCGCTCAAAGACATATACGAAAACATTGGCTTTGCGGAACCGGAAAGCAAACAGAATGACACGCCTTCGCCAACCATTTGACCATCACACTATTCAGCCATGGATTTATTTAACGTTTATCCGCTTTACGACATTGAACCCGTACGCGCCCAAGGCAGCTACCTGTGGGACAAGCACGGACAGCAATATTTGGATATGTACGGAGGCCACGCGGTGATTTCCATCGGGCACACGCATCCATATTACGTGCGGAAGATAACGGAGCAACTCAATAGAATCGGGTTTTACTCCAATTCTGTACAGATTCCGCTGCAAAGTGAATTGGCCGATAAATTAGGCAAATTGTCGGGCTGCGAGGATCATCACTTGTTTCTGTGCAATTCCGGCGCGGAAGCCAACGAAAATGCCCTGAAACTGGCCTCGTTCTACAACGGACGCAAGAAAATCATCGCTTTCCGCAACGCCTTCCATGGCCGCACCGCCGGAGCCGTGGCCGCCACTGACAACCCCAAGATTGTTGCACCCATCAATTACAACCAGCACGTGCAGTTTATCCCGTTCAATGACGAGCAGGCGTTGGAAGAGGCGATGGATGAAGAAACCTGCGCCATATTGGTGGAAGGAATCCAAGGCGTAGGCGGCATCCACGTGACCAGCGAAAGTTTCCTCAAAAAAGTCCGCCAACTGTGCGACAAACATGATTCGGTGCTGATTTTAGATAGCGTGCAATGCGGCTACGGACGCAGCGGCAAATTCTTTTCGCACCAGTATTCAGGTGTGCAACCTGACCTGATGACCACCGCCAAGGGCATGGGCAACGGTTTCCCGATTGGCGGCGTGCTGATTCATCCCAAGTTCAAGGCCGTTTCCGGGATGTTGGGAACCACCTTTGGCGGCAACCACTTGGCTTGCGCCGCCGCCATTGCCGTGCTGGATGTGATGCGCGAGGAGAACCTGATGGAAAACGCCGCCCGCGTGGGCGATTACCTGATGGAAAACGCCCGGTTGCTGCCGGGCATCCGGGAAGTGCGCGGCCGCGGCCTGATGATTGGCATTGAACTGGAACACGGCATGGAAACCGTGCGCCGCAAACTGCTGTTCGAGCAGCATATTTTCACCGGTTACGCCGGCAAGAACACCATCCGCCTGCTGCCCGCCCTAAACCTGACGCAAGCCGAGGCCGGTGTTTTCCTGGAGAAACTGGCCGAAGCCATGCAGCCCGCACCCGTGGCCGTTGGAAAATAGCCTGCCTGCCGGACAGGCAGGTATGTTTTAAAAAGCCCAAAGCTACCCAAACCCCGCCCCCTGCCATGTAACTGGCAGGGTTTTTTTATGGGCTTTGGTTGGGCAGCCAACGCATTTTTAGCTTTATCTTACACGGGGTTGGGCGGAGCGAGGCTGAGGGTTTTCGACGAAAAAATATCTTTTCGTCTGTTTTTCGTTTACTTTTGTTTGTGATGCGGTATTAATAGCCAGATTCCTCCTTGAAACCGTACTTTACCCATTCCCAGTCATTCAAAAGCAACTAAAACATTACAATGTATGAAAACATTTTTCACGTTCAAACACGTCGCTTCCCTGTTGATTGGCGTTTTGATGGTTGCCAAGGTTCAGGCGCAGTGTAGCTGTCCCGCTAACCTGTTGCCGCCTGCAACGCCGATTATCTCGCTGGACGTGGCCGGTCCGGGCGGCGCAAATGCCACGGTTATCGCAACCGGAAACAACCAAGTTTTGTGCCTGCGTTCTAGTGTGGGCGGTGCCACCTTCAACGGAACCATAAATTTTGCCGGTTTCAGTGGCATCACGCTTTGCATTGGCCCCAATGTGACTTTCGGTTACGGTGCCACATTGAGCAACTTTGGCGCAAACGGACACCGCATCACCAACAATGGCACGCTGCTCAGGCGCAGTTTTCCGGGCGGCGGAACATCGGTAACCTTTGACGGCACTTTCTCACTGACCAACAATGGCCGTGCCGATTTTGGCGATCCGTTTTTCAGTTCCGTTTACGATGTCAATTTCAACGCCGGCTCGACCATTATAAACAATGCGAGCGGTTCAATCAATGTGTTCGGCGATTTGTTTAACCGCACCAATGTGACCAACAACGGTTCAATTCAGGTGCAGACTGGCGGCATAGCGTTGGGCGGGGTATTCACTCAACTCAGCGGCACACTCACATCAGCCGGTTCTTTTACCGTATCCAGTTCGGCTTTCATAAACGGAGGTGGCATCATTCTCAACTCCTCCGCGTTGCGGGTGAATGGAAATTATACCCAGACGGGCGGCACTGTGTCCGCCATTAACAACCCGCTCGCCTCCGGCGGTGGTTGTGGCACGGTAACCGTTGATGGGGTCAGCGGCATTTCCGGTGGTGTTTTCGGTGCGGGCGGACAAGTGGGACTTTGTGACCCTTCCACGCGTAATGTTAATGGAAATGCTACCGGCTTCGATAATTTGGGCATCCCGCCAGGACAATTAGTTCCAGGCGGCAATGGTGGTGGCGGCAATGGTCGTTTGAAATGCGATTGTTTCACCGCTCTTCCCGTTGACCTGCTTTATTTCCGCGCCGCCTACGCCGATGGGCAAGTGAAACTGACTTGGGCAACGGCTTCCGAAACGACCAACGATTTTTTCACCATTGAAAAATCGCGCGATGGCAAGAGTTTTACCGAAGTGACACGCTTGAATGGTGCGGGCAACAGCGCGAACCTGCTTACATACGCGGCCACCGATGCAAACCCGTACGCGGGCCTATCTTACTACCGCCTAAAACAGACCGATTTGGATGGCAAGTTTGCGTATTTCCCCATCAAGGCCGTCAATTCG
>JANPIL010000041.1:0-5448 GCA_031424975.1 Sphingobacteriales bacterium
TTCGGTTATTTTTTGGTAAGACATGGGATTAATGGTTAAATGGCTGGATTGCAAAATAGTATCTTTCGAAAAGGCGAAACCCGCCCGGAAAAAACCCTGACTGGCGCGAGGTTCTGATAAATTGAAACTGGCGCGAGGTTCATACCTCGTGCCGCCCATGCGGGCAGATTCTTATCTGCCCGAGCAGCATTGAAACCAAACTCCACCGAGATAGGAATCTCGGAACAAGGGCGGCACGGGATAAGAATCCCGCGCCAGTTGCGGAATCTCGCGCCAGATTGTTTCATTCCACATTCATCTCAATCCAGCATTTTCGTCCACTTCTCGCTGCTTTGGTTGGATTTGATTACCGTGTCAATGAACAGCATTCCGCGCAAGCCTTCGGCCATGCCCGGAAAATCCAGATGCGCCGGGTCGGGCGTTTGGCCGTTCATGCGGCTGCGCAGGGTTTTGGCGTAGTTGCGATAGACATTGGCAAACGCCTCGATATAGCCTTCCGGGTGGCCGGCAGGCAAGCGTGTATTTTGCGACGACGAGGCCGAAATGCCCACACCCGTGCGCAGCAGCGTTTTCGGTTCGCCGGGGCGCGTGTATTCCAGCGTGTTGGGTTCCATTTGATGCCACCATAGGCCACCCACTTCGCCATAGACCCGGATGTTGAAGTTATTCTCCTCGCCCACCGAAATCTGGCTGGAATGCAGCACACCCTTGGCCCCGTTTTCAAACCGGATCAGCAAATTCGCATCGTCTTCCAGTTTGCGGCCTTCCACAAACGTGGTCAGGTCGGCGCAGACTTCGCTGATGTGGGAGCCCACAACGTATTCGGTCAGGTTGGCGGCGTGCGTGCCGATGTCGCCGATGCAGCCCGCCGCCCCCGAACGCGCCGGATCGGTGCGCCACTCGGCCTGCTTCTGGCCGGTGGCCTCCACCAGCACGTTGAGCCAGCCCTGCGGATACTCCACAATCACCTTGCGGATTTTGCCCAACTTGCCGGCTTGCACCATTTCGCGGGCCAGTTTCACCATTGGGTAGCCGGTGTAGTTGTGCGTGAGGCCAAACTGCAATCCACTTTGCTCTATTATCTTTTGCAAGTCCTTGGCTTCCTGCAAATTAAGCGTCACCGGCTTGTCGCACATCACATGGAAACCGTTTTCGAGTGCCATTTTGGCGGGCGGAAAATGCACGTGGTTGGGTGTGACGATGGCCACAAAATCCATGCGCTGGCCTTCGGGAAGTTTTTTCTCCTCCCGAATCATCGTTTCAAAGTCGGCGTAAATACGTTCAGCGGGCAGGTACAACATCTCGCCCGACTGGCGGGAGCGTTCGGGGTCGCTGCTGAACGCGCCGCAAACCAGTTCTATTTCATTGTCCAGGGCGGCGGCCATGCGGTGTACGCCCCCGATGAAGGCTCCGATGCCGCCACCAATCATGCCCATTCTCAATTTCCTGTTCATGTGTATGTGAGGATTATGGTTTTGAATGATTGTGAACGGGCTGCCCGAAAGCGGATGCGTGGAAACGGAAGGAACCCGGATGCATGAAACGTCTAAATCCGCATTCACCTATCCGTGTCCACGCATGAAAATAGTATCTTCCGGAAAGCTGAAAGTCCCGTCTTTAGCGGGGCCTAAACCCGTTTGTTTTTTTAGCTGTCGAAACTACCGTTCTTTCTGCAATTGTAGGCAAAATTCAAACGAAATCATTTGCCGAACCCATGGAAAGATACCGGATTTTGCCAGTGCCGAGTTTCGGGGGGGCCGGGTGCGAAACCCGATAACCGGGTTTTACGGGTTTCGCAAGGTCGTTGTTTGTCTGGCACAATTCTTTGCCATTGAAATTTGACACCTTTCCTGTGTAAAAAATATAACTAAACCAATTATTTTTTTAAATAAAATCATACTATTTTCGTCTCTAATTTCCTCCAAATCTCATCAAACTACCACCATGAGCAAAAAAAATACGAGAAAATCGCTTGTCACAGCGATTTTAATGTTTCTGGGCATCCTCACCGCGCAAGCCCAATCGACAACTGTATCGGGCACCATTACCGACGGACAGAACAAGCAGACACTGGCGGGCATCAGTGTTTCGGTCAAGGGCAAAGTGATTGGTACCATCACCGGCACCAATGGCAATTTCTCACTAACCACCACCACCGCCACGCCGTTCACGCTGGTAGTATCGTCTATCGGCTACAAGACGCAGGAAGTGGAAGTGACGGCCAGCAAATCAGGGTTGGACATAACCATGGAAGAGCAAGTCGTGATGGGAAACGAAGTGGTGGTGTCGGCCTCGCGCGTGGAGGAGTCGGTACTGCAATCGCCGGTTTCCATTGAGAAAATGGACATCCGGGCCATCCAGCAGGCGGCCGCGCCCAGCTTTTACGATGCGCTGCGCAACCTGAAAGGCGTGGAAGTGAGCACCCAAAGCCTCACGTTCAGCTCGGTAAACACGCGCGGCTTTGCGGGCAACGGCAACGTGCGCGTGGTGCAGATGATTGACGGTATGGACAACCAAGCCCCCGGCCTCAACTTTGCGGTGGGCAACATCGTGGGCATTTCGGAACTGGACTTGGAGAGTGTAGAACTGCTGCCCGGCGCGGCATCGGCACTGTACGGCCCCAACGCCGTGAACGGCCTGCTGCTGATGACCAGCAAAAACCCCTTCAACTACCAAGGCGTGAGTGCCTACGCCAAAACCGGCCTGATGAGTGCCAGCAACCGCACCACCCAGACCACGCCCTTCTACGATTTCTCGCTGCGCTACGCCAAGGCATTCAACAACAAGTTTGCCTTTAAAGCCAACGTGAGCTACCTGACTGCCCAAGACTGGCAGGCCAACGACAGCCGCGACCACAGCTTTTCGGGCCTGCGTGATGGCGACCGCAACGGTTTTAACCGGACATTGGCCAATAACCCCAACTACAACGGCGTAAATGTGTACGGCGACGAGAACTCGACGAACGTGAACCTGTACAACAGTCTGCTTGCGAACGGCACACCCGGCGACGGCACCAACGGCACATCGCGTTTTCTGGGAGCCATTGCCACCACCGACTTGCGTCCCGACCTGCCGGGAGCCCAGACGCTGCCCGCCATAACCGGACAAACCCCACGGCAGCTATTCGACCAGATGATCCCGAACACTTTGGTGGCCCGCACCGGCTACGCCGAACGTGATTTGGTGAACTACAACACCACCAGCCTCAAGCTCAACGGCTCACTGCACTACCGCATCAATGACAAGCTGGAAGCGGTTATGCAAGCCAACTGGGGAACCGGCTCAACGGTGTATACTTCATCAGACCGCTACTACCTGCGCAATTTCAGCATGGGCCAGTACAAACTCGAACTGAAAGGCTCCAATTTCTTCGTGCGTGCCTACACCACCCAAGAACGCTCGGGCGATACGTACGCGGCGGGCATTGTGGCCAGCAACATCAGTGAGGCTTGGAAGCCAAGCACGGCGTGGTATCCGCAGTATTTCGGCGTTTTTGCAACGGGCGTTCCCGGCACTCCCACGGTTGGCGCGTTCCAGACCTATGCCGGAGCCTACGGAGCGGCCTTGCAAGCGGGCCAGAACACTGCCCAAGCAATAGCCACCGCCCAAAACGCCGTGCAAGCCCAGTGGGGCACTTTTCATAACAATGGCCGTGCGGTTGCCGACCAAGGCCGTCTGCTGCCCGGAACACCCGAATTCGATGCGACCGCCACAACCCTGCAAAACACGCCCATACCAGCCGGAGGGCGTTTCTTGGACAAGACCAACCTGTACCACGCGGAGGGAATGTATAATTTCAAGAGCCTCATCGCCCCCGAAACCGTGGAACTGATTGTGGGCGGCAACGTGCGGCAGTACGATCTGAACTCGGGCGGCACGCTGTTCCTCAAGAAAACGGATGGCAGCGAATACAACATCAGCGAATTTGGCGGCTACGCGCAGGCTTCCAAACTCATTGCCGAAAAACTGAAGCTGACCGGCTCCATCCGCTACGACAAAAACCAGAATTTCAAGGGTCAGTGGAGCCCGCGCCTGTCGGCAGTGTATTCGGCCACGCCCAACCACAACATCCGGGCCAGCTACCAAACGGGTTTCCGCATCCCGACCACGCAAAACCAGTTCATCAACTTGAACACGCCGGTTTCGCTGCTCATTGGCGGCCTGCCCGCCCTGTGGGACAATTACAAGCTGCGCGAAAACCAAACCCCCACCTTGGAATCCGTGGTGGCGGGCAGCCCACGCGCCTATTCGTTCCCGGAATTCAAGCCCGAGCGGATATTCACCTTCGAAGTCGGCTACAAGGGACTGATTTCCAATAAGTTCTTGGTTGATGTGTACTACTACAATTCAACCATGCGCAACTATATCGGCGGCATACTTCTGCGCAACGGAACCAACACCACCAATGGTCTGCGCCCCGGACAAATAATCTCCATGTCGGCCAACTACGACCAGGATGTGCGCTACCAAGGGTTTGGTGCCGGGCTTGATTATTTGTTTCCGAAGGGCTACACGCTGGGCGGCAACCTATCCAACAACACGCTCAGCGCGGGCGGCGTAGGTATGTTTGACAGCAAGAAAAACCTGAATGTGCTCGACGAAGGCTTCCAAGTGGGTTTCAACACGCCCAAATACCGCTTCAACCTTTCCACGGGCAAGCGCATCACAACCGGCTCCAACTGGGGCTACAACGTAACCTACCGTTACCAGCAGGCATTTTACTGGCAGGATCTGATCATGCCGGCCGCCGCCCGCTCCCTGCAAAACAACAGTGAGGTGCTGGTTCCGGCATTCGGCACGCTTGATGCGCAGGTGAGCTACAAAATCGCACCGATCAAATCCATCATCAAAATCGGGGGCAGCAACATCCTTAAAAACGAGTACCGCACGGGCTGGGGCAACCCAGTTATCGGCTCAATGTACTACGTATCGCTCACCTTCGACGAGTTCCTGAACTGATGCCAATGCGATTTTGGCAAAGTGCCAGACTTTGCCAAAGGTTTAGCGACAACAAAAAAGGCTTCCGTTTCGGGAAGCCTTTTTTGTTGCATGGGTAGGTTAACAGGTTTGTGTATTGGATTATGGGCTGGCAGGGATAACAGAATCAATGCGGACAGAAAGGGCGGAACCGAAATAGTATGTTCCAGAAAGCCCAAACCCGCCTTTTTCCGTGGCCCATGGCTCGAAAATCAGTTCCTGACAATAATCACCTTTGGCCCCCTGCCATTTTGCGCAATCACCGATTGGGCTCGCATGGCAGCTTTCAGGCTGGCGGCCAGTTCCTTGACGTGCTGGTCCACTTGCTGGCGGATGTCTTTCCAAACCATGTTGTGCCACATTTTGTCGCCTTCCACGTGATACGGGTATTTGGTGTCGGTAGTCAGGATATTGAGCGAGAAGCGGGCTTGGTGCGAGAAATTGGAGATTTCGTACGTGTACGCGCCGTCC
>JANPIL010000042.1:0-11747 GCA_031424975.1 Sphingobacteriales bacterium
GCCAACCAATCATGCCCGGCCAACCGGGCGGGGTCACCGTTACGTTTGACAGCGGTGATGCGCTGAACGGGCAGAGCAAGACCATCACGGTCATTTCAAATTCAAGCGGCGGCTCGGAACGGTTGTATCTGCGGGGAAATGTGCTGCCAAAGCGGTAGCCCCCAACTTCAAAGGGAAGCTTTCACGCTATCTGAATGAGCAGGTTTGGCGTGTTTAAAACATACTATTTCTTGCTTCCCTTTTCCGGACTGGACATTGCCGCCCATGCCAGCAAACCCCAGCCCGCAATCATGAGCACGCCGCCAACCGGGGTGATGGCTCCCAGCCACCGGATGCCGGTAAAACACAACACGTACAGCGATCCGGAGAAAACCAGCGTGCCCCAAAACATCAAGTAGCCCGAGTACCGGATCAGCCGGTTGTCGATCTTGGACACCAGCAGCCCGATAACCAACAGCGCCAGCGCGTGGTAAAACTGGTACTTGACGGCGGTCTCAAAGGTTTCCATCCGTTGGGCGGCTTCCAACATAGGGCGCAGCGCGTGCGCGCCAAAAGCCCCCAAACCCACACCCACGCCACCCAAAATGGCTCCGCCGACTATGAAAAACTTGTGCATGGATTTTGGTTGCGCGTTGTTTGCGGCTGAATGGCGGCAAAATAGTATGTTTTTTGAAGGGCAAACCCAACCGGTGTCCACGGGAATGGATTGGGCCGGGAATCAAGAACCCAGAGGCTTACCGATAGCGAATGGAAACCACGCCTATTTCCGCACCGGCGAAAATAGTATTCCCGCTTTCATCGGGATTTGCAACTTTTGGAAACGCCAAACCCGCCAAACCGGAAGCGTGTATGCAACGCCGGTTTGTGCGGGGAGTGGGGTTATTGTTTGGGCAATTTAGCCCGGAATCTTACCTGCCGGTTGCGGAAAGGCGTAAAAAGCAATCAATTATTGCCTTTTTCCGTTTTCGACTCATCCGTGTGCGGTTTCTCGGTACCGTTGGCTTTTGAATACGTGGGGCAAGTGTATTTCTTGGCACAGGCCGAAAGTGTGGCAACGGCCAATAATCCGATGAACAAGGCTTTTTTCATGGGTTGGGAGATTTTATTTTTTTGATTAACCAAAGTAACGAAATAATTTCCGGTTTGCGGAATGGCTCTTGAATTTCAAGGTAATGAACGCAGCTAACAATGTAATGTTTCATTGTTTTCCTTTTGTTTGTAATCCGAGCCCGCTGTTTTGTAACCTATTTATAGCCGAGTATTTTCAGCATGGCATCGCTGGTCTGTTCGGGCGCGAATAATTTTGTCACGATTTCGCCTTTCTCGTTGCGGTCAATAATCACGTGCTTGGGCGCGGGTATGAGGCAGTGCTGGATGCCGCCGTAGCCGCCCAGCGATTCCTGGTACGCACCGGTATGGAAAAAGCCGAGGTACAGTTGCTCGTTTTCCTCAATCTGCGGCAGGAACACTTCCGAAATATGCGCCTCCGAGTTGTAATAATCCAGGCTGTCGCACGTCAGGCCGCCCAGGTTCACCTTATGATACGGATTGTCCCAGTTATTGATGGCCAGCATGATGTACTTTTGGTTCATGCCCCACGAATCGGGCAGTTGCGTGATAAACGAGCCGTCAATCATGTACCACAACTCCTTGTCGTTCTGCAATTTCTGATCCAGAATCGAATAAATCACCGCGCCGCTTTCGCCCACCGTGAAACTGCCGAATTCAGTAAATATATTCGGCACCGGCACGTGGTTTTTCTCGCAAATCCACTGGATGTTTTCAATCACCTGTTCCGACATATACTCATAGTCGTACTCGAATTGCAGCGAGGTTTGGATCGGGAAGCCTCCGCCGATGTCGATGGTATCGAGTTCGGGGCATATTTTTTTCAGTTCGCAGTATTTGTACACGAACCGGCTCAGTTCACTCCAATAATACGCCGTGTCTTTCACGCCCGTATTGATGAAAAAATGCAGCATCTTGAGCTTGTACTTGGCGTGGCCCTGAATGCGAGTCTTGTAGAATTCGGTGATGTCGCTGTAGCGGATGCCGAGCCGGGAGGTATAGAACTCAAAATTCGGCTCCTCATCGGCGGCCACCCGGATACCCAGTTGCATGGGCACATTCACGTGCTGGTCATAGGTGTCGAGTTCCTTCATATTGTCGAGCACCGGAATGCAATTCTTGAAGCCGTCGTTGAGCAATTCGCAAATGTATTGCGTGTATAACGGACGCTTGTAGCCGTTGCAGATGATGTACCGGTACTTGTCCATCAGGCCGTCCTTTTCCAACGCCCGGATAATCGGGATGTCGTAGGCCGAGGAAGTTTCAATATGGATGTCGTTTTTCAGGGCCTCCTCCAGCACAAACTGGAAATGCGACGACTTGGTGCAGTAGCAATATGTGTATGTGCCCTGGTAGTCGAATTTCTTGATGGCCGCGTTGAAAATCTCCTTGGCATACTGGATATGCTCGCTGATTTTGGGCAGGTAGGTCAGTTTCAGCGGCGTGCCATACTCGCGGATAATATCCATGAGCGGCACTTCATTGAACAGTAACTCGTTGTTATCCACGCGCAACTCCTCCGGGAATTCAAAAGTTTGCTCCACCAAGTCAATGTAACTTTTCATCGGCGGCATTTTCAACTTGGGCTTGGAGGGGTTTTTCTTTCCCCGCGTGGTTGCTGTGTTCATCGGCGGCTTAGTCGTGTCTCGGTTTTGGGTGATTGGTTGGATGGATTACTTTTTGGATATTTTTTTCACAAAAGTCGGCTTGGTTGTTCAGCTTGCGCGATTCAGCACAATGCTTTCAAGGGTTTTCACCCGGCCTTCCAGTTCTTCGTGGCATTCCGGCGTTCAGCTTCAATTGTATAATGCAGGCTTTCGGCATATTTGTCCAATTTTTGGTTGGTTTCGTCAAGCACTTGGAAAACCTTTTCAAAGCCGTCGCCCATTATTTTCAGCAACTGGTCGAATCGCTGGTTTGTTTGGTCAAGGCGTTGGTTGGTGGCGCGTATTTCCTGCCTTGTTTTTGAAGATTCCTTGATGAAATCCACCATCAATGCATCCAGTTGGTCAAATCTTTTTGCTGCGTCCATGAATGTCTCCGGATGGTGAGGATGGATAACTAAGGTGCGAAAGTAGCGATAAAAATCACAATCTTTGCAACGCGAAAACCGCGAAAATCATTTCAAAAAATAGTATCTTTTTCCAAGCCCAAACCCACACCGATTCTGAATCTTGAATTCTGAATTCTGAATTAAATTTATGTCTCCCGACCAGACCCTGCAAACACTCATCAGCCAAGCCGTTGGCGATTTATTTTCCATTGACATCCCCGCCAATGAAATCCTGCTGCAAGCCACGCGCAAGGAATTTGAAGGCTCGCACACGTTTGTCACGTTTCCGGTGGCCAAGCAACTGCGCAAAAACCCCGTGGAAGTGGGCCAGCAGATCGGTGCGTACCTGCAAGGCAAATCAGATGCGGTGAGCCGTTTCAACGCGGTGCAGGGTTTCCTGAACCTCACGCTCTCGGATACGGTCTGGCTGCGGGTTTTCCAAGCCATCGCCGCCGATGGTGATTACGGTTTCCAGCCCGCCAACGGACGGAAAGTAATGGTGGAATACTCATCGCCAAACACCAACAAGCCGCTGCACCTGGGGCATTTGCGCAACAATTTCCTGGGTTATTCCATTGCCGAAATCCTGAAAGCCAGCGGCTGCGGGGTGGTGAAAACCAACATCGTCAACGACCGGGGCATCCATATTTGCAAGTCCATGCTGGCCTACCAGAAATTTGGCAACGGCGAAACGCCCGAAACCGCAGGTATGAAAGGCGACCATCTGGCGGGCAAATACTATGTTCTGTTCGACCAGCATTACAAGGCCGAAATCGAAACCTTGAAGGCTACGGGTTTGGATGCGGAAACCGCCGCCAAACAAGCCCCGCTCATACACGAAGCCCAGCAGATGCTGCTCAAATGGGAACAGGGCGATGCGGAAACGGTGGACTTGTGGAAAACCATGAATGGCTGGGTGTATGCCGGTTTTGACGTGACGTACAAACGCATGGGCGTGGACTTCGACAAGTTCTACTACGAATCAGACACGTATTTGCTGGGCAAGGAAATCGTGAATGAGGGGCTGGAAAATAATATCTTTTCAAAACGCGAAACCGGCGCGGTCTGGGTGGACTTGGCCGCCGAAGGATTGGACGAAAAACTGCTGCTCCGCCCGGATGGCACATCGGTGTACATTACGCAGGATTTGGGGCTGGCCGATTTGAAACACCACGATTTTCCGACGGAAAAATCGGTGTATGTGGTTGGCAATGAGCAGGATTACCATTTCAAGGTCTTGTTTGCTGTTTTGAAAAAACTGGGCCGCAAATACGCCGGCGGGCTGCACCATTTGTCGTATGGCATGGTTGATTTGCCGTCGGGACGGATGAAATCGCGCGAGGGAACGGTGGTGGATGCCGATGATTTGATGCAGGAAATGGTGGAAAAATCGAAGGAAATGGTGCGCGAACTGGGCAAGGTTGATGAGTTTGACGAGCAGGAATTCAATGACTTGTGCGAAATGATTGGCGTGGGGGCTTTGAAATATTTCCTGCTGAAAGTGGAACCCGCCAAACGGATGCTGTTCGACCCGAAGGAATCCATTGAACTGAACGGCCACACGGCTACTTTCATCCAGTACACCCACGCGCGGGTTTCGGCGATTGTGCGTAAATCGAAGGAATTTTCGCCGGCCGGTTTCCCGGCCGAGTACGCGCTGCACGAAGCCGAAAAGGATTTGGTCATCCTCCTCAACGAGTTTCCGGGCACAATCCATGCCGCCGCCGAACGCCTTGCGCCTTCACTCGTGTCGCAGTATTGTTACGAACTGGCAAAAGCCTACAACCGCTTTTTCGATGCCGTTTCGATTTTCAAGGCCGAAACGCCCGAAAAAATGAGCTTCCGCGTTGCCCTATCCGCCGAAACGGGGAAAACCATCAAAAAAGGGATGCAACTGCTGGGCATCCGCGTGCCGGAAAGGATGTGATTGGTTCACGGCCAACAGTCCATAGTCCGCAGAAGAACAGTTGGCAAAATAGTATCTTCCAAAAAGGCCAAACCTGCCTTTGCCGGGAATACAAATTCAAACCCCCGGTCGCCATATCCGCAACCATTCCGCTAACTTTGTCTTTCCCCTTTACCTATCTTAAACTTCCATTTCATCTTTAACATGAAAAAACACCTACTTGCCTGGCAGTATTTACGCATTGCGTGCCTGCTTCTGCTTGCCGGGCCTGCGGCTCTTGCCCAGAACAAACCCACCCTGAAAATGCTGCTGGTGATCTGCGACGATTATGAATCGCCGGAAAACAACAAGATTGCCCAGAGTGTCCGCTTCGATCTGGCCACCATGACCCGGCTGCTGGACATCTTGGAAAAACGCAACATCGTGAACGTGGAGCGGACGCTGCTGCAAGGCCGCAAAGCCACCCTCAAAAACATCAATGCTACCCTAAATGCCCTGAATGCCGGCCCCAACGATGTGGTTTGGTTTTACTTTTCGGGGCACGGCGGTATGGAAAACGGCAAGACATTCCTTTCCACATCCGACGAGAAAGACCTGCCCAGATCCACGCTGCAAAACATCCTGAATGCCAAGCCCGCCCGCCTGAAGATACTTATGACCGATGCATGCAGCAACGACGTGAACGGCGGGGCCGTTTCCAGAAGCCTCAGTCGCAACACCTCGCCCGCCCAAGAAGGCCGTTTTGACGCCGTCTACCGCGATTTGTTTAGCCGTTACACGGGTATGCTGCATATGTCCGGCTCCACGGAAGGCGAATATGCGTGGTCTGATGATGACATGGGCGGGCATTTCACGCATTATTTCATTCGCGAAAACCTGATAAAAAACCCCACCAACAGTTGGGTGAAAATGTTTGACGATGCCCGCCAGAAAACCATGCGGATGTTCAACCTGGGCCTGTCGGCCTCCCAACGCAGCGAACTGGCCCGCGAAGGCATCCGCAGCCAAACGCCCAGAACCTACGCCGTGCCGCAACTCAAAGGCACGCTGGCATCGCAAACCGCGCCGGCGGCCCCGGCAGCCCAACCCATTGTGGTGCGCAACCTGACCAAACAGGCCATCTCGTTTTTCATCGACAACAACCCCGCCACAGGTATTTGGAGCGAAGCCAAACTCGACAAGCGCAGGCTGGCTCCCGGAGGTACAACCAAACTGAGCCAGCGAGCCGCCACCGTGGGCTTTGTGGAAGGCAACAGCGAATCGTACTACGAACTCGAAACCGGCAATTATTCGTTTGAAGTGAGCGACAACGGCGAGGTGGATCTGTACGTTGAGGAAACCGAAAAAGCCGCCGCCTCGCCGCCGCGCCGCAGCAACACCCAGCGGCTGGCCGGCCAATGGGTGAGTGCCGACCAGGAAGGCGAAACCATAATGTCGTTCCAGGCCAACGGCACGTTCAGCGAAGAAGACCCCGACAGCAAAGCTGTGCTCGACACCGGCACGTGGCAGGTGGTGAAACTGACAATCAAGGGCCGGGACAAAACCGCCGTCAAAATCACGATGGAAGACGAAGACGGCGAGAGTGTGCTTTACTACTTGCTCACATTTGACAGCGACGAATCAGCCGAACTGTCGCTGTACAAGGCAACGATTGACGGCGAGAAAGTGCCCTTGACCGAGGAGTTGAAAACGGAATCGGTGCTGATGCTGGAACGGATTTGAAAATCTGGCATCGTCAGGATTCATTGTTTACCAGCGGGGTTTGGGCTTTTTGAAAGATACTATTTCGGCCCGGAAACTTATCCGCAAAAAATAGGTTATACGTTTATGCAACCAAAATCCCTGAAAATCATGAAAACATTCGCACTCCTGGCCATCACCGTGGCCTTATCCTCCTGCTTCATGCTCGCCGAAAACAAATCTCGCCCCGATGCGGCCACGCCGCCCGCCAAAACCCTGTACGACTTCAAGGTGCAATCCATTGATGGCAAGGAAGTAAACCTGGGCCAGTACAAGGGCAAAAAAGTGCTAATTGTGAACACGGCCTCGCAGTGCGGATTCACGCCGCAATATGCCGAACTGGAAAAACTGCACGAGCAATATGGCGACAAGGTGGTGGTACTGGGCTTTCCGGCCAATAACTTCGGCGGCCAGGAACCCGGCTCCAACGACGACATCCAGGCGTTCTGCAAGAAGAACTACGGCGTAAAATTCCAGATGTTCGAGAAAGTGTCCGTCAAGGGCGATGACCAGCACCCGCTCTACCAATGGCTGAGCAAAAAGGAACTCAACGGCTGGAACGACGAAGCCCCGAGCTGGAATTTCTGCAAGTATCTGGTCAATGAGAAAGGCGAACTGGTGAAGTTTTTTCCGTCAAAGGTAAAACCGCTGGACAAGGACTTGCTGGCTGCCGTTGGCGCGTGAGTTTTCAGGAATGGATAGTCCATAAAAAAGCCTCCCGACGGAGGCTTTTTTATGGTTTTCACCTGACAGAAAACACATGGCAAAATAGTATGTTTTCAAAAGGCCAAACCCGCCCAAGAAACCTGTGAGGTTTCAAAAACCTCACAGGTTTGCGCCAGTGTCGCGCGTCTGCGACGCGTGACGACTGGTTCCGAGTCTGCGACTCGCTTGGCCGAAGGCCAAAAAACACGTTGCAAAATAGTATCTTTCCAAAAGCCCAAACCTGCGGTTTCGCACAAGCTGAAGCGTGTGCTACTGCGTACAATCGTTTCCACACCAACCGTCCAAACCCATGAACCCTTGGATTTCGGCCATGCGGCCGCGCACGTTGCCGCTCGCGCTGGCCAGCATTGGCATGGGGAGTTTTCTGGCGGCGGCGGCGGGCCGGTTCCAGTGGCGCGTATTCTGGCTGTGCGTTGCCACCACGGTTCTGCTGCAAGTACTCTCCAACCTGGCAAACGACTACGGCGACAGCATCCACGGAGCCGACAGCGCGGAACGCACCGGCCCCACGCGCGCCGTGCAGAGCGGCGCAATACCACAAAAATCCATGCTGCGGGCGGTGGTTCTGTTTTCGGTGCTGGCTTTGTTTTCGGGCGTATGGCTGCTTTATGAAGCCTTGCATAGTGCCTCGTACCAGACAATCGCCGTGTTTTTCGGCTTGGGCATACTGTCTATCGTGGCGGCGGTGACTTATACGGCGGGTAAGAAGCCGTACGGCTATGCGGGTTTGGGCGACATTTCGGTGCTGGTTTTCTTCGGATATGTGGCCACGCTGGGCACATTTTACCTCCATGCCCAAACCATGCATTGGCTGCTGCTGCTGCCGGCCACAGCCAGCGGCCTGCTTTCGGTGGCCGTGCTAAACGTGAACAACATCCGCGACATTGAATCAGACCGGAAGGCGGGCAAGTTTTCCATTCCGGTGCGTTTGGGGCGCGGCAGAGCCGTGGCTTACCATTGGCTGCTACTCGCAACGGCGGGTTTGTGCGCTTTCGTCCATACTATTCTGACTTACCACACCCCTTGGCAGTTTTTGTTTCTGCTGGCCTTGCCGCTCATGATCCGCAATGGCTTGGGCGTGGCGCGTGGCGGCCACATTGACCCGTACTTGAAGCAGATGGCACTGACCACCTTGGTGTTTGTGGTGGCGTTCGGAATCGGGCAAATTGTGTAGGGAAGCCATTTTTTCTACTCACTCACAGCGGGTTGGCAAACGAAAAACCCGGATTTTCCGTTGCTACACGTACAGTTATCCACCATTTACCTTGCCAAAAACCATGTTTAGTTCCACGGTTATCCGGCTTCTGCTCATTCTTGCCATCGGTTTCACCGCCTGCCAGCCCAAGCAAACCGAGGAAATCAATCCGAATTCCAATAACCAATACTTGGTCAGCAACCGGCTGGTTGGCGAATATACGGCCAGCCAAATCAGCAGCCGCCTGTTCGGGCTGGATGCGCTGCTGGGTGTGGAGGCCACTTATCCGGTGCGCGTCCATCGCATCGTTTACAAGACACCAAACGCCGACAGCACCCTGATTGAGGCTTCGGGTGCGTTGATTATACCGGCCACCGGCAACATCAGGGGCGTGGTCAGCTTGCAGCACGGAACCATTGTCAACGACAACGACGCACCCTCCAATTACCAGCGCGGCAGCGAGGCCTACAGTTACGGCTCGGCACTGGCCTCATCGGGATACGTGGTCGTGTGTCCGGATTACATCGGATACGGGGCTTCCAAGAGCGTTCCGCACCCTTACGAACACCGGCAGACGCTGGCCTCGGCTTGCGTGGATATGTTGCGGGCCAGCCGAGAGTTTTTGCAAGCCGGAAAAATTCCATTTGAAAAACTTTTCATCAGCGGCTACTCCGAAGGCGGATTTGCCACCCTTTCGCTGCAAAAAATGCTGGAGGAGAAGTTTCCGGGCGAGTTTCCGCTCACGGCCTCCACGTGCGGGGCCGGAGCCTACCACAAGTCGCGTTTCATGAGCCATGTGATCAATGAAACAACCGCAGGACAGGCCGATTTCAACCGTTCATACGTGTGGGTGCTGCTCACCTACGACAGGCTTTACAAATTGAACCGGCCTGCCAGTTTCTACTTCAAGGAGCCGTATGCCGCCGAAGTGCAAGCCCGGCAAAGCGGCGCGAATGTGGCTGTGAGCCTGAACATGACATTTACGGAAGGTTTTAAAAAGGGAATCGCCGACGGCTCGGATACGGGTTTCATCAACGCCGTAAAAGACAATGACGTGCACGACTGGAAACCGCAAACACCCACGCGCCTCTACCACGGCGATGACGACCAATACGTGTTCTACTTCAACTCGGAAGACGCGCTGGCGGCGATGCAAAAACGCGGAGCCACGCAAGTGGAATTGGTGCGGCTGCCGGGCCGCAACCACGAAACCGGCGTGCTGGAATACGCCAAAGGCACCTTTGATTTTTTTGCCAGATTCAGCCCCGCAAAATAGTATCTTTCAAAAGGGCCAAACCTCCGTGCGCCACGCGGCGCGGGTTTTAAACGGCAAGCCGGGTTTGCCGTTTTCAAAAGATACTATTTTGGCTCAGATTTCGAAGCGCATCTTTCCGGCCGCCAATTGCTTTTCCACGTCGCGCCAGTCCATGCGCAGCCGCCATTCGTTGGGGAAATAATTGTTGGCGCGGTGGCCGATTTGTTTCACCCAGCCGAGCGGCAGGTTTTCGTAGCGAACCAGTTTCCAGCCGGTTCCGTGCGCCAGGCTGGCTTCCTCCTTTTTCAGGAAACGCAGCGCATTTTCCAAATCCAGGTTTTCGGTGGCAAACGCACCGGTTTGTACATCCGCAAACAAGGCCAGCGCGGGCAGCGGATTGGCTTGGTCGCGAATCAGTCCGGCCACTTCCACGCCCGCATTCACAAGACGCAGGTACTGGCCCAGTTTCTCGGCAAGTGGCTGACAGCCAGCGGGTAAGGCCAGTAGTTTATCCTGCCAGTGCAGCCAATCGCGGGTTTCGGGCTGCCGCACCCACGCCGCCGCCAACTCCTTTTCCTTGCGCGAGGCGGCCTGCCAGTTGGCCTTTTTCATTTTCTTCGGGCTGGCGGTTGCCCCGTCCAGTTTGCGCACAACCGCCATGAACAAGCCCTCGCCCCGGAGCCGGTGCGGATAAAACCGGTAGCCTTTCAAGCCATTCGTTTCAGTTTCAAGAATGTTCCAATCCGCATCAGGCTGCAAATCAACGCCTTGCACCTCATGGTTTTCTGCAAGCCACGCCAATAGCTGTTCGTTTTCCTGTTCGCTGTACGTACAAGTGCTGTAAATCAGGAAACCGCCGGGCTTCAGCGCGTCCCAGACATCGGCTATGATGCGCCGCTGCCGCTCGGCGCACAGCTTCACATTGGCCATTGACCATTCGTGCATGGCCGCCGGATCCTTGCGGAACATACCCTCGCCCGAACACGGCGCGTCAATCAGAATGGCATCGAAAAAACCGGTCAAAACCCCGAAATTCTGCGGGTCGTTGTTGGTCACAATCACATTGCCGGTTCCCCACTTGGTCACGTTTTCGGCCAGGATGTGGGCCCTCTGCCTTATCACCTCGTTGGCAACCAGCAGACCGCCTTCGGGCAGCAGGCTGGCCAAGTGCGTGCTTTTGCCACCGGGGGCGGCGCACAAATCCAAGACTACGGGAGGTTTGGCAATTTGCGGGCATACTGTTTTCCAAGCCTGCTCCAGAAACATCGAACTTGGCTCCTGCGCGTAATACGCTCCGCCGTGCCAGCGCGGATCAAGGGCAAAAGGCGGCCTTCCGGGCAGGTAAAGGCTGCCTTTGACCCACGGAACTTTTGCCGGAGAGTCCTTTCCGGCACTTGACTTGGCGTGGTTCAGCCGGATGCTTACGGGAGCCTCGTGGTGGTGCGCGGCGGCAAAATCTTCAAAATCATCGTTGAGTTTGTGCCGCATCCGCTGGGCGAATGCTTCGGGCAGGATTGCGCTGGATTGCAAGGCGTGGGGGTTTGGGACTTGAAATTCATACTATTTCGGGCGGGCAAACGCACAATGGCGGCAGCCGGCAACACAACCGGCATCTCAACCCGTAATCACGTACCAATTTTGGCGCAAATACAGGTTTAATATGCACCAACTGCCTGATTGTCAGTGAACATTACATAACCTAACGTATGCAAAATAAAAAAATAGCCGCTGAATGTTGTAAAAACAGAAATATTCTTTTTATTTTTGATAAAATATTACATTCGTACTCAATTCATCTTCCATG
>JANPIL010000043.1:0-2218 GCA_031424975.1 Sphingobacteriales bacterium
GGGGGGTTTCGGTGGTTCGTGACCCACGACCCGCCGTTTGCCCGTCCGACAAATTATTATTTTTCAGGCATTAGTATTTTTCCGAGAGCCGAAACCTGCCTGCGTTGGCTGTTGCTTTCCGTAAACCGAATATAGTATCCCCGCTAAAGACGGGGCTTTCAGCTTTTCAAAAGCCCAAACCCCTCCCCAAGATTGGGCAATAATTTCCCCATTTTCGGTCAATGGCGAATTTGCTATAGTTTGAAGCCGGTGGCACCGCAACTGTTGTTGCCGCCAAAGTCGTAGTCAAAATCTATTTCCAGCACGCTGCCGTCGGTCAGCGTGCCCGAGCCGGAGACTGTGGCCTGCCGGGCAAGTCCCGAAAATGCCACATTCTGCGGACTGATGGTCAATGTATTGCCAGCCACGGTGGCCACGATTTGGGTGGCGAAAGGTGCCATGTTTTCCAGTATAATCGTGTTGCCGCCGCTGCCTTGGCTGATACGCAGCGTGTATCTGTCGGTCGAGCTATTGGCTCCCCGGCACGTCTGGTTCATGCTGAAACTGCCCACAAAAGCCGCCCGCGAATTGAGCACCTCCTCGTTGGTGAGTTCGCAACCATACAGAAACAGCAGCCCCACCGCAAACAGCCGGTAGCGGTAATTGCTGAAAAAACGCGCGGCGGCGGCAAAATCCGGGTGCTTCATGGGTGGGTTGCGGTTGTGTTGGTTCAAGTGTGTTGGTCTGGCTGTTTTCCGGTGTCGGGCGCGGATTCCGCATTACGGGTCGCTATCGCCACCTTTCAAAAACAATGCCATTTCACCATTCTATTTCCGGCAGGCCATGTTGCCTCAGGTACGCATTGGCTTGGCTGAAGTGCTTGCAGCCGAAAAAACCCTTGTCGGCGGCAAACGGCGACGGGTGCGCGGCCTTGAGCACCAAGTGTTTTTCGCTGTCAATGATGGCTCCCTTTTTTTGCGCGTAAGCCCCCCAAAGCATGAACACCACGTGTTCGCGCTGGTCTGAAACGGCTTTGATGGCGGCATCCGTAAATTCCTCCCAGCCTTTTTTCTGGTGCGAGCCAGCCGTATTGGCGCGTACGGTCAGTGTAGCGTTGAGCAGCAGCACACCTTGCTGCGTCCAGCGCGTCAAGTTGCCCGATTTGGGCGCGGGCTTGCCCAAGTCGTCCCTGATTTCCTTGTATATATTTTGGAGCGAGGGTGGCACGGGCACACCGTCGTTCACCGAAAAAGACAATCCGTGGGCTTGTCCGGCCCCGTGGTACGGATCCTGCCCCAAAATCACCACATTCGTTTTATCAAACGGACAGGCATCGAAGGCGTGGAAAATCCGGTTGCCGGGCGGGTATATTGACTGCGTTGCGTATTCCTGCTTGACAAAACCGATAAGTTGCGTAAAGTATGGCTTTTCAAATTCGCCATGCAAGTGTTCCTTCCAGGATTGCTCGATCTTTACGTCCATAGATAGCGGAATTGTGAGATGACGGAAGTGTGGATGGCTGGCAAAAGCCGGGCATTGCCAACACAAACATAGGAAACTAACCACGAATAGCCAACGGGCGGGCATTGCCCCCGCACGAATTTTTTGACACCGGGGCTTGTACGGAAATAAAAAACTATGCGTATATTGAACCGGCTTTACGATATCCATCAAACCACGCGGCTATGACAACCGAAATAACGGAAGGCGTGAAAGTGACTGTGGCAACGGAATACCAGCAGGAATATTCCAGCCCGACCCAGGATCATTACGTGTTCACGTATAAAATCAGCATTGAGAATTGCAGCGAATACACGGTGCAGCTTCTGCGCCGCCACTGGTACATCCACGATGCCAACAGCATTATCCGCGAGGTGGAGGGCGAAGGCGTGGTGGGGCTGCAACCCGTGCTGGAGCCGGGCGAAACACACCAATACGTGTCGGGCTGCAACCTGAAAAGCAGCATCGGCAAGATGAAAGGCAACTACCTGATGGAACGCATCGTGGACGGCAAGCAGTTCCGCGTCCGCATTCCCGAGTTCACGATGGTCGTGCCATTCCGGTTGAACTGAGGCGAACCAACCCGCCAGCCTGCGCACACTCCCAAAAAAGGGGGACATCCCAAGCTATCAGCCCCGTTTCCCGGCGCACCCGAAATATTTCTTCCAAAGGTCGCCCGTCCTCACCGACACTTTCCTGGCACTCGCATACAGTTTCTGACCCTGCTGGGTGGGCGCAA
>JANPIL010000044.1:0-6704 GCA_031424975.1 Sphingobacteriales bacterium
CGGGTTCCGCGCTTTGACCTTGAATTCAGGACGCGGCTGCTCACGGGCGGCGCGTTCCGGTATGCCAAAGCATATTGCCGTTCGTATAAAGACCTGATTCCCAATCATTACGTGCTGGGTTATTTCATGACTTCGCACTTGCGCCGCCACCACGATGCCGATGCGTGGGGCAAAATCTTGACGCGCCATTACAACTTTCCAATTGAGCCGTTTTCGTTTTCAGGTGCCATCCGCAAGGAAACGGGCCTGAAAGTGGAGCAGTTATACACCGAAACCACCAAGGAACTCGCCGGGCTGTGGCGCAATCAATTGGATCAACTCAACGAAACGCCGGCCACCATACTGGCAACCGCCAAAAACCGCGTCCAGACCAATTACGAGTTCCCGCAATACCTTGACAATGAAACAATTGTCTGCCGAAAGTCGGGTTTGGCGGATATTGAAACCTACGTGACGCTGAAAAAACGGGCGGGTTTGGGCATTCTGAAAGCTGAAAGCTCCGTCTTTAGCGGGGATACTATTTTGGATGCAGATCCCGGAAGGGGAAATTCCCACTCGGAGAAACGGATTTTTACGCCGGGAACCACCGAATTCAACAGCAGCACCAACAATCCCAACAACGGAATGCTGTCGGTGGCGGCGGGCAAAATCGTGTGGGGCGAGCATCATTTTGATCCGCGCTGGGGCTTGCGCGATTATCTGGTGGTGAAAACCTACGATGTGAAAACCAGAAAACTGCGCCAGCTCACGCACCGGTCGCGGCTGTTTGCCCCGTCGTTGTCGCCGGATGGCAAAACGGTGGTTGCCGTGGAAGTGACCCCGGAAAACCTGTGCCGCCTGCGGTTGCTGGATGCGCGAACGGGCAGAATCAGTGCTGACACAAACACGTTCAGGCTGGCCAATGGGCAGGTTTTGCCTTTTCAAAACATACTATTTCAAATGCCGCGTTTCTCGCCCGATGGCAAAAAAATTGTGGCGGTTTCGCTGGATGGCAGCGGCAAAAACCTGAATGTGTTTGATTTGCAGTCTCATACGGTGACGCGGTTTCCGTTTGGCGATGAAAACATTGCGCATCCGGTCATGCACGGCGGTTACGTTTTTTACAATTCGCCGTTCACGGGGATTGACAATATTTACGCCCTGCACCTGCCCACGGGCCGAAAATTCCAAGTTACTTCGCGCAAGTTCGGGGCGTATAACGTGGCCGTTTCGCCGGATAGCAACGAACTGGCTTTCAACGACTTCACACCCAAAGGCTTCCGCATTGCCACCATGCCCAACGACTCCGCGCAATGGATTCCGCTGGAGAACCTGCCCAACCGCAGCGTGGCGTATTACCGCCCGCTGATGGTGCAGGAAGGCGGGAAAAACCTGCTGAAAATGGCTGGTGCTCAGACGTATGCCGCCAAGCCGTTCCGCCGGGCGGCCAATCTCATCAATCCGTATAGTTGGGGGCCGGTGCTGAGCAGCACCGGCAGCGAACTTTTTGTCGGGGCCATCTCACAGGATTTGTTGAGTACCTTGGCCGTGCAAACCGGCTACAGCTACGATGCCAACCAGCGCACGGGCAGCTACAGTGCCAGTGCCAGCTACCAAGGCTGGTATCCGGTACTGGATTTAAGCGTTTCCAGCAGTGGACGACAAACATCGCTCTACATTGACCGCCGCCAGCCGCTGGACAGTCTGCGTAACGACCGTTGGCGCGAAAACCGGATTTCAGGCGGTTTCCGGCTGCCGTTTACGCTTACGCATTCGCGTTTCCGCGAAAGTCTGGTTCTTTCCGCCTACGCCTCGCTCACGCAGGTTTCGGATTACAACCTGCCCGTGCGCCGCTTTACGGATGTGGGCAATGGCAACCTGCAAGATATCCGTTACCGCCTGCAATACAGCCGATTGCATAAGCAAGCCAACCGCGATGTGTTTCCGAAATGGGGTCAGCAACTAACGCTAAACTACCGTCACACGCCGTTGGGCGGCGATTACAGTGGCGGCCAAGCGGTGGCGCAAGCGGGGTTTTTTGTGCCGGGCTTGTTCAAGCACCACGGCTTGCTACTGCGCGGAACGTATAAATGGGAAGATGTGGGCAGCAATTACCGGTTTGCCGCGCCAATCCAGTTTGTGCGCGGCGCGGCCTACACCACTTCCAATAACTATGTCGGTGCCTCAGCTGATTACCGCTTCCCGATAGTGAATACGGACTGGATATTGGGCCGCTGGCTGTATATCCAGCGGTTGAAAGGCAATTTTTTTGCGGATTGGGCCAACTTGTCCGATAACAACGGAAAATACACCAATTCAACGTCTGTCGGATTCGATTTGTCCGCCAATTTCAATGTTATGCGCCTGTTGCCGCAACTGGAAATCGGTATCCGCGCCATTTATTTCCCGCAAACGCAAACCTACACCTTCCAGCCGCTGGTGATTGATGTGGGCTTTTAATTGATTCCCAAGTTGCTCTTGATCAGTTTGATGGCAATGGCAATCAGGATGATGCCGAAAACTTTGCGCAGCATTTCGGTACCCGCCGTGCCGAGTTTTCGGCCAATCCATTCCGATGAACGCAATACGATATAGACAATCACCAAGTTCAGCAGCACGCCGACCAGGATATTGGGCGTGGTGTATTCGGCGCGGAGCGAGATGATGGTGGTCATGGTTCCGGCTCCGGCAATGAGCGGAAACGCCAGCGGTACTATCGAAGAGGCGGAAGTATCAGTGTCGGGCCGAAAAATATGCCGCCCCAGAATCATTTCCATCCCGATCAGGAATACGATAATGGCTCCGGCCACGGCAAACGACTGCACATCAACGCCAAAAAGTTTCAGGATGGATTCGCCCACAAACAAGAAAATCACCATCAAGGCCCCGGCCACCAAAGTGGCTTTTTCCGATTCTATCACGCCGTTTTTCTTGCGCAAGTCAATCACAATCGGAATCGAGCCGACAATGTCTATTACTGAAAACAAAATCAGGGTGACGGAGAATATCTCTTTGAAGTTGAGCATGGTTGGGGCGGCAGTTGCTTTCGTAAATCCTGTTTGTAAAACTCCGTAGCCCGGTGTCCGGTCTCCATTGCCGTGCGGCCAAAAATAGTATGTTTTGAAAACCCCAAACCCGGCCATGGGTTTTTATAGCGGCGGGCAGCTTCCGTTGGTTCTTGCGTGCAAGTCAATGAACATCCGAAAGCACTTGCTTCAATGCCTCGATTTCATGACTGTAAATGGCCGGGAAGTTGGCAATCCTGAAAGTTGTTTCCTTCCACTGGCCGTAGCCGCTGCCCAATTCAATGTTTGCGGCCCGGGCTTTTTGCTTCATAAAAGATACTATTTCCTTCTCCGCCAACACGGCAATCACCGTATCGGAACGGACAGACGGATTATGGATTAATGGATTCAAAACCGGATGCGCCTCAAGAAAACCGTACCAACCGGCAGCTTGTTTTTTGAGCCGTTGGGCAATGAAACTCACATTTTCAACGGATTCCAATACGCGCATCAACAAATAGATGGACAAGACATTAGGGGTGCAGTGCGTCTGGAATTTCAGGATATTGTCGCGCATGGACAGGAAACTGTTGTAAAAACGCCGGTCGCCGGTTTTTTCAGCCGTTTCAACGGCTTTGGGCGAGGCCACCAATAAGCCAAGTCCGGCGGGCAGGCCCAGGCATTTTTGCACCGAAGCAAACCAAATGTCGGCATCCGCAATTTGCAAATCCCCGCCGCCCAACGACGAAGTGGCATCCACGGCAATGAGTTGTTTTGGAAATTCAAGTCTGGCAGCCGCCAACGTTTCGCCGGTCATTTGCGTACCGTTGGAGGTTTCGTTTTGCGTAAAGCACAAAACATTGTTTTCATTTGGCACTGAAATATTGGAAAAGTGCGCGGATTCTTCCAGTCCAAACGGAAAAGCCTTGGATTGCGGATGAATTTTGCGGGCATACTCAAACCATTTTGCGCCGAAACTGCCGTTGTGAAAATGAAAACCCGGTTGCCCGTTGCCCGCAAACGACTGCGCAATGATTTCCCAGCATTCCGTAGCCGACGATACGAAAATAATCGTGTATCCGTCTGGAATGTTCAGTTTTGCGTGCAGCAATTGCAGCGTTTTTTGGCACATTTCCATGAATGCCCCGCTCCGGTGGTTCACGCTCAGAATCCCGGAATCGTACGCATCCAGCAAATACTGCCGCACTTGCGGATACACTTTGGACGGGCCGGGATAAAAGGTGTGCATGGGGCGTTTGACGGACGGCGGGGTTTGGGCTTTCCGGAAGATACTATTTGGCTGGCAGCCAAGGCTATTTTCCTTCTTTCCGCATAAAATACTCAATGCTCAGGCGGTAGCCATCCAAGCCAAAACCACCGATGACACCCGCGCAATTGCGGCTGATGTAGCTGTGGTGGCGAAACGGCTCGCGGGCAAACACATTGGAAATATGCACCTCGATTACGGGCGTGGTGATGGCCGCCACCGCATCGGCAAGGGCAATGGAGGTGTGCGCATAACCGCCCGGATTGAAAATAATGCCATCGAAGGTGAAGCCGGTTTCGTGCAGCTTGTCAATGAGCAGCCCTTCGGTGTTGGACTGGAAATAGGTGAGTTCAACGTCGGCAAATTGACCTTGGAGAATTTCATAATACGTGTCAAACGACATATTCCCGTAGATATTCCGCTCACGCCGACCGAGCAGGTTCATGTTGGGGCCGTTTAAAATCAGGATTTTCATAAGAAGTGGTAAGTGAAGTGTTTTATTTTGATTTTCCGATGCCCGGAAGCCCGTCCTTTTCGAATAAATCCGGGTTGTGAACCGCTCCGGGTTTGGCGGCGGCAATTTACTAACACGAGAGGTTTTCACTTGAAAAAAGATACTATTTCGCCCGGCATATCTTTTCGTGAATATCCGTGTTTCATTTTTCCGCCGGAATCCCTTTGGGAATACCGACGAGGCTGGCCAATTCATTCCCCCAATAAAGCCGGGCAATCAATGTATTTTGTTTGCGTTATTTGTGAAACGACTCGCGCAAAGGATACCAAAACAGTATCTTTTCAAACGGCCAAACCTGCCCGTTTCATCAACCAACTTAAAATCATTTTTATGGAAACGCAAAACACCGCCCCAGCAGACCTTTCCGAGTCGCCGGATTTCCTTCCCTTGAACGGAACCGATCACATTGAATTGTACGTGGGCAATGCCTGGCAGGCGGCGCATTTTTACCAGACTGCCTTTGGTTTCCAGCCGCTCGCCCACGCTGGCCTGTCCACCGGTCTGCGCGACCGCGAAAGTTACGTGGTGGCACAAGGGAAAGTGAGGCTGGTGTTGACCTCGCCGCTCAAGCCCGGCACCGAAATCGGTAGGCACATTGACGACCACGGCGACGGTGTGAAAGTGGTGGCCCTGTGGGTGGACGACGCGGCCCGGTCATTTGAGGAAACTGTGAAGCGTGGAGCCACACCCTACCTTGAACCCCTCACCGAAACCGACAGCCATGGCGAAACCAAACGCAGCGGCATCCGCGTTTTTGGCGATACGGTGTATTTGTTTGTGGAACGGAAAAACTACGGCGGCGCGTTTCTGCCGGGCTTTGTGGCGTGGCAACCCACCTACAATCCGCCACCAGTGGGCTTGGAATACGTGGATCACATGGTGTGCAACGTGGGCTGGAACGAGATGAACCATTGGGTTGATTTCTATGCCAACGTCATGGGTTTCAGCCAGTTGGTTTCGTTTGACGATAAGGATATCTCCACTGATTACACGGCCTTGATGAGCAAGGTGATGAGCAACGGCAACGGACGCATTAAGTTTCCGATCAATGAACCGGCGGAAGGAAAAAAGAAATCCCAGATTGAGGAATACCTGGACTTCCATAACGGGCCGGGCATCCAGCACATTGCCGTGGCAACGAACAACATCATTGAAACGGTGACCGCGTTGAAACAGCGCGGCGTGGAATTCCTGACCGTTCCGGGTTCTTATTACGATACGCTGCTGAACCGCGTGGGTGAAATTGACGAAGACCTCGCGCCGTTGCGCGAACTCGGCATTTTGGTGGATCGGGACGAGGAAGGCTATTTGCTGCAGATTTTCACTAAGCCCGTGGAGCCGCGCCCCACGCTGTTTTTTGAAATCATCCAGCGGAAAGGTGCGAAATCGTTCGGCAAGGGCAATTTCAAGGCACTCTTTGAAGCCATAGAACGCGAACAGGAACTGCGCGGAACACTCTGAAAGCCGGTTTTCAAAATAGTATGTTTCAATAAAACCAAACCCGCTGCTTTCAAAAAGCGGCGGGTTTGGTTTTGTTATGAGATAAAAATCCCGTTCCGAATCCTTACGGATAACCTCAATACGCCGGATAATGTGGGCTTAGATTTATCCGCTATGCTTACCAGTCACCACCCCTGCGGGTTGCCGCTGATATTGTTGCGGTTGGCCTCGTTCGGCACGTTCAGCAATGAAAACAGTATCTTTTCGGAACGCCAAACCTGTCAAACCAGAATCACCTTATTTTAAAGAACAAGGCACTTTCCAACAAAATCCGATGATTTTTAACGTCACCTTTACTATGGACTTGTTTAGTTGAATTTCAGCTATATTTGTCCAAACCCACAGATATGAACAAGCTGCCAGTTTACATTTCAGATAGTGATTTTACTGAATATGTTTTGCCTCATTTGAGCCACAAACTGAATCATAACCGCTCGAG